>NZ_JBEZXS010000028.1:0-120798 GCF_040638185.1 Streptomyces sp. NPDC026672
CACGCTCAACCAGCAGTCGCCTGCCGTGAACGGTCAGCCGGGCATTACGGTGGGACACGAAGGCCTCCGTGCGGTGAAGATTCGACACCTCCACCACACACGGAGGCCTTCGCCATGATCAAGCCCGGCGGCGTTAACAACGCTCGTGATCAATACAACTAGGTCGTCGCCGCCATCCGCGCCGAGGGCGGCACAGCCGTCGCCAACCACGACGACGTCGGTGACTGGACCAGCTGCCGCAGGATGGTCGACCAGGCCGTCGAGGAGTTCGGCGACCTGCACGCCGGGATCCTGATCGACGCCCCGCTCACCGAGCAGCACCAGGCCATGTGGGAACGCGTCCTCCGCGTGCACCTCACCGGGCACGCCGGTCTGATCAGCGCCGCCGGCGCTTATTGGCGCGGCCGTCCGCGGTGCGACCGGTCGATCGTCAACAGCACTTCCCGGGTGGGCATGGGCGGCGGCAGCTCCGGACAGTCGAGCTACGCCGCGGCGAAGGCCGCCATCGCCATGCTCACCCTGGTCGTCGGCAACGAACTCGCCGACCAGGGCGTACGCTGCAACGCCGTCGCCCCCAGCGCCGTGACCCGGCTCGCCGACGCGCACTCCCGCATGGCGGAGCGGCTGGTCGGCATGACCCACGCCGAACGAGACCGGCTCGGTCCCGCGAGCGTGGCCCCGCTCGTCGTCGCCCTCGCGGCGGCGGACTGCGAGATCACCCGTGAGATCTTCTACGCGGGATCGGGCACCGTACAGCGCTACAGCCCCTGGCGCGCGGTCGGCGAGATCACCACTGAGGACATCTGGACCGCGCGGCAGCTTGCCACCCGGCTGCCCGAACTCATCGCGTCGGACAGCGTCTGACCCCACGCCGACGACCTCTCAGCGGTCGTCGGTCTCCCCGGCCAGTTTGCTCAAGTCGGCCTCCAGACGCTGCAACTGCGCCGCGAGCGCCTTGAGATCGGCCACCTTCCAATCGGGAAGGCCCGCGACCATTGACGCACCCGTCTCGGCCCGTAGGTCGTCCAGCATGCTGCGACCGCTGTCCGACAGGGTGATCAGCTGCGCCCGCCGGTCCTTGGGATCCGTGACCTGGACCACCCAACCCCGCTTCTTCAGTGGGGCGATACGACGGCTGAGGACCGAGGTGTCGATGGCGAGTCGATCAGCGAGCTGGGAGATCCGTGCGCCCCCCGACTCACGGATCGCCTCCAACGTGGCCAGAAGGGTCGTCCTGGTTCCGAATCGGGCATCGGCACTGCGCCGGCGAAGACGGCTGATCTCATGCACGGACGCGAGGATGTCCACCAGCAGATCGGCTTTCCTGACCATGGGGCAACCCTAGACCCAGTGCATGCAACAAACAAACAGTGCTCTCGTTCCTGCCTGGGGCTCTGCAAGTCGGGATCGACCCCGGTTGCGTGACGGAGTCCTCTCCGTTAACGTAAACATTGTGACGGAGTGGTCTCCGTCACGGTTGGAAAGTACCTTCTCTTGAGGAGTCTCACTGATGTCTGCACAGGACAGGCGTGTCTCGATCGTCACCGGAGGGTCGCGAGGGATCGGTCGCCGTATCGCCGAACGTCTCGCCGAACGCGGCGACGCTGTTGTAGTGGCCTACCAGAACGGAGCGTCGGCGGCGGACGACGTCGTCTCCGGGATCATCGCCGCGGGCGGCGCGGCGATCTCGGTGCAGTCGGACGTCGCCGACGAGGCGTCCGTCTCCGGCCTCTTCGACAAGGCGAAGGCGGAGTTCGGGGGCGTCGACACCGTTGTCCACGCCGCGGCCGTACTGACCACGAAGCCGCTGGTCGATCTGACGGTCGACGAGATGGACGCCATGCTGCACACGAATCTGCGTGGCACGCTGCTCGTCGATCGCGCGGCTGCCTCGACGCTGCGGGCGGGCGGATCGATCGTGAACATCTCGACCGCGGTCACGAAGAACTTCGCCCCGGGCTACACGGCCTACGGTGCGACCAAGGCAGGTCTTGAAGCGATCACCAAGATTCTCGCCAAGGAACTCGCCGGACGGGACATCACCGTCAACGCCGTCGCGCCCGGCCCGACCGAGACCGAGATGTTCGCTCGTGACCTCGCTGACAGCGGCGACGGAGCGGCGATGAGGCAGGCGCTCGTCGACATGATCCCGCTCCGTCGCATCGGCACGCCCGACGACATCGCTGAAGCCGTGCTCGCCCTCACCGGCCCGGTCCGGTGGGTCAACGGACAGACCGTCCACACCAGCGGCGGCCTCGTCTGACGGTCTCGCGCATGGCCGGCGCCGAGTCGTCGAGACGTGCTCTCGCACTCCGGTTGCCGATGTGACAGCGGGCCGACGACGGCATGCGGCATCTCGCTCATGTGCTCGCGGCGCCGAGGCGGCGGACCGGAGCCCGCCGGTCCTTGAGATGCGCGGTACCGATGGTGCACCCCCGCTCGGCGAGCAGGGGCCGCACCTCACCGATGGCCCGGGTGACGGCCGGGTGGTTCCCGCCGAACCAGCAGACCAGCACCAACGGCCCGCTTCCGTTGCCGGGAACGCCCGGGCGAGCCGGGCAGGAGGTGCCTGCCCGATCCTCCTGCCGATGCCCGAAGAACGAGCCCTCGGCTCCGCGCCGTGCCGCGCGGTCAGTTCGTGCCGCGCAGTCCGGTGACGACGAGGTCGAAGAGGCGTGCCGCTCTGGGCGGCCAGTCGCTGTCGGGGTCCAGGTTGTAGAGGCCGTCGACGGCGAGCAGTACGTCGTCGGCGGTGAACCCGGGCCGGACCGTGCCCGCCCGCTCGTTGGCGGCGAGCAGCCTGTCGATGGCGGCCGCGACCGGGCCGTACGCCTCCTGCACGAAGCGTCCGTGCGTCGCCGCGCCGCGCAGGGCCCGGACGAGCCCGGCCTTCGCCATCACATAACGCGCGTATCCGTCGAGCCAGTCGCGCAGGGCGACCGCGGGCTCCGAGACGGCCAGCAACTCGTCCGCCGACGCGGCGAGTTGGTGCACCTCGTGCCGGTACAGCTCGAAGACCAGCTCCTCCCGGGTGGGGAAGTGCCGGTAGAGCGTGCCGATGCCCACCCCGGCCGCCTTCGCGACCGCGTTCAGCGACACCGCGCCGTCCGCGGCGAACGCCTCCCGGGCCACCTCCAGCAGTCGCGCCCGTGTGCGCTCGCCCTGTGCGTGCAGCTGCTCCACTCGTTTGCCGCTCACCCCGCGCCGCCCTCCTCTTCTTGCCTGCACGTTCTTGCCCGCTTGCGTGACGGAGGGCCCTCCGTCACGTTGATGGCAACCATGACGGAGAGGTCTCCGCCATAAGGTCCCATCGTACGCCACGCACCAGGAGCGGTTCCACGCCCACACAGGTCTCGGAAGCTGCCGGATCTCGCGGCACCTCCGACGGGTGCGGCGCCGGCAAACCGAGTGACTTCCCGGTCCCCGTTGCGCACCCTCATCCCCATCAGGAGACACTTTCATGACCTTCCCCGGCCACCAGCAGCCCATCGGCTCCGGCTTCACGGCAGCCGACACGGCGCTCGACGTCGTCGCCGGCCTCGATCTGTCCGACCGCACGGCAATCGTCACCGGTGGGCACTCCGGCGTCGGACTGGAGACCACCCGTGCGCTGCGCGCCGCCGGCGCCCATGTCGTCGTACCCGTCCGGGACCCGGACAAGGGCCGGGCGCGGGTCGCCCGTATCGACGGCGTCGAGATCGCACGGCTCGACCTCACGCGACCGGCCTCGGTGGACGCCTTCGCCGACCGGTTCGTCGAGTCAGGCCGGCCGCTGCACATCCTGGTGAACAGCGCCGGCGTCATGGGGCTGCCCCTGACGCGGGACGATCGCGGCCACGAACTGCACTTCGCCACCAACCACCTGGGCCATTTCCAGCTCGTCCAGAGGCTGTGGCCTGCCCTGCGGGCCGCTGGAGGTGCCCGTGTGGTGAACGTGTCCGCGTGGGCACACCGCATGTCCCCCGTGGTGTTCGACGACCCGATGTTCGAGCGACGCGAGTATCAGTGGTGGCTCGGATACGGGCAGTCCAAGACGGCGAACATCCTGCACGCGGTCGGCATCACGGCCCGCGGCGCCGACGACGGGATAGAGGCGTTCTCGGTCCACCCCGGTGCGATCCCCAGCACCGATCTGTCTCCCTGGACCACGCCCGAACTCCTGCGTGAGATGGGTTTCATGGACCGCGAGGGAGGCTGGATCATCGACCCCGAAGCAGGTAAGAAGACACCGGAACAGGGCGCCTCGACCCAGACGTGGATGGCGACCGATCCACGTCTGGCCGGGCTCGGCGGCGCGTACGGCGAGAACAACGAGGTCTCGCCTCTTGTCGGACTGCCCGAGCCCGAAGACCTCCAGGCCCTGATCGAGAGCGGTCAGACCCCGGTCGGGGTCGTACCCCACGGCGTGGACCGCGACTCGGCCGACCGCCTCTGGCAGCTCAGCGAGCGACTCCTGCACGGAACGGCGGCATGAGCCGGACTCTCCCTGCCCTTTCCCACGTCAGCGGCACTACCGGCCCCTAGGCTCGCTGACGCACCCTCGCGCCGCACAGCCCGTCCGGGCCGTGCGGCGCTTGTGTTCGCCTGCGACGGAGGTACCTGCCCCGTCCATAGGACCACGTGGGGCAGGCACGTCCGCGCCCCCGGAGTCGCCCGTGCCGGGAGACCACCGCCGCGCCGAAGCGCCATCCCGGCAGCACAAACCCCCCGCCCCCGGGCGCACGTGGCACCACGAGCCGCAGCGGCATGCCACCGCGGAGAAGATCGGGGGCGCCCGCCGGACCGGGGACGGTGACCTCGGTGTGCTCCAGGCCGGTGCCCGCGAGGATCTGATCGATTCCAGGGAACCAGGCGATGGTCTGCCGGCGGATCTTCGGAATCGTTTCCATGGTCAATTCGTAGGAGATCGTGTCCCTTTGGGATTCGAGGAAGGCGGCGAGCTCAGGATCGTACGGCGGCCTGGCAGGGGACACGGACACTCCTCGTGCAACGGTGGAGGAAGGTGGATAAAGACCACTGTCCTATCCGTCCACGTACCACGTGAACCGCCACCGTGACGCGTTCGACGGCACCGCACCCGCCATGCGGCGGTCAACGCCGTCCAGCCGGACCCGGCGCGAACGGGCAGCGGTTCTACGGCTGCGCCATCATTGACCTCGCCGCCCCGTCGCCAGGTCGCCACCAGCTCCTGATCCGCCGCAACCGCCACCGGCGAACTCGCCTACTGCCGCTGCCACTCCACCAAGCCGGTATCCCTGGCCACCCTCGCCATGCTCGTCCACGCCTTCCTCGACGTCGTCCGCGTCGACGAACACGCGCACCCACTCACACCCGACGACCTGATCCCGCTGACCTGCGACGAGATCCAGCGGTCCTCGAATGCAAGCGATTCATTGGCGGGTCATCTCGTCCGGGGGTGTGAGCCCTAGTCGGCGTAGTAGGTGTGCTATCTGTGTGTCGACTTCATGGCCGATCCTGGTTATATGGGGACTGTTCAGGCTGTTCAGCTGGGTGGACGGCTGGACGATCGTCAGGGTCGTGCGCCCTTCGCCGTCTCGGCTGACGGTGACACGAAAGGGAGCGTAAGTCAGGGCAGCCGGATCATGCCGAAAAAGTGATTCACCGATGAGGCTGTTGCCGAGCAGGTATGTGACCGCGGTCGTGTCGTGCCCATTGAGGCGCTGGAGCGGCCCGATGTCGATCTTCCAGTACACGGACCAGCCATTCGGCGCATGTACAGAAAAGTGTTCGCTGACCGCGTTCATGTCGCCTGCGGCGATGAGGTGGGCCAGCTTTTTCGGTTCAACGTCCGGAACCAGTGTCTCGAAGAGCTTGATGAACTGGCCGTACGGTATGTGCACCGGCAGGTGAAACTGGCGCGCCTGGTAGAGGGAAACTTCCGGAGTCATGGAGAGACCTTGAGTCGCGTGTGTTTCAGTTCAGTTGACTTGGATGTCGGAGAGGTCGACCGTGATGAAAGGCTCTTCGCGAAGGGACGTGCCGTCGGCGTCCGGTATCAGGATGTACCGGTGGGTGGGGAATATCAGTCCGGACACTTCCTGGTGTCCTTCGGTGAAGTGGGCTCCTCGTCCGCCTCCTGCGACTTCGACTCGGTAGTCCATGCGGCGCTGGAGTCCGAGGTCGTCGTAATAGAACGTCTGCTCGCGGCTGTGGGTCTCGATCTGTTGGGGAAAATTGACCCGTAGGCGATGCCATGTGCCGCTCACAGGCGGCCGCAGGTCGAGGGTGTCCGGGTCGGGGCTCAGTTCTTGTATCAGCACGCCGGGCAGTGTCAGTAGATAGGGCGCCGTGAGATAGTTCCACATGGCGTATCCGACGAAAAACAGGAGGTGGAGTTCGTCCCAGGGGGAGTTCACCTGGAAGCCTTCGAAGGATTTCCGTGGGGCGTGGCGCTCTCGCAGGATGCGCCCGTTCTTGTCGACCAGAGCCACGTGGTTGGGGGTGTAGACGCCCTGGATTCCGGGGCCGGTGAAGTCGCTGATGACGGTGTGCTGCTGCTTGAGGTCGATGGTGAACTTGTTGTCGTTCAGGAGGCCGGCCACACCGCGCAGTTCCCACATGGGTCCTCCGAAGCTGGCTCGCGTCTGGATCGTGGTGGCGTTGCGCCAGCGTTCCAGGCCACCGTGGGCGTTGAGCACCCGGTTCAGAAGCTGCGTCATTGCAATTTGACCTTTCGCTGGTTTTCGGTAGCGGAAGCCAAGGTGGAGAGCGGCGTGATTGTCGTGCCAGACTTTGCTGTTGTTCTTCGCCACCCCGTGAAGCTTGGGCTGATGTCGGCCCGTTGTGGGGTCAGTTGCCGGCCGTCGAGGCCCGCAGGTCGAGGAGGATCTTGCCGCCGCGGAAGAGGTGGTCGAGTGCGTCCTGGATCTTGTCGAGGGTGTAGACACCTGCTACCGGCACGACAAGATCGCCGGACGCGATCAGCGCACCGGCTTCACGGATCGCCGGGGCGGTCTCGGTGACATAGTCCCGGGCGCCGGCGAAGAAGCCGTGGACCGTCGCCCGTTTGCTGGTCAGGATGAAGTACGGCACGTGCATGGGGTCCCCGGACACGGCCGAGTAGGCGACGAGCGCGCTGTTCTCGGTGAGCAGCGAGGCCAGGTTCAGCGTGGCGGCGCCACCGACCCCGTCCACGCCGAGGCGCACCGGCGCGTCGCCGATCAGTTCCTTGGCGATGGCCACGGACTCCGGCCGGTCCGGCAGCACGATGTCCGCGCCCGCGGCCTTCAGTTCCTCGAAGGTGGCCTCGTTGCGCGCGAAGTTGATGGTCCTGATGCCGCGGGCGCGGCGATGGCGATGAGGGAGCGTCCGACGCCGCTGTTGGCCGCGTTCTGCACGACGTAGGAGCCGGCCGGGACATCGGCGTACTTGTCGAGGATGAGCGCGGCGGTGGGCGGGTTGCTGCCGATCATCGCCAGTTGCTGCGGGTCGGCCTCGGGCAGGGCGGCCATACCGACCGCCGGAACGACGATCTGCTCGCGCCAAGTGCCGCTCAGCAGCGGGAGCGCGACGCGGTCGCCAGGCTTGACGTTCGTCACCCCCTCGCCGGTGGCCGCCACGACACCGGTGCCCTCGTTGCCCGCCACGAACGGCGCCGGGGGCACCGGCAGGAAGCCGCTGATCGAGGCCAGGTCGTGCTTGTTCAGCGGCGCGTATTCCATGTCGATCAGTACCTCGCCGACGCCGGGTGCGGTCGGCGGCTCCAGGTCCACGACCTGCAGGACCTCGCGGGCGTCCCCGTACGCGGTGACGTGGATGGCTTTCATCGCATTCTCCTTGTTCCTGGTGCTGCTCAAGTGGGACCCTCGATCCCAACGGTTACGACCATAGAGCCTATGCTCGTAACTGTCTATTCCGCGAGCAGTCCCGTCCGGCGGCCCGGATATGCTGAACGCGGCGCCGGTTCCAGCCCGCCGGGCGTGTAGAAAGGTGCAGGCCAGGAAGCCGGCGCAAGAGGTCGGGCAGGAGAGGAGAGCCAACCGCCGATGGCCGAGAACGCAACGTTCCGCACGTGGCACGACGTCTGTGATCGCTACAAGGCGCCGCTCGCGCCGCCCGGCCTCCATCTGACGCAAGCCCTCGCCAACTCCACCGCGCGTACCCAGGAGGACGTCGACCCGCTGGACGACCCGAGCGATGCGCTCGCGTGGATCACGACGCTCGCCGACGAGTGGGCCGTCGTCCATGGCGGCCCCACCCCGCGGCTCACCTTGACCGCGGCGGACATCGCGGCCGTGCGGCGCTTGCGGTCCACGGTGCACGACCTGCTGCTACGGAAGCCGGAAGCGACCTTGCGCACCCCGGTCGAGATCTCCGTCGGAAACGGACAGGTGAGCCTGCTGCCGAAGGGGTCCGGTGGGACGTGGCTGACGTCGGCCATCGGCGCCGAGCTGCTGCTCGCCCAGCAGAACGACACTCTTCGTCGCCTGAAACTATGTCGCGAGCCGTTGTGTCGGACCTGCTTCTACGACCAGTCGAACAACAACAGCAAGCAGTGGCACGACACGAGCACCTGTGGCGTGCGGCAGCGCATGCGCGACTATCGGCAGCGCCGCCAGCAGGCGGGACAGCAAGACCAGGTCTGACGGCAGGACCGGGCACAGCGACGAAACTGGGGGGGAGTGGTGCGGAGGCGGGGTGAACCGGCCGGAGCCGGACATGCCTGCTACCGCGTCAGGCGGACGGTGTGCCGAACGTGGCGTGCAGCCCGGGCAGCAGGCCGGCGAGGTGGGTCATGCCCATCTGGTCGTTGAACAACTGCTCGTAGCCGGTGTCCGGCGTGATGAGCCGTCGTTTGAGACCGAGTGCGGACAGGGCCGGTGTGAGGTTCACCGGGCCGGCGGCGATGCGTTCGCCGAGCCAGAAACGGGTGCGCAGTTCGAATCCGTCGTCGGTCGCGCGGGCCAGCCGCAGCATGCGTCCGACCCGTACGCCGGCGAGAATGATCTCCCCGCACACTTGGGCGACGATCTTGGCTTCGGTGAAGCGGCCGGTGTCCAGTCCCCAGGCTGACGGTTCGACGAACCGGGTGCGGGCCGTGATCCGTTTCGGACCCACGTACTCGGTGACGTGCACGGTGTTGCCCACATACCGCTGCTCGTGCGTGAGGCCGGGCCGGGTGAGGACGGCGGTGTCCAGCGCGCGAGCTGTGACCCGGGTGTACGGCGACCAGACGCTGTAGCGCTCGGAGGCGGCCATGTACCACCAGAAGAACCAGCTGAACATCTCCCCGGTCGCGCCCGGGAAACGGGTCCGGCTGGCGACGTACGCCGTGCCGCCGGGCAGCAGGCAGTAGCCGTTCTCCACTCGGTGGTCGCCTGGGTCGAGCAAGGTGTTGAGCGCCTCTGGACCGGAGTCGAGGGCGTCGGCCGGGTCCATCGGCCGGCGCAGCGCGGGCAGGACGTCATCAGGCAGGAACATCTCGTCCCGGAAGAACTCCTCGTACGGAGTCCCCCTGATCCGGCGGGCATTGGCGGCGAGTACGGACTGGGTGGCCGCAGGGTAGTAGGGGACGGGGACCATGGCGGCGGGGGCGGAGACGTCAGTCATGTCGGTCCTCCGTGGACGGCGGGTCGTGCGGCCGTTTGTGTTCGACCGTCAGGAACCTCAGCTCGGACGGGCCGTCGTTGCACAGGTCGTGCAACAGGTACGCCTCGCCCGGGAAGCTGAAGTGGCGGGTGTCACCGGCCCGGTAGCCGACCCGGCGGGTGGTGCCGTCATCGGTGTGCTGGACGCTCGTGCCATCGACGAGGGCGGTCCAGAAGTAGTCGAGGACGTGCCGGTGGGCGGGCAGCCGACCGCCCGGGGGCACCGTGACACCCCACACCTTCAGGTTCCCGGTCTCCGACAAGAGCTCGGAGCCGACGCTGTAGTTGAAGGCGTTGTCGACGAACTCCTGTTGCAGTTCCTCGCTCCAGCCGTCGAAGTCCCGGGCGACGACCTCGCCGGCGAGCTGTCCGTCCACCGCCGGATCGGGCCGGGTCACGCCGCCACCTCACCAGTGACCAGTGCGACCTCGCGGTCGCCCCACACCTTGCGGTACGAGCCGCGCACCAGGTCGTCGATGAGGGAAGGGCCGACCGGGTTCCAGCCCAGCTCGGCTCGGGCACGTGCGGAGTCGACCCGCACGTTGGAGGCCATTCCGAACGCGTAGGTCAGACCGATGCCTTGGGCGACCTCCTCCAGCGTGCTGGAGACGGCCTCGCCCAGTCCCAGGACGGAGGCGACGCCCTCGGCGATCTCCCGCATGGTGGTCTCGTCGGCGGCGAGGTTGTACTCGCTGCCGGCCGGTGCGGACTCCACGGCGAGGACATAGGCCTGCGCGACGTCGTCGAGGTGGACGTTCGGGTACCGGTTGAGGCCGGGACCTGTGTAGCGGCTGACCCGGTCTCGCATCGCGGCGCGCAGCAGCACGGGCAACTGCTCGCTGCCACCCAGGCCATAGACCATGCCAGGACGCAGCACGACGCTGTGGATGCCGTCCGCGGCGGCGGCCATGACGCTCAGGTCCTGGTTCCAGCGGTGGCGCAACGGCTCGATCGGCTCCCAGGCGGGGTCCTCGACGTGCACGGTGTCGCCGGCCTCACCGGCGGACAGCTCGGTGTAGACGGCGACACCACTGGTTCGGACATACCGCTTGCCGCTGCCGGCCAGGAGGCCGAGGAAGCCGGCGGTGGCCCCCGCATTGTCTGCGTCAGCGGTCTCCACGACAGCCTCGGCTTCCTCGACGGCGTCTCGCAGCGACGTCGGATCCGACAAATCGCCGCGCACGGCGTGGAATCCGGCCGCCGTCAGCGCACTGAGGCCGACGGTATCGCGGGCCACAGCGGTGACGTCGTGCCCGGCGCCCTTGAGCCGCTGGGAGACGGCCCGTCCCAGGTATCCGGTTGCTCCGGTGACAAGAATCCTCATGATGGTTTCCTCAAGCGAGTACGGGTGGACGGGGAAGGCGGGAGAGCGCGGATCAGCGGATCCGCAGGGCCTTCAGCAGACGCAGGGAGCGGGTGAACAGCGCGGCCTGGCGGGCCCTGCTCATGCCGAGGGCGGGGTCGAAGCCGAGCAGGCGCTGAGCGGCGACGGTCTGCGGTTCGGTGTACTTCAGCAGTCCGCCGACGCCGTGCCTGCGTCCCAGGCCTGAGGACTTCATGCCGCCCATCGCGGCGCCCTGGGACGCGTAGGCGGTCGCATAGCCCTCGTTGATGTTGACGGTGCCGGCCTCGATGCGGCCGGCGAGTCGGCGCGCACGGGCGACGTCACGGCTGTACACGGCGGCGTTCAAGCCGTACGGGGAGTCGTTGGCGGCGGTGACGGCCTCGTCGTCGGAGGCGACACGGTAGACGGAGACCACCGGTCCGAATGTCTCTTCGCCGTGTACCGGGGTCCCGGCGGGGACGTCAGCGAGAATGGTCGGCTCGTAGAACAGCGGTCCAAGGTCCGGCCGTGCCCGGCCGCCTGTCACCACACGGGCTCCGGCGGATCTGGCCGCCTCGACGTGTTCCTGGACCCGCGCCAGTTGCTGCGGGGAGGTGAGGGAGCCCATGTCGGTGGCGAAGTCGAAGTCCGGGCGCAGCGTCATGCGGGCGACGCGGGCAGCGAAGCGGTCGAGGAACTGGTCGTAGACCTCGGTGCGGACATAAACGCGCTCGATGCCGACACACATCTGCCCGGAGTTGCCGAAGCAGCCGCGCACCGCGGACTCGACGGTGGCGTCCAGGTCCGCGTCGTCGAGCACCACCATGGGGTTCTTGCCGCCCAGTTCCAGCGAGCAGCCGACCAGCCGGCGAGCGGCCCGCTCGGCGATGCCCCGACCGGCCCGGGTGGAGCCGGTGAAGGTGACGAAGCCGGCGCCGTCGATCAGGGCGTCGCCGATGACCGCGGGGTCGCCCGGCACGATCTGCCACAGGCCGGCCGGCAGTCCCAGCTCCTCCAGGACGGCGCGCGGCCACAGCGTCGACAGCACGGTGCGCGTGTCCGGTTTGTGTACGACCGCGTTGCCGGCCGCCAGTGCCGGGATCACGTCCAGGCCGAGGGCCAGTGGGTAGTTCCACGGTGTGATCGCCGTGACCACACCCTTGGGACGATGGGCCTCCAGCGCGCGGGTGAGGCCTGGGAACGCACCCTGTCGACGCCGGGTGCGCAGCACGGAAGGCGCCTGCCGTCCGGCGTACAGAGACGCTGTGGCGGCTTCCAGTAGTTCGTCGAAGGCGTCGTGCCGGGCCTTGCCGGTCTCCCATTGCAACAGATCGAGGATCTCGTCCTGCCGGGCGAGCAGTGTGTCGTGGAACCGGACGAAGAGCCGGGCTCGCTCCTTGAGCGACACCGCCGCCCACTCTCGCTGCGCGACGCGGGCTGCCGCGAACGCCCGTTCCACGTCGTCCACTCCGGCTTGCGGGATCTGCGCGAGCGGCTGCCCGGTGAACGGCGCGTGGGTCGTGACGGCTTCGCCGGATGCCGCGATGCCCCGGGTGAGGCGTTCGACGAGTGCGGGGGCGAGCGAGGCCGACGAGGTGGCGGTGGGCTGTTGGGTGATGGGCATGCGGGACTCCGTCCACGGGAACCGCCGCGCCGGGCGGCGGCTGCCTACGACGGTGTGGGCGGGCTGTTGACTGCCGACACCCGCCCTCAGCTGATCGCTGCTCCTGTACGGCGTTCAGGTACGAGGTACATGAGACATGTACGGGGTAGGGTTGTCAACATGGCGAACAAGGGACCCGCGCCGACGCGGCGGGAACGGCTGACCCCGGAGACGATCGCTCGCGGTGCCATCGCGCTGGCGGACGACGAAGGGCTGGACGCGGTGACGATCCGTCGGCTGGCGCAGCTGCACGACGTGACGCCGACGGCGTTGTACTGGCACTTCAAAGAGAAGGACCAGCTGCTCGACGCCATGGCCGAGCGGCTGTTCGCCGACGTGGTGTTCCCCGAGACGGACGATTCGCCCTGGCCGCACCAACTACGCGCCATCCTGGAAGCATTCGTCGCGGCGCTGCGGCCGCATCCTGCCGTTGCCCCGCTTCTGCCGGCCCGAGTCCTCGGCTCACCGGCCGGCCTCACCCTGACCGAACGAACCTTGTCCCTGCTGCGCCAAGGCGGCCTGCCCCCGGACCGGACCGCGGAGGCCGGCGGCTACCTGCTCAGCGCGGCCGTGGCCCTGGTCGCCGCCGAGCCGGGACGCGAACTCCCCGACGACGCGGAGGCGCGCGACGACGCCATCCGCGTCAAGCGTTCCTCCCTGACCGCACTGTCCCCCCGCCGTTACGGCACCGTCGTGTGGTGCGCGGACGCTCTGAGCGACTGCGCGAGCCCTGACCAGTACTACGCCTTCAACCTCGATGTCCTCATCGGCGGAGTCACCGCCATGACCGAACCGCCCGACAGTCGTGCGGCGGTGGCGGTTCCTCGGTGATCGGCGCGCTTATGTGAGTGTGCGGGGTGAAGGTGCGAGGACCGTGCTGAGGACGGGCCGCCAGACCGGCATGTCATCGCCGTCGCGCTCCACTCGACCGAAGGGCTGATCCCCGAAGTGGAAGGCGAAACCCAGTGTGTCTGGAGTTTCGAGTTCACTGAGGATGGTTCTGCGGGCCGTCGGCACGGCCGCACCGATCAGATCGGGCTGAGAGCCCCACTCGGGGTGGGCGAGCTGTGCCGGGATATGAAAAGCGTCACCAAAGACGACCACGCGGTCTTCACCGGTGTGGATGATGTAGGACGTGTGTCCGGCGGTGTGGCCAGGCGTCACGAGGCCGTACACACCCGGGAAAATCTCTTCTCCGTCGTCCATCAGCACAAGCTGGTTCGAGAGGGTGGCAAAGAGCGAGGCGTTGGGCGGTGCGCCCGGCACGGTCTCGCCCCGCCCGTATGGAGCCCACTCCTGTCGAGCCAAAACGTAACGTGCTCGAGGAAAGGTCGGACGGCCGGCACCCTGGGCGTCGGGGGAGAAGGCCCAGCCCGTGTGGTCGGCGTGCAGATGCGTGAACGCCACGGTGTCAATGTCTTCTGGCCCCTTACCTGCGCGGGCGAGGCTCTCCAACAGCGATCCGCTATCGGCTGCGCCCATGGGGTTCTCACCTGCGATCGGCCCCAGCCCCGCGTCGATCAGCAATGCTCGCCCATCCCGTTCGACGAGCAAGCCTCCTGCGGACATCGGCACGCGACCGGCGGCGTCCAGCTCGCTGGATCCATGCTCCCAGTGCCCCGCCGGGACCGAGGGCAGAAAACTGGCAGGGTAAAAAGCCATTGCCCCGTCAACGACGTATGTCAGTCGCACATCACCGCGAGTGAGGGTACGAAGTGCGGCCTGCGTAGCCAGCTTTCCCATGTCATTGCTGTGCAATTGAAGACTCCTTCACACCATCTGTGCTCACAGCGTTGGATGAAGCGTGCTGGACCTATTGGCCATTACGTTCCAGACCCTGGCGCTCACTCAGAAGACAAATGTGACGACCATCACTCTAAATCACCGGGTTGTGTGCACACTTTTGTCGAGGGTTTACGGCGGGACCACCGGATCCAGCGCTCTGATCAGAGCGGGTAGATCAACGGCTGCCAGATCTGCACGGCAGAGATCGTGATGAGCCCGTGGTCCACATAAGGGTCGTCGTGGATGAACCGCTCGGCCGTCGCACGGTCACGGAAAACGGCCAGAGCGCCATGAGGCACCTGGGCGGCGACCGCCGTCCGAGCGCGAGGTTCGCCGCTGTGCTCTGGCACGAGATCGGTGAGGACACCGGTGAGCCAGAGGCCACCTGCGGCACCGAGCTGGTCGACGTGTGCGCGGTGGCTGGGATACACAGTCCGGAGCCTCGGCTCACTCGCCGGATCCCAGCGGTACGTCACGACGTAGTAGGCACCCCGCTCCCCGCCGGCGGTCGCTGGGTGTGGCTGTCGGTTGTCCGGTGTGCTCATGTGTGGAACCGAGCACTAAGGCCACCGTCAACGCTCCAGCTCGCTCCTGTGACATAACTGGCGCGGGGGGATGCCAGGAAGGACACGACTTCGGCTATCTCCTCGGGTTCGGCGATGCGGTCGAGGGGCTGTGCAGCGTTCAGGTGCGCCCAAGCGCCTTCTGCGTCGGGGCGTTGCTGGTACTGGGTGATGATGGGATGCGTGCGAACGTAGCCAGGACACACTGCGTTGACTCGAATGTTGTCGCCGGCAAGCTCCAGAGCCATCGTCCGGGTCAGGCCGAGCATGCCGGCCTTGGCTGACGCGTAGGGGAAGACTCCGGGCCGGGTGAGGTGTGCGTGGACGGACGCGACATTGACGATGGAGCCGCCGCCGATGCTGCGCATGCCGGGGAGAAAGGCTTTGGTCAGAAGCCAGGCTGCCTTGAGGTCAACGGCGAAGAGGCCGTCCCATGCGTCAGTGGTGAGATTTTCGACCGTCGCGTGCAGACCGATGCCGGCATTGTTGATGAGGATTTCGACAGGTCCGAGGGAATCTTCGATCTCCCGGGCTGCGCTTGTTGTCCGGGCTTCGTCCGCCAGATCACAGGCGACGAAGCGGTGCCTCGGCCCGAGGGCGGCCCTGGCGGTCTCCCCGGCGGTCCGCGAGCGGCCGAGGACAGCAACCGGCCACCCGGCGTCGGCGAGCTGATGCGCGACGGCCAGGCCGATGCCGGAGGTTCCACCGGTGACAACGGCGCAGCCTCGGGCGGTGGATGCCATGGCCGCCCTGCGGTCGAGAGCGGGTGTTCGTGCCGAGTCGTCCGTTGACCGTTCCCCTGAAGGGCCGGAAGCAGCGAGGTCGGTCCTATCCGCCCTGCCCCGGGGCTCCGCGGGTGGTTGGGTGGCGTAAGACATTTCAGTCCCCTTCGACGATGTCGGTCCGGCCGGCGGTGTCACGCTGAGCCTCGACCTCGGCCAGCCGCTCGGACAGGGCGGCCTGGAGGAAGCGGTAGGAGTCGCTGCCCAGCACGAGCCGCCGGGGGGCGGGCGTCTGCTCGACGCTGTCGATGATGCGAGTGGCCATCAGCCCGGGGTCGCCCAGAGAGGGGCGGCTGCGGTCCTGCGCGCCTCGGGTCATGGCGGCCGGTGAGTCGTCGTACTCCGGCATCGGCGTCGCCATCCGCAGGCTGCTGTAACGGAACTCGGTGCGGGCGCCGCCGGGCTCGACGATGGTGACGCCGATGCCGAACAGGGCGACGTCCTTGGCCGTGGATTCCATGAACCCTTCGATGCCCCACTTGCCGGCGTGGTACATGCAGGCCCCCGGGTTGGTGGCCTGTCCGCCGTAGGTGGAGATCTGGATGATCCGGCCCCCGCCCTGTGCGCGCAGATACGGCAAGGCAGCCCGGGTGACCTGAATCGAGCCCACCAGATTGGTGTCGAGGATGCGGACGATGTCCTCGTCGGTGACTTCCTCGGCCGCGCCGAACAGACCGTAGCCGGCGTTGTTGACGATCACATCGATCCGCCCGAACTCGCTGAACGCGCGGGTGACCACCTCCTTCACGCCGGGGGTGTCGGTGACGTCGAGCTGAGCGACCCGGAACGTGTCCGCGTACTTGTCCTTGAGATCGTCGACGGACCCGGGCCTGCGGACAGTGCCGACCACCCGGTCGCCACGCTCGAGCAACTGCTCGGTCATGCGTCGGCCGAAGCCACTGTTGACACCGGTGATGAACCACGCGCGCTGCGTCACGGCGTACTCCTTGCTGAGGGAACTGTCCAATGCCCTGCACATCGGATCTGCGCACGATCGTGCGCCGTCGCCGAGCGACCTGGCAGAGCCCTGGTGTTCCAGGTAGTGACAGGACCCCTCAAACGGGGCCGCGCCACATCACCGCCGAAGCGCGCGCACAGCAGGAACTGTCACCCACGGGTTGGTGGGCTCCACCTGCGCCGCGAGCAACTGACCGTTGCCGGTGCCGACGGCCTACTCCTCGTGATCCACCATGCCCAGCCCGGTACGCCATCAGCGGTTGCGCTCGCCCTGCTCGCTTTTCCCGGGGTGATGGACACGGTCGCCCTGGCCGCCGCCGCGGGTGCCACCGAGCGGATCGGGCTTCTCAGCACGGTGCTGCTGGGCCCCGTATGGCCGGCCGCGCTGCTGGCCAAGGAGGTTGCGGGCATCGACGAGGTCTCCGGCGGACGCCTCACCCTGGGAGTCGGCCTCGGAGGCCGGCCCGACGACTTCCTGGCCGAGGGGTTCGGCGCGCGCGGGCTCGGCAAGCGGCTCGACGACGACATCCTGACGTACAGGAGTGTCTGGCGTGGTGACGTTCTGCCCGGCGGTGACAATCCTCTGGTGCCGCGGAACACCTGTGAGGTGCCGCTGCTGTTCGGTGGCCTGGTCCCGGCGACCTATGCGCGCGTCGCCCGTTCCGGCGACGGCTACATCGGGGGTTCGCTGCCGCCGGCCATGGCCGGCGCGTCCTTCGACGGGGCGCGCGCGGCCTGGGAGAAGGCCGGCCGCGAGGGGGAACCCCGCCTGGTTGCCATCCCCTATTTCGCCCTCGCGGACGTGGAGGCCGGCCGAGGCAATGTGCGCGACTACGCCGGCACCGCGGGAGCCGAGGCCGCCGAGTTCCTGGCCTCCGCCGTCAGCGGCGGCGCCCAGGCGGTCAGGACGACACTCAAGGCATTCGAAGCCCTGGGCGCCGATGAGCTCATCTTCAATCCCACCCTCGACGATCCCGACGAGATCGAACGCCTCGCGGACATCGTCCTCCAGGCGCACGGTCGTCGGCGCCGCCTCGCCCGCTGTCCGGCCACCGAGCCGTTGTGGGTGGGTGGCGCCGGGATGTACAGGCGCCACCCGGGCCGCAGGGTCAGGCGGCGGAACCGGTCGATGCGTAGATCGTGCCGGGATCGAGGGCCAGATTGGCCTTGGCCCGTACCGAGAGCGCGTCGGCGATCACTTCGGAGCTGTTTGTCTCGACCCCGTCGAGCGCGGCCCTCACGACGTCGGCGGGGTCGTTCTTCTCGATCGGCAGCCCTTCGGCCATGTCGGTGTCGGTCGGCCCCAGATAGACGCCGGTGACCAGAGTGTTCTGCCCGGAGAGTTCGAGACGGACGCTGTTGGTCAGATTCCATGCGGCGGCCTTGGCGGCGTGGTAGGCACCCCACTGATCGCTGGGAACCCAGGACGCCGCCGAGAGGACGTTCACGATCGCCCCGCCGCCACCCGCCTTGAGGATGGGGGCAAAGGCCCGGACCATGTGCAACGGACCGTAGTAGTGGGTGTTCATCTCCAGTTCGATCTGCTCCAGATCCCCGTCCACCAGTCGGCTGAAGGTCATGATGCCCGCGTTGTTGACCAGCAGCGTCACATCCGAGGCCGCGTCCGCCGCGGCGGCCACGGACGCCGGGTCGGTGATGTCGAGACGCAGCACCTCCGCTCCGGGCAGGTCGACACTACGGGGATCACGGGCGGTCGCGTACACCTTGGCCGCTCCCCGCTCCAGCAGTTGGAGGGCGAAGTGGCGGCCGAGGCCACGGCCCGCGCCGGTGACGAGCGCGACGGAGTTGGCAATCTTCATGGGGGAGGCCCTTCGCGTAGGAAAACGTCATCAGGTGCGTGGAAGAGCACCGGCGACAGCTACGCTAAAACCTCACGCTAACGTCAGATGCAAGTCTGGCTGGGCACGCCACCCCTGGAGGCGGGATGCGCATAGGAGAGGTCGCCGAGGCCGCGGGAGTGAGCGTTCGCGCGCTGCGGTACTACGAGGAGCAGCGACTGCTCGCCTCCACGCGCACCAGCGGCGGGCAGCGGCAGTACCCGGACGGTGCGGTCGAGCGGGTCAGGATGATCCAGAAGCTGTACGCCGCCGGCCTGCCGAGCAGACTTGTTCGCGAGGTCCTGCCGAGGTGCATGCACGAGGGCGACGTCTCCTCCGGCTTCGCCGAGCACCTCGTCGCCGAGCGGGACCGCATCGACCGTCAGATCAACGACCTGACGGAAGTACGCACCCGCCTCAACGACATCATCGCCACGGCAGTGGACCCCACCCATCCCGACTACTGCCACCCCATACGCTCCGCTCTCCCCAACGCCGGCTGAGGCAGGCTGCTCCCTCAGCGAATGCGCCGTCCACCCGCGCCGTGCCCAGGCCCGCGCGACCCGGATCGGCCATGAGGCGCCACGGTGCCTGTGCACCCGACACAACGTCACCTATTCACGCCCCCTCCGGACTTCCCACCGCGCCCACGGCGCCCTGAAGTCGATCCGCGGGGCCCGCCCGTACGGTGCCCTGATCCACTCATCCCGGTCCAGGACCAACCCGAAGACCCGCTTCGGACCGGCCGGAGTCCGGCAGACACTGTCCGAACCACCAGATCGGGGCTACTGCCGTTGCCCGAGAGCTCGCAGGTGTCTGATCGTGGCTTCGCGGCTGAGCGCCGCGCTCTCCATCGACTCGAACCGGCGCGTGAACCGCTGCACGTCCGGGGCCTTGTCCGAGCTGGACACCGTGCCCCAAGCGCTCTCGGCGTGCACATGCGCTGGTATGTCGCCGAAGCGCAGCAGCGTGAAGCCGTGAGTCGACCGGTAGCCACGCTGGAAGGTCAGTACCCGGATCGAGATCCTGTCCTGGCCGGCGAGGTCGACGAGGGCGCGGAACTGCTCGCGCATCACGTCGCCGTCTCCTACGGGCGTACGGAGCGCGGCCTCGTCGAGGACCACGCGCAGTGCGGGCGGATTCCTGCGGGTGAGGATGTGCTTGCTCCGTTCCAGTCTCAGCTCGGTGTTCCTCTCCCCGTACTCACTCGAAAAGCCCTCGACCAGGCGCTGGGTCTCGAACCACGCCCGGGTGTACCGCTCGGTCTGGACCGGTTCGCACACCACCGTCGGGTGGTAGGTGAGGATCTCCCTGGCTTCCGCCTCGAGAGCGACGACGCGCGGTAGCCCCGTCCGCATGAAGGGGCGGTACCGCCTCAGCCGATCCTCGTCCCCGCCCTCGCGAGCCAGTCGGGCGAGCTGTCCGATCAGTACGTCGTCCTCGACCCGGTATCTGCGCAGCAGCAGTCGCAGGTCGCCTGTGCCGATACCGAGATCACCCCCTTCGATGTGTGCGAGAGCGGCTGGTGTGAGAGCGGCGACCTCGCGCACCGCCGCCGCGCGGGTCATGCCGCGGGATCTGCTGGCCTCCACCGGAGGGCAGCTCTCCCGCAGTTCCTGGAGCCGCATGCCGAGCCGGAGGCGGGCGGACCCGTCGCACGCGTCCTCGTCCATTCACACTCTCCCTCCACGGACACCAGATCATTGCATCCAATTCTGCCGCCGCGGTGGCCTTCGCTTGAAGGTTGAGTCGACACTCACCCTGTGTCAACCCTCACGTTTCCGCCTTATTCAATAGGTACTTCGTGCCCTTTGGGTCATCGTTGACGGTTCTGTCGGCGGTCGGGCCCGCAAGGGTGAGCGGGGTGAAGTTGTATACTTTTTGAGCGTCGGCATTGGTGAGTACGGACCGGCCCGTGAACGCGGGGCGGGCATGACAGGGAGCTCCGGCATGTTGGACGTGATGGACCAGGCGCTCGCCTGGTACCGGGAAGGCGTGCGGTTCTCGCTCGCCACCGTGGTGCGAACCTGGCGCTCGGCGCCGCGCCCGGCGGGGGCGACGATGGCGATCGCGCAGACCGGTGAAGTGGTCGGCAGCGTCTCGGGCGGCTGCGTGGAGGCTGCGGTGTACGACCTCGGACTCCAGGTCCTGGAGACGGGCGAGCCCGTGCTCCAGTCCTACGGAGTCAGCGACGACGACGCTCTGGCCGTGGGCCTCACCTGTAGTGGGGCGCTCGAAGTGTTCGTGCGGCCGGTCGACTGCGAGTGGTTTCCGTGTCTGGAGCAGTTGGTGGGTGAGGTCACCGCCGGGCGTCCCGTGGCCGTGGCCACCACCCTTGCCGGTGGACCGCGCCCCGGTCGGGCCCGGCTGATGGTGCAGCCGTCAGGATTCACGGGGTCACTGGGAGAGGCGCGGTTGGACTCGCTGACCGCCGCTTCGGCGCTGGACATGCTGTCCCGGGGGGAGACCGGTGTGCTCCGCCCGGCGGACGCCGCGTGCGCGGTGAGCCCGGAGGTCCTGGTGGAGTCCTACGCGCCCCCGCCGCGCATGCTCGTCTTCGGCGCCGTCGACTTCGCCGCGGCGGTGACGGAGATCGGCAAGTTCCTCGGTTATCGCGTCACCCTGTGCGATGCGCGGCCTGTGTTCGCGACCGCGAAACGCTTTCCCGAGGCCGATGAGGTCGTGGTCGACTGGCCGCACCGTTACCTCGCCTCGGTGCGTGAGAGGGTCGACGAGCGCACGGCCATCTGCGTTCTCACCCACGACCCGAAGTTCGACGTCCCCCTGCTGGAGGTCGCCCTGCGGACGAGGGCGGGGTACATCGGTGCGATGGGCAGCCGCAGGACACACGCGGACCGTCTCGTCCGGCTCCGTGAGGCGGGCCTGAACGCCGGCGAACTGGCGCGGCTGTGTTCTCCGATCGGCCTCGACCTCGGTGCCCGCAGTCCTCAGCAGACCGCCGTGTCCATCGCGGCCGAGATCATCGCTGCCCAGTGCGGTGGCAGCGGTCGGCGTCTCACCGATACCGGCTCGGCGATACACCGCAGGCCGGAGCCGGCGGAAGCCGTGGCACCGCGCTCGTGACCGATCGACTGCCTCCCGTGCCGCGGGTCACCGCTTCAGCAGAAAGAAAACTGTATACTGAAAGAGCTTTATGCGTTGTCGTCGATCGCCGGGACCGCTTCCGTTCGGCACAGGCGACGACGGGGAGGAAGGATGGAAACCGTGGCCAGGCAATCGGTCCGTGCGGCCGACCCGAGCGGGGTCAAGACCCCCGGGACGATCACAGACTTCGTCACGGACGAGATCCGCAACCGGATCGTGCTGGGCATCCTGGCGCCCGGGCAGAAGGTGGCCGTCTACGACCTGGCCGACGAGCTGGGTGTGAGCCGGGTGCCCCTGCGGGAGGCAGTCCGCCAGCTGGAGGCGGAGTCGCTGGTGGACAATCTTCCCCGCCGGGGCACGGTCGTGCGCGCCCTGAGCCTGGACGACCTCAACGACTCCTTCCAGATCCTCCAGGCCATCGAACCGATCGCGGCGCGACGCGCGGCCGAGGCCAGGGACGACGCCATCGTCAAGGCCATGGAGTACTGGCTGGGAGAGATGCGGCGTCTCGCGGAACAGCGGGTGCCGCAGGTGTCCGAGGAAATGCTCCATGCCCACAGGGAGTTCCACTTCGCCTTCTTCCGGGCCGCGGGCGAGGGCGTCCTGCAGCGGCACCTCCGGATGCTCTGGCACACCTGCGAGCGGTACGTCATGAACAGCCTCCCCAACCACGAGCGCCTTGTGGCCTCGGCACGGGAACACGCCGAGCTGGTGGGAAAGATCAAGGCCGGTGACCCGGACGGCACGGCGGACGCCCTGCGCCGGCACCTGGATGCGAGCCTGACGAACTCCCTCGACTACCTCGTGGCCGCCGGGGTGCTCCCGAACCCGTCGCCGTCGAAGGCGAGCTGATCCGGTTCGTTCCTGCTCGGACCGCGGACCGCGGACCGCGGACCGCGGACCGCGGGACGAGCGAAGACGCGGCAGACTGTGCCGATGGCCCCCCGAGGAACCCGGCGGCACAGGACGCCGCGACTTTTCGTCGGGCACGAGTGTCACGAGGCAGGCGCACCGCTTGCACGATGAGGAGTTGCACTGATGACAGACGGCCGGCCAAGGGACGGCTCGGCGGCCCAGCGCGCCTACGTCGAGATCACGGACCGCATGGCGTCGGGCGAACTCCGCCCCGGCATCTGGTTGCGCGAGGAATCACTCGCCTCGTCCATGGGGCTCAGCCGCACACCCGTGCGAGAAGCCTTGCGCAAGCTGAGTTCCGAGGGCCTGGTCCGTTTCGAACGCAACCGCGGTGCCCAGGTCGTGGAGTGGAGCCGTGAGCAGATCTCCGAGATCTATGGACTGCGTGCCATGGTCGAGGGTTACGTCGCCGCCGTCGCCGCGAGGAACATCGGCGAGGAGACCCTGGGCAAGCTCGAGGCCAATCTGGCCGCATACGAGCGGGCGATCGCCGAAGGCGGTGCCACGCGGCAGCAAGCGGCCGTGCTCAACAACGAGTTCCACTCCATCGTGCTGGAGGCGACCGGCAACGAGAGCCTGATCAGTCTGCTCACCGGTGTGCTCGGTCTGCCGCTGGTGCGACGGACGTTCCTGCGGTACACCGAGCGCGATCTCGAACGCAGTGTCGAGCACCACCGGCAGCTCATCGAGGCCCTGCGCCTCAAGGACGACGTGTCCGCCGAAATGATCATGAAGATTCACATTCGCGCGGCGCAGCACGCCGTACTGCAGGCGCAGGACCCGAGCGACCTCAGTGACGGGCGACCAGCCGACTGACCAGCGCCCCGAGCAGGAAGGCCGCCACCACCGGCACACCCCGCTTCGCCACGGGCCAGGCCAGAGTCAGCGCGTTCAGTTCCGAATCCGCCTGGGGTGCCGGGCCGGTATCGGCCGGTCGAAGTGTGCCGGGCCGGGTGTCCTCCTGGCCGCCCGTCACCAGCGCCTCCAGGTTGGAGGCGAACTGTCCGATCAGGCGGGCCCCGACGTCGGCCATCGCGCTGCGGCCGAACTGCGCGACCTTCCCGCTGATCTGGAGATCGGTGCTGACCAGCACGCGTGTCTTGTCCGAGCCCTCGCCGACCAGGTCCACGGTGACGGTCGCGCTCGCGGCCCCCTTGCCACTGCTCTCCTGGCCGCGTGCGGTGAGCACCATACGGTGGTTGGCCGAGTCGAGTTCGGTGAACGACGCCGTGCCGGTGTAGCCGACCTTGATCGGGCCGACCTTCACCGTGACGCTTCCGTCGTACTGTCCCTCACCGGCCGGAGTGACCGTGGCGCCGGGCAGACAGGGCGCGATCCTCGGTACGTCGGTGAGCAGGGTCCAGGCGGCATCCGGTGCGGCGGGGACGACGAACTCGTTGGTGAACTCCACGACTTGCTCCTTGATGGCTTGTTATCTGTCATGCTTGATCGTCCGAGGACCCGCCCGTCGAGGGCGGGGAAGCGGCGGAGACCGGAGCCGCGATTCCCTCGTTGATCGTGTTCTCGATCGCCCGGACGATGCCGTTGTAGCCCGTGCAGCGGCAGATGTTGCCGGACATCGCCACGCGCACCTCTTCGCGCTCCAGAGGCTGCCGGTGACGTACGAGGTCGTAGCCCGCGATCAGCATCCCCGGCGTGCAGAAACCGCACTGCAGGGCGCCCTCGCGGGAGAAGTTCGCCCGCAGACGGTCCGCGTCGGGCCCGTCGAGCGCCTCCACGGTCAGGACTTCCGCCCCCGCGCACGACGCGGCCAGGGTGAGGCAGGAGCGCATGGGCAGCTCGTCGACGAGGACGGTGCAGGCCCCGCACACTCCCTGTTCACAGCCCAGATGGGTACCGGTGAGACCGAGATGGTCCCGCAGTAGGTCGGCCAGCGTGGTCCGGGCCGGCACGGTGACCGTTCGCCGCTGCCGGTTCACCCGCAGCTCGATGGTGACGTCATTCATGGTGTGGTGACTCCTCCGCGGCCAGCAGCGCACGGTGCACGGTGACCACATGTAGTTGCAGGGCGTGCCGCTCGTGGGGCTCCGCCCCGCCCGGATCGGCGCCGATATCGGTGGCGACGGAATCGAGCAGGTCGGCGGGGGACAGCTCACCAAGGGTGAAGTCCTTCACCAACTGCTCGGTGTGGGCGAGGCGCACCGGTGTGTCCCGGGCCGCGCCGAGCCACAGACGCGCGTCGGCGGTGTGTCCGCCGGCGGCGAGTTCAAGCTGCGCGACGGCGAGCGATTCGGCGAACTCACCCGGTTTACGGGCCATCTTGTACATGCCCCAGCGGGTGGTGGGCGCCATCCGCGGGACCTCCACGCCCACGATCAGCTCGTCGGGTTCCAGTGCCGTGGCGAAGAACCCCAGGAGCAGGTCGGTGACGGGGATGCGCCGGACGCCTCGGACCGACAGGGCGTGCACGACGGCCCCGACGGCCGACATCACGGTGGGCCACTCCGCGGAGGAGTCGCTGTGGGCCAGACTGCCGCCGACGGTACCGCGGTTGCGGATCGCCGGATATCCGATGCCCCGTGCCGCGTGGCTCAGCAGCCCCGTCGTGACATCCGGCACCAGCCGGTGCTCGAACATCATGTGTGTGGTGGTCGCACCGTAGGTGGCGCCGGTGCGGCTCTCGGTCGTCCGCCGCAGTTCGGCGATGCCGGTGATGTCCACGAGATGGGCGGGCTCGGCCAGCCGCATGTTCATGATCGGCAGCAGGCTCTGCCCGCCGGCGATGACCTTGACGTCGTCGCCGAGGCTGTTCAGCAGCCCGGCGGCCTCGGCGGTGGTGGACGGCCGGTGGTACTGGAACTCGGCGGGTTTCATCGGGCCGCCCCCGCCGCTTCGGCCCCGCGCGATGCCTGGGCCCGCTGAAGAGCGGTCCATACCCGCATGGGTGTCATGGGCGTCTCGTTCGCCTCCGCGCCGAACTCGCGCAACGCGTCGGTGATGGCGTTGGCGATCGCCGCGGGGGGAGCGATCGCGCCGCCCTCGCCCGCGCCCTTCATGCCGAACACCGTGTTGGGGGAGGGGGTTTGGATGTGCCCGATCTTGATCATCGGTATCTCTGTCGCGCCGGGCATCAGATAGTCGAGGAAGGTGGTGGCCTTCGGTTGCCCGTCGGCGTCGTGGACGATCTCTTCGAGCAGCGCGCTGCCGATGCCCTGCGCGATGCCGCCGATGATCTGGCCGTCCACGATGAGCGGGTTCACCACGGTTCCGCAGTCCTCGACGATGCCGTAGTCGAGGAGCGTCGTCGCGCCGGTGTCCAGGTCGACCTCCACCACCGCGGCGTGCGTGGCGTAGGTGAACGCACCCGTCTGCACCTCCGGGCGGTAGTAGAAGCTCACTTCGAGGCCGGCCTCCACCCCGGGCACGTGATCGGGCGTGAACAGGAATTCCTTGGCCAGCTCCTGGTAGGTGACCGAGCCTGACGGCCCGACCACCCGGTGGTCCTCCAGCCGTAGGTCCGCGACGGGCTCCTTGAGTAGCGCGGCACCGATGCGCTTGACCTTCTCGGCGAGCATCTTCGCCGCTCCGTGGGTGGCTCCTCCGGCCATCACCATGGAGCGGGACGCGAAGGTGCCGTCACCCCGGGGCGTCAGCGCGGTGTCTCCGTGCACGACCGTGACGTGCTTCGGATCGACGTCGAAGACCTCGCTGACGACTTGCGCGAGCGTGGTCTCCGAGCCCTGGCCGTGACTCTTGATGCCGACGCTGAGGGTGAGGCTCCCGGTGGAGTCCATCTCCAGCCGGGCGCCCTCGGTGCCGATCGTGATGGCCAGTCCGCGGGCCGCCCACTCGATACAGCCGTGCGCGGTCTGCTCGGTGAAGGAGCCGTAACCGATGCCGATCCTGCGGCGCGAGTCCGCCGGTACGCTCTGCTGGCGTTCCCTCCACTGCTTGTGGCCGATGAGTTCCACGACCTGGCGCACGGCCTCGGGGTAGTCCCCGCTGTCGTAGACCTTGTTGGCGACAGAGGTGTACGGCATGTCCTCGGACCGCACCATGTTCTTGATCCGTATCTCGTACGGCTCCATTCCCAGCTTGTGTGCCAGTTCGTCGAGGGTCCGTTCGATGGCGAAGCAGGCGCCGGGCCGTGCCACCCCGCGGTAGGGCCCGAGCGGTGTCTTGTTGCTCGCGACGCTGCGGGTGCGGAAGCGGTAGTTCCGCAGCCG
Organism: Streptomyces sp. NPDC026672; assembly: GCF_040638185.1. Lineage (NCBI taxonomy): Bacteria > Bacillati > Actinomycetota > Actinomycetes > Kitasatosporales > Streptomycetaceae > Streptomyces > Streptomyces sp. NPDC026672. The sequence continues at coordinate 26,728 of NZ_JBEZXS010000028.1, forward strand.
GTAGGGGCCGGGAATCATGGCCGAGGACATCGTGGCGTCCATCGTCGCGGTCCACGGATGCACCGAGTACGCCCCGGCGTTGACGAGGATGTCGGCCTCGACGCCGAGCAGGGTGCCGTCCTCGGCGGCGTGCGCGGTGACCCGATAGTGGTGGTCACGGGCCTGCGTGGAGGACACCATGCCTTCCCAGCGGTCCTCCACCCAGCGGATCGGGTGCTCCAGCCGGACCGCCACCGCGGCGAGAGCGACCTCCTCCGGGTAGACGGAGCACTTGGCGCCGAAGCCGCCGCCCATGTCCGGCGCGATGACCCGGACCCGCCGCGCCTCGATGCCCAGCAGAATCGCGATCATGTCGCGGATCATGTGCGGGGTCTGGGTCGACGACCACACGGTGAGCCGGCCCGTCGTCCGGTCGTCGTGGGCGATCACACCCCGGGTCTCCAGCGGTACCACGGCCTGCCGGTTCATGGTGTACTCGCGGGTGATCGACACCGCCGCCGCCCGCGCCGCGGCGTCCACGTCGCCGAGATCGCCCGACGTCGTGACGAAGACGTTGTCGGGCCAGTCGTCGTGTACGAGCGGCGCGTCCTGCGCGAGGGCGGAGGGGAAGTCGACCACCGCCGGCAGCGGCTCGATGTCCACGGTGATGCGCGCTGCCAGGTCCTCGGCCGCCGCGCGGGTGTCGGCGATGGCGATGGCGATGGGCTCGCCGACGTAACGCACCTTGTCCACCGCGAGGTTGGGCAGGGGCGCCGTCCTGAAGCCTTCGAGTGTCGATGTCGCCGTGAGGGGCATGGCGAGCGGGGCGATGTCCTCTCCGGTCCATACCGAACCGGGCTCGGCATCCTCGGGAACGCGCACCGCCCTGATCCGGCCGTGCGCGACCTGGCTCCGCACGAAGGCGACCTCCTTGAGCCCCGGCAGTTTCACGTCCGCGATGAACGAGCCCCTGCCGGCGAGGTGCTTGGCGTCCTCCCGCCGCGGTGTTCGGGCTCCGATCCCGTGGCGTCGTGTGACTTCGCCGTCGTCGGCGGTCATGCGAACCTCCTTGTTGGCCTCAACGCAGCTCCCCTGCCGACGGACCACTGCGTCGGCGGAAGCGACGAGTGCGATGCCGTCCCCGGCTAGGCCGCTGCGACAGATCGTATGCAACTTTCTCGTGGGTGGCCAGTGCTTGCGTACCCCGGCGACGTGGTCGAGACGCCCCTCGGAGGGGCTGGGTCGATGGATCGCGGTGTGGCACTCGCGGGTGTGGCTGTGCTGGAGCAGTGGTGCAGGGGTCGACCCACCTAGGGATCGGCTCCGCGTTTCCGCTGCTTGTTCGCTTCCACCCCTTGACTTTACGGGCGACGGCAACCCACTCTTTGGAATATAGAATTCTATCTACTCCAGGGCAACCATCACTTCACCTGGAGCGGGTCCGCTTCAGCCCGGTCGCCGAACAGCGATCCGCCGGCATCGCGGTCCGTATCTGTCGGCGCCATGCGCGCCGCAGGTTGTATCCAATCATTCGCGCGGATGGGAGAAGCCCATGGTGGCGGCTCCGCTGCGGAGGAGGAGAGATCCCGGTATGAACGCGACGAGCAGAGCGGCCGTGCTCCACGGCCCCGGCGAGCTCCGGATCGAGGAGTTCCCCCTGCCCAGGACCGGCAGGCACGACGGACTGCTGAAGGTGGAGGCCACCGGCGTCTGCGGCACCGACATGGCCGCCTACCACGGAGTCAACCCCTACTACGAGCTGCCGTGTGTCCTCGGGCACGAGTTCGTCGGAACGGTCGTCGAGATCGGCCCCGAAGCCAGCGCGCGATGGGGCGTCGTCGAGGGTGACCGGATCGTCGTGGAGGAATACCTGCCCTGCGGCACCTGCCGCTCCTGCCTGGCGGGCGCCTACCAGATGTGTCGCGTGCCGCGATACGGCGGCAAGTCCATTCATGACGGAAGCGGCCTGTACGGAGCCTACAGCGACTACCTCTACCTGCATCCGCAGTCTATCGTCCACAAGGTCTCCGGCGACGTGCCGGCCGAACTGGTGCAGCTGTACATCCCCCTGTCCAACGGCCTGGACTGGGTCTCCGAGGTCGGAGGCCTGCGGCCCGGCGGGACCGTCGTCATCGTCGGGCCCGGTCCGCACGGTCTGTCCTGCGTGGTCGGCGCGCGTGAGGCCGGGGCCGGCTCCGTCATCGTCGTCGGGCGTCCCAGTGACGACGTGCGCATGGATGTGGCCCGTGCCCTGGGCGCCGACCACACGCTCACCGGCCCGCCCGAGGACGTCCTCGCGGTCGTCGAGGAGATCACGGGCGGACACCTCGCCGACACGGTGATCAACGCCGCCGACTCCTCGGCCGCGTTGGACACGGCGCTCGCCGTCGCGGGCGACCGGGCGACGGTGGTCCAGGCCGGACTGGCCAAGGGAGGCGGCGGTGGCGCCGAATCCATCGTCGACGCCATGAACCGCAAGGTCCTCACCCTCAGGGGAGTGCGGGGGCGGCCCAGCAGTGCCGTGCCCCCGACCCTTCGGCTCATCGAATCCGGCAGGTACCCACTCGCCCGGATGTGCACCGGCCAGTTCCCCATAGAGCAGACCGAGCACGCCCTGACCCTCGCGGCCAAGGACCCCTCGGCGATCCGCTCGGTCATCGTCCCCGCGCTCACCTGAACGCTTCGACAGGAGGCAAGCACATGACAGTCGACAGCGCCAAAGAACCCCTCATCACCGATGACTGGCGGGTCAGCGGCCGGATCTACCGCGACCCCGGGATCTTCGCCCGCGAGATGGCGGAGATCTACGGCCGCACCTGGGTCTTCGTGGCCCACGAGAGCGAGATCCCGAACGGGGGTGACTACAAGACCGCCCACCTCGGACGCCAGCCGGTGATCGTCAACCGCGGGGCGGACGACGGCGTCGTCCACGTGATGTTCAACCGCTGCCGGCACCGCGGAGCGTCGGTCTGCCAGCGGGAGTTCGGCAACGCCAACTACTTCCGCTGCGCCTACCACGGATGGACCTACGACTCCACGGGACAGCTCACCGGGGTCCCCTTCGACGACGGCTACGGCGAGGACTTCGACAAGGCGGCCATGGGCCTCGTGCACGTGCCGCGCGTCGAGACCTACCGCGGCTTCGTCTTCGCCAGTCTCCACGCCGGCATCGAGCCGCTGGCCGACTACCTCGGCAACGCCCGCCGCTACCTCGATTTCATCGCCGACATCGGGGACGGCGGGCCGGAACTCGCCTCCCACGCCCACAAGCTCGTCTACAAGGGCAACTGGAAGCTCCAGGTCGAGAACACCATCGACCCCTACCACTTCTCCTTCACCCACAAGAGCTGGCTCGACATCCTCAAGGAACGCAGCGGCCAGAGCAGCCCCTGGGTCAAGAACGTCCGCGCCAACCCTCAGTGGCGGGGCATCGACCTCGGCGGCGGACACGCGGTGCACGAGTTCGGCAGCATCGACGGCGACACCGCCAACGCCCACGCGATCGCCATCGGCGAGCTGATCCCCTTCAACCTCAACGTGTTCCCCAGCCTCGCCTTCGTCGGGGCACACCTGAGGCTGATCGTCCCCCGCTCCGCGGACGAGACCTGGGTCTACCTCTACCCGATCTTCCCCAAGGGCGCCGACGAACAGACCCGCAGCCGCATCCTGCGCGACCATGAGATCTTCTACGGCCCCGCCGGCTTCGGATCCACCGACGACATCGAGGTCGCCTTCGACCGGGTGACCGCCGGCGTCGAGGGCTCCGCCAGCGCGGCCGACTTCACCCTCATGAGCAGGGGCCTGGACCGCGAGGAAGTCGACGAGTCCACCGGCATCCGCATCGGCCGGTCCTCCGACGAAGTGCCCCAGAGGGCCTACCTGCGCCGCTGGATCGAGCTGATGGAGGCCGACGTTGACAACGGCTGAAACGTCCCTGCAGCATGCGGTGGAACAGTTCCTGTACACCGAGGCGGCGCTGCTCGACTCGGAGGACTTCCCGGCCTGGCTGAAGCTGTTCACCGAGGACGCCCTGTACTGGATACCGGCCGTCGCCGACGACATCGACCCCACCCGCGAGGTGTCGATCGTCCACGACGACATCGCCGCCCTCTCCGAGCGCGTGTGGCGCTTCGACAGCGGTCTCGCCTACGCGCAGGAGCCGCGCTCACGCACCGCCCACCTGATCACCAACGTCCGGGTCACGGACGTACGGTCCCCGGGCGAGGGCGCGCAGGAACTGGACGTCGAAGCACGCTTCCTCGTCGCCGAGTTCCGCAGGGGCAGCCGCCACCAGCACGTCGGGCGCTACAAGTACGTGCTCCACCGTGAAGACGCAGGGTTCCGGATCCGTCGGAAGAAGGTCGAACTCATCGACATCGACGGCCACTTCGGAAACCTCAGCCTGCTCCTCTGAGGGGAACCGCATGTCGAGCCACGAAGCCCCCGGCCCCGACGAGAGCGCCGAGGAACTGCGGCTGGAAAGCATCATCGCCGCCCTGCGCCCCGACCCCGACCGGATGATCGTCCGCAACGAGTTCGCGGTCGTCGCGGTCACCGTCCGAGACGCGGGATCCGCACGCCCCCGGCTGCTCATCGAAGACCTCCGCACCCGCCAGACGGTGGAACTGGACGCCCTCGAACTGGAATCGCTGGCCTGGTCCCGGCACCGGGACCTCGCACCACTGCTGGACCCCAGCCGCACGCGCTGGGCCAACTCCGACGACCAACACGCGCATTGAGAAAGAGCAGCACACCATGACCGCAGCAACAGCCCAGAAGTGGATCTGCATGTCGTGCGGGGACATCTACGACCCCGCCGAAGGCGACCCCCTGGCCGGCATCGCCCCGGGCACGGCCTTCGAGGACCTCCCCGACGACTACATCTGCCCCATCTGTGGCGCCCGCAAGAGCGACTACGAGCCCTACGTGGAAGAGGCAGCGTAATGCCGGTACAGGACCTGGACGTCGACATGCTGCTGATCGGCGGTGGCGTCGCATCGGCCGCCGCGGCGGGCGAGCTGCGCAACAGCGGGTTCGACGGATCCATCGCACTCGTCACCCGCGAACTCGATCCGCCCTACCGCCGGCCCGCGGTCACCAAGGAACTCCTCGGCCCCAAGGCCGAGGCCCACGATCCCGCGGTGCAACCGCCCGACTGGTGGGCGGCCAACGAGATCCAGCTGCTCACCCGCTCCGCGGTCGCCGCCCTCGACACCGACGCCCACACCGCGACCCTGGTGAACAAGAGGGCGCTTCACTACCGGAAGGCTCTCGTGGCGACAGGAGCCGGAGTGCGCAGGCTCTCCGTCGCGGGGGCCTCGCTGGAAGGCATCCACTACCTGCGCGCACCGGGCAACGCGCACAAGCTGCGGACCGAGGCGCGGAACGCGCGACGTGCCGTGCTCGTCGGCGGATCGTTCATCGCGGTGGAGGCCGCGGCGTCGCTGACGGCGATCGGGGTGCACTGCACCATGGTGATGCCCGAGCGCGCCCCACTGGAGACCGCCTTCGGCCCCACCGTCGCCGACCACGTCTCCGACATGCTGCGCGAACGCGGGATCACACTCGTGTGCGGCCGTCAGGTGGTGGAGTTCACCGGCGAAGGCAGGGTCGACGGAGTGCGCACCGACACGGGCGAGCAACTGCCGGCCGACCTCGTCGTGGTGGGCATCGGCGCCATGCCGGACGCCAAGCTGGGCGCCGCCGCCGGTCTCGACATCGGCGTCACGGGAGGCATCGCCTGCGACGAGGCCCTGCGCACCAGCGCCGAGGACGTCTACGCGGCGGGCGACGTCTGCGAGTACTACAGCCTCGTGCACCAGCGTCGCATTCGCGTCGAGCACGAACGGCACGCGGAGGCACAGGGTGTGACAGCGGCACGCAACATGCTCGGGCTGGCCACACCACATGTGGAAGTCCCGTACTTCTGGACCGATCTCGCCGACTGGGCCCGGTTCGAATACGTCGGCCCGGCGGTGGACTGGGACGGAGAACGCATCACCGGATCCCTCCGCAGCGGAAACTTCACCGTCTGGTACCTGCTCGGCGAGCGGGTCGTCGCGGCCCTGACCTCCGGACGCCCCGAGGACCTCGATCACGCTCGCGAACTCATCTCCTCGACGAGGAACACCGCCCCGAAGTAGCAGGAAGGAGGGCGCAGCACTCAGCTCGGCGATCGCCGGCCGCGGCAGCCCCGCACGGACCGGCATCGCACCACCGTCCCCCGTTAGGCTGGGTATCCAGACAGGAGCTCTCCCCATGGAGAATTCACCGGACGTAGCACCTCTCAGACCATCGACAACCGTGGCTACCGCAGAAGAAATGCCAACCCGGTCGAAGAAGGCGACGAGGGCCGCGTTCCTCGGGTTCGCCGTCGACTACTACGACATCTACCTCCCCGTGGTGGCCCTCGCGCCCGCCATCCAGTACTTCCAGCCGGAATCGATCTCAGGTTCGCTCGAGACGACGCTCTTCTACCTGACCTTCGCGTTCACGCTGATCGGCAGGCCCATCGGCTCGGCCATCTTCGGCAGCCTCAGCGACAAGATCGGCCGCAGGAAATCCACTCTCATCGCCGTCGCCGGCTTCACGGTGGCGACCTTCCTGATGGCAGCCCTCCCCGGATATCAGGCATGGGGATACGGCGGGCTCGGCACCCTGATGTTCCTCCGGCTGGTCGGCGGCGTGTTCATGGGCGGCGAGTACACCAGTGCCAACCCGCTGGCACTGGAGTCCTGCCCCAAGGAGAAGCGGGGCTTCGTCGGAGCGCTGATCGCCTCCGCCTACCCGATCGGCTACATCGCCATCTCGCTGGTCACTCTGCCGCTTCTCCGGCTCCTGCCGACGCAGGGTCTGCATTCGGACTACGTCCAGTGGGGATGGAGAATCCCCTTCGTCGTCGGCGGCCTGCTCGGTGTCGTCTTCTTCTGGTACTTCCACCGGTCCATCGAAGAATCCCAGGTGTGGGAAGAGGAATCCAAGAAGGCCGCTCCGTCGGAGAAGCCGCCGCTGCGCCAGCTCTTCCAGGGAGAGAACGGTCGTCGGCTCCTCCAGGTCATGCTCCTGATGAGCGGGCTGTGGTTCGCGGTCCAGTCCATCATCTCACCCATGTCAGGGCTGCTGATCGTCTATCTGAAGCAGGGGTCCGACTCCGTGACCACCGCCCTGCTCCTCGCCAACGTCGCCCTGTTCCTCGGTTATCTGGCCTACGGCCGGCTCGGGCAGAAGCACGGCAGGCGGAAGGTACTGTTCCTCTCGGGCCTCGGCACCGCGATAGTTTCCGCCATCGCCTTCTACGAGACGGTTCACATTCTGCGAAGCGGCGGCAGTTTCACCCTCGCCATGGTCGTCTACACCATCTGTCTGGTCGTGGCGATCGCGCCGTACGGCGTGGCGACCGTTTACCTGCTGGAAGCCTTTCCCACCCGTATCAGGGCCTCCGGATACGGTGTGGCATACAGTTTCTCCCTGGTCATTCCGTCGTTCTACAGCTTCTACATGCTGTGGCTGTCGAACGTGATGCCGTACGTCTACACACCGCTCGTCCTGATCGTGCTCGGTGGCGTACTGACTGCCCTGGGGGCCAAGCTCGGGCCGGAGACCAAGCACGTGGACTTCACTCCCACGCAGGCCTGACACACGTAAAGCCGGGGACGGGGCCGGCCGACGAAATCCGGCCCCATCCCCTTCTCTCGCTATCCGCATTCCATGGCCGGGTAGCCGTTTCCCGAAAAGGAGAGAGCATGATTCGCCACGTATTCCTGTGGAAGGTGACCGCCGAAAGCGATCCGGACGAGGTCATCGATCTGCTCACCCAGCTGTCGACTCGCATCCCGTCGCTGCGCAGCTGGGAGATCGGCAAGCACAAGGGCGACCCCGGGGACAACGGTGAGCCGTGGGACGGCATGCTCATCTCCGACTTCGACGACTGGAAGGGGCTCCAGGAGTACTCCGACCACCCCTTCCACGTCGAGGTGGTCGAGAAGCTCAAGCCCATGGTCGCCGCCCGCGCAGTGGTCGACGTCGAGAGGACGGACGCCTGATGGCCCCGAAGGCAGGGATCAAGGTCGCGACGAGCCCCTACGGTCCGGACGACCAGCTCGGCGCGCTCAACCTCATGACGCCGGCTTCCCAGGCAGCCATCCTCGCCAGGGCCGACGCCTCCCGCGTCTACGACCTCAGCATCGACTACTTCGTCGGCATGCCGAGTTTTCAGGCCGCCGGTGACCCCGCCTACCAGATCTTCATGAGCCACACGCCCGCGGGCACGCCCGTGGACAACCTCAACGGTGTGGGGAACGAGATCAACCAGCGGGTCTGTTACTCCGGCGACGTCGTCTTCATGTACACCCACACCGGCACCCACATCGACGCCCTGAACCACTTCGGGATCGACGGGAAGATCTACAACGGGTTCACCGCCGACGAGCACCTGGGCAGCCGGCACTGGGACCGCGGCGGTGCCGAACAGATCCCCCCGATCGTGGCCCGCGGCGTGATGCTGGACATCGCCGCACTCAAGGAGGTGCAGTGCCTGCCGGACTCCTACTCGATCACGGTCGAGGACTGCCGGCAGGCGCTGAAGCAACACGATCTGTCCCTCCGGCCCGGTGACGTCGCCCTGATCCGCACGGGCCGGATGGCCTTCTGGCCGGACGGCTCCAAGGTCCTCGGCTCGCCCCCCGGCCTCGGACTGGACGCGGCCCGCTGGCTGACCGGCCAGGGCATCATCGCCGTTGCGGCGGACCAGGAGTGCGTCGAGGTGGGTCCCTCCGAGCACGAGGACAACTGGTTGCCCGGCCACTGCCACTTCCTTGCCGAATCGGGTGTGCCCATGATCGAACTGGTCAACCTGGAAGAACTGGCGGACGCCGGCGTCCATGAGTTCTGTCTGGTGGCCGCCCCGATCAGGCTGCGCGGTGCCACCGGCGCCCCGCTGCGTCCGCTCGCCATGGCCCTGAGGGACTGACCCCTTCCGCCACACACGGAAGACCTCAGGCGCCACCATGATGTCCCGGCTCCGCTCGCTCGGAGCCGGGACATACGGTGCATCCCACCCCTTCGCGATCGCCGATCTGCCCATAAAATGGACAGCGATCAATCCCTCGTCAGCAGCCGTGAGAACCGGATGTCGACTCGATCCCGCCGTACGCGACTCACCGGGTGGACCTCATGGAATCCAAGCATTCCACGCCGCTCAGCACCGGGCTCGACGGGCTTGTGGTGCGTCGTGACGACGCCATCGCCTCCGCGCTGCGCCGCGTACATGACCGTATGCACACGAGTACCTGCACGGCCTACCTGCTGACGGCGGACGCCCAGCTCCTGGTCGCCGCGATGACGGTCAACGCACCCCTGAGCTTCGCCATCACTCCCGAAGTCAAGGTGGAGAATCGCGCCTGGCCCGTTGCCGAGGCGTTCCTGACCGGACGAATGGTGGTCTTCGACGAACGAGATCTTCGGAATCTGTCGCACCAGTCGCCGGCGCTTCTGGTCACCACACCCTTTCCCATGGTGATAGCGGTCGCACCGATACGGACACCGCAGAACCGGTTCGGGGTCATCAGCATGCGCTGCGCACCCCCACGAGAGATCACCGCTGATGAGCTGACGTTCCTGCAAGCGACCGCGGACGCGCTGGCGGACGAACTGGAGGGCCTGGCCCGGCAGGGAGTGCCCATCGAAGGGCCTTCGATTCCCCTGTTCGTCTCCAGTCGGCCCGGTTCGCCGACCGCGGGCGCCCGGGGCGCCGTCCAGCAGCACCGGGAGGCGACGGCCTCGACGTCTACGCCGGGAAGTCCGTTCCTCTACCAGCTCCAACGACTCGCCACGGAACTCACCGCCGCGGTGGACACCAAAGGCATCCTCGCCGTCACCCAGAGCCAGATCGTCCGGCCCTTCGGTGGCGAGGCCGCGGCTCTGTGCCTCGTGGAGGGAGAACGCCTCCACGTGGTGGGAGCCGTGAGCCTGTCACGTGAGGTGCTCCATCGCATCGAGGGGACACCCCTGTCCCACCGCAGCCCCGAGACCGACGCCATCACCGGTGTCGAGGTCAAGATCTTCGCGACGGCCGGTGACATCTGGCGTGCGTACCCTGGTCTCGGCATCGATCTCGAGCGCCAGGCACGGGCCTACTTTCCCCTGATCTCCAACGGTCGTGCCGTGGGCTGTTGTGTCCTGGAGTTCACCGAGCCCGGCCATCCCCTGTCCGCCGAGGAGATCGCCGTACTCATGGTCATGCTGGAACAGGTGGGGCAGTCCTTGAAACGGGCACGGTCCTACGAGCATGAGCACGCGCTCACACAGACCGTCCAACGCAGCCTGCTGCCGCGGAGCTTTCCGCACCTTCCCGAAGTGGCCGCCACCGCACGCTACTTCCCGGCGGCAGAGGGCGCGGCGGTAGGGGGCGACTGGTACGACATGCTCACTCTGCCCAACGGAGGAGTGGGCCTCGTCATCGGCGACGTGGAAGGGCACAGCCTGGAGGCCGTGTCGGTGATGGGCCAGTTGCGCAGCGGAGTGCGTGCCTACGCCGCCGAGGGACATGCTCCGGCCCGTGTCCTGGAGCGGAGCAACAGGCTGCTCGCCGGGTTGGACACGGATCTGTACGCCACGTGCTGCTGCGTATGGCTGGACCCGGCGACCGGGCTCGTCAGCGCCGCGTCGGCCGGCCATCCCGGACCGGTGATCAGCGATGTCCGAGGGCGGATCATCGAGCCTGAGCTGTTGATCGGGCCGCCGTTGGGTGTCGAAAGGGATTCCGCCTACCAGCACTCCGAGTTCCAGTTGGACGCGGGCTCCGTGGCCGCCCTGTTCACCAACGGCCTCCTGGATTCACGCCAGTTGGGTATCGATGCCGCCGTCTCCCAGCTGGCCCGCAGGCTGGCCGACAATCGCCGCCAGGACCTGGAGGTGCTGGCCGACCAACTTGTCGGCCGTCGCCGACGTGCGGTGATCGACGACGACGCCGCACTTCTTCTGGTCCGGTACGAGGGCGTCCGGCCGGACGATCGCCCACGTCTGGCCCGGACGTCCATCGCACGCCACGACCTCCGTGGGGTGTCGCAAGTGCGTTGCTTCCTGCGCGACGTACTGCACGGATGGCAACGTCTGCCGCTGCTGGACGACCTGGAGCTGCTGGTGACGGAGGTCGTCACGAACGCCCTCATCCACGCTCACAGCGAAGTGGATCTGCGGTTGCGCATGTATGCGGACAGGATTCGTGTCGAGGTGCGCGACAGCGATTCCTATCCTCCGGTGCCGACGGCCCTCCTTGAGGACGAGACGAGCAACCAGGAGGCCGAATCGGGGCGCGGCCTCCTGATCGTCGACGCGCTCGCGCTCACCTGGGGCAGCTCACCTGCGGGCCGGGGAAAGACCACTTGGTTCGAGATCGCGGTTCCTGCCGCGGACCGTGAACCGAACATCGAGCCGGCCTGACATCACAGGAAGACGGACCGGGTCTCCAGGTACGCGTGGAGTCCTTCCGGGCCCAGTTCGCGTCCGTACCCGGATGCCTTGAAGCCGCCGCAGGGCACGGCCGGGTCGAATCGCAGCGGGTGGTTGATGTTCACCGTTCCCGTGCGGATGCGGCGGGCCACCGACAGGGCACGTTCGGGGTCCGTTCCGTAGACGGCTCCGGACAGCCCGAAGACGGAACGGTTCGCGATGTCCACGGCGTGGTCCTCGTCGCGGTAGACCAGCACGGTCAGCACGGGGGCGAAGATCTCCTCCTGGGCGACGGCCGAGTCGGCGGAGACGTCGGTGATGACCGTCGGGCGGACGTAGGCGCCGTACGTATCCCCTTCGGGGTGCGAGCCGACGGTGACGACATGGCCTCCCTCGGCACGTGCGGCGTCGATGTAGCCCAGGACACGCTCGTAGTGACGCCGGTTGATCATCGGGCCGAGCTGGGTGTCCGGGTCCGCGGGGTCACCGACGACCGTCTTCTCCAGCGCCTCGACGAGAGCGGAGACGACCTCGTCCTTGCGCCGTTCGCTGACGAGGAGACGGCTGGGCATGGCGCAGATGGCGCCGTTGTTCAGCGGCAGGAACGACGCGATGTCCTGGACGACGCGGTCCAGCGGGGCGTCGTCCAGGACCACGACCGCGGACTTGCCACCGAGTTCCAGAGTGACGCGCTTGAAGGTCCCGGCCGCCGATGCGGCGATGCTCCTGCCGACGGCCGTACTGCCGGTGAAGGAGATCTTGTCCACGTCGGGGTGCTCGACGAGGGCCCGGGACGCCTCGACGTCGGCCGCGACGATGTTGATGACTCCGTCCGGGATGCCGGCGCGGACGGCGGCGTCGGCCAGGAAGTGGATGCTCAACGGGGTCTCGGGCGACGGCTTGAGGACGAGGGTGCAACCCGCCAGCAGGGCCGGAGCGACCTTGAAGGCCGCCAGTCGCAACGGCGCGTTCCACGGCACGATCGCGGCCACCACACCCACGGGCACCTTCTCCACCAGGGCTCGCACACCCGAGGTGCCCTCGCGCTCCTCGACCAGGGCCGAGGACGGGGTGGTGTCGACGTAATGCCTCAGCAACTCGGAGAGCGCCTCCGCGTTGTTGCGGGCCATGTGTATGGACAGCCCGGTCTCGCCGAGGACGGTGTGCGCGGCCGTCTCGACGTCACGGTCCAGTTCCGCGGCCAGCCTGAGCAGGTACTCCCCGCGTTCGGCGTGCGAGAGGAGGGGCCACGGTCCTCGATCGAAGGCGCCCCGGGCAGCGGCGACGGCGTCCGCCACATCGCCAGGAGTGGCCGTGGCGGCCCGTCCGACCACCCTGCCGTCCACGGGACTGTGGACCGTGACATGGCCGCCGTCCGAAGCGTTTCTCCACGTACCGCCGATGAACAGGCCACGCTCGACGACGGAATTCTCGGTGTGGGACACAGTCATGGCGTTATTTCCTCCAGGTGGGATGAATACGGGGCGGCATGTGCCGGGATGTGCGGATCGAAGCCGCCGGGCCGGCGTCGCGAAAACCGCTGACGTGATCCCACTCAACCACTCACTCCGCGATCTCCGAAGCCATGAGCGGTACCCCGCTCGAAGTCGGTTGAACGAACCTGGGTCTGCCAGTCCCAGGTTCGAACGCGGAGGTCCCGAGGGGCTGTTCTAGAATGCGGGCATGCAACACAACGTGGCCCTGGGGGAATTCCTCCGATCGCGCCGCGCCCGCCTCACTCCGGAGGAGGCCGGCTTCAAGCCGCACGGGGGGCCTCGGCGGGTGCCGGGTCTACGACGGGAAGAGGTGGCACACCTCGCCGGGGTGAGCGCCGACTACTACGGACGCCTTGAGCAGGGCCGCGACCTGAACGTTTCGGAAGCGGTGCTGGGCGCCGTGGCCTCCGCGCTGCGGCTGAACACCACGGAACGTACTCATCTGTTCGAGTTGGCGAGTCGAGCGCCGACCATCGATGACGCGCCGCCCCCGGCCGGACAACAGCCCCTCAGGGCGGGGTTGATGACGCTTGTGCACACCCTGGACCACGTTCCGGTCGTGGTCGTGGGCAGACGGCTGGACGTGCTTGCGTGCAATGCCCTGGCGCGAACGGTGTTGACGGACTTCGAGCGAATTCCACCGTCCGAGCGCAACTTCGCCCGCTTCCTATTCCTCGATCCGCTCGCACGCGAACGCATCGTGGAATGGCGCGAGATGGCGGCCGACACCGTCGCGGCACTTCGACGCCACAGCGGGCGGCACAGGGGAGATCCACTTCTCGGGCAACTGGTGGCCGAGCTTTCCGCCCGCGACGCCGACTTTCGACACTGGTGGTCACATCACGACGTGCTCGACCCGGGACACCTCGTCAAACGCATTCGGCACCCCGCAGTAGGTGAACTGACCTTCCAGTGCGAGAGCGTCACCTTCCCGGACGACCCGGATGTGTACATGAACATCTATGCCGCCGAGGCAGGCTCGCGAACGGAGAAGGCACTCCGCTCACTCCGGGCGGCTGAACAATGCGGTCATGGCGCATCGGCGTTGTGATGTGAACTCTGCGGCGATCAACTCCGTTGAAGAGATGTGAGCGGGTGGTTCGTTCCCCGAGCTGTTCTGCTCGTTGTGGAACGCGTGCCGATCTGTTCGGCCGGACGGACGGACAACTCGTCGCGAAGGCAGAGGAACTGAAGCCCTTGCTGCGTGAGCACACGGCGGGATCCGAGGTGGATCGCCGACTGGTCGACGAGGTGAACACCGCCCTGGTGGAGGCCGGCCTGTTCCGGATGCTCGTGCCCAGGCGCTCCGGTGGTCACGAGGCGGATCTGCGAACGGTCCTCGAAGTCACCGAGACGCTCGGTCAGGGCGACGGCTCCGTGGCCTGGCTGGTGGGCGTCGCCTCCGTCGCGAGCTGGATGGCCGGACTGGCGTCCGAGCAGGCGCAGCACGACCTGTTCGGCGCGGACGCCGATGCCCGGGTCGCTGGAGGCAGCGCCCCCGCCCCGGCCCGACGGGTCGAAGGCGGCTATCGCGTGAGCGGGCGCTGGCCCTACTCCTCGGGTGCCAACCACGCCACCTGGGCCTCGGCCGGTGCCCTCGTGACCGATGAAGAAGGCGCGGTCGACGCGGTGCTGTGCCTGCTTCCGGCGTCGGAGATGAAGCTTGAGCAGACGTGGCGAACCGTCGGAATGCGCGGAACCGGCAGCGACACCTGGATCGCCGACGATGTGTTCGTACCCGACCACAGGATCGTCTCCATGGGACGGATGACCCTGGGTACATGGCCGATTCCCACTCAGGAGGCGATGTATCGGCTGCCGGTCGGGCCACTGGCCGGCCTTCCGCTGCTCGGGCCGTTGCTCGGTATCGGGCGTGCCGCACTCGATCTCGTGGTGGGCAAGGCACCGTCCAAGGGGATGCACCACACGTTCTTCGCGCGGCAGAGCGACTCGGTGGGCAATCAGATACAGGTCGCGGAAGCCGCGTTGAAGCTCAAGACCTCGCGTCTGCACGCCTATGCCATCGCCGACGAGGTCGACGCGGCGAACGCACAGGGCACGGAGGTCGACTTCGCCACCCGCGCCGAATACCGGGCCCAGTACGGCTACATCGCACAGCAGGTGCTGGAGGCTCTCCACATTCTCATCAACGTGCACGGCTCCGCCACGTTCGAGGAGTCCAATCTGCTCCAGCAGTACTGGCGTGATGCCAACACCGGCGCCCGGCACGCGGGACTCAACGCGTCCGTGGGGTACGAGGTGCTGGGCAAGACACTGCTCGGCATCAACGAACAGGTCACTCCGATGATCTGACCGGACCGGCACGGTCGGCGTCCCGCAGCGGCAGGGTCTCTTGCAGCCAGTCTCCGAGGGCGGCCAGCGCTTCGGTGGCGATACCGTGTCCCACCGGATCGCGTCTGGCCATGGTCGGCGCTTCCGACTGGACGGTCAGGTAGTGCCAGGTCCTGTCCAACAGCTCGCGTGGAATGACGTGGTCGTACACGCCCTGCGCGACGAAGACGGGGACGCCGGCCAGCCGCGCCGTGTCCGTCGGGAGTCCCGCGTCGAAGGGCAGCGTGCCGTACAGAATCGCCGCGCCGGCGAACCGGGCCGGGTCGTCCAACAGCAAGCCTCCCGCGAAAGCGGCTCCGCCACTGAAGCCGACGAGGATCACCGGACGGTCGTGCGGCGCCGCTCGGTCGAGCCAGTTCCGGAACCAGTCGATGGTCGCGCGCAACGACTCCGGAACCGGACGGCCGATACCGCGGTTGGCGAACCAGGCGAACCCGTTCTGTTCGGCGATCGGCGCACGCACTGCCGCGTACGACAACCCGGACGGCAGGGCTTCGGTGAGCCCGATGATCTCGCTTTCGCGTGAACCGCGGCCGTGGAGCAGCACCACCAGTGGTCCGTCCGCAGCTCCACGGGTCATGACGACGGGTGGATCGAACTGGCTCATGTCGCACCTCCAGCGTTGCGGTGTGGGTCGAGCATCACGATGGGGATGGATGTCGATCAGCGACTTCGGCGGGACCGAAGGTCGTGGGGGTGGGGCAGGCTCACGGTCGTGTGGTGCGCTCGTCGTAACTGAGCTGGGCCATGAGGACGGCCGGCATCTGTGACTCGATGTGCCTGAACAGTGTGACCAGTTGATCCGCGACCGACCGCCCGAGTGGGGTGAGCGAGTACTCGACGTGCAGCGGGAAGGTGCTGAGCAGCTTCCGGTCGACGAAGCCGTCGCGCTCCAGTGTCTGCAGGACCTGCCCGAGGATCTTCTGGCTGATGCCGTCCACGCGGCGCCGCAACTCGTTGAACCGCAGCGGTCCTGGCTGGAGCGCGCCGAGGATCAGGCTGCCCCAGCGCCCGGTCACGTGTTCCAGTGTCGGCCGAGAGGAACAGGTTCGCGCGAACACGTCGAACGACTCAGGGTCCTGCCGTGTCTCGCGTGCTGCCATGCCGCAACGTTACCCCATGTCAGGTGTTTATGTGATCAGAAACACTTCACTCCCTTGGGGGTTGCGGTTTCTCTGAGATACCGAGATTGTCGTTGAGAGTTCAAAGACCTGCCCATGGGAGCCGACTGTACGACCGGAGGGGACTGTCGCGAAGAACGAACCGACCGCTGTCACCGGGTCGTTCTGCGCGCAGATGCGCCTGGCCCGAGTCCGGGACAGGCCCCGGCGTGCGACACGGCCGACGACCGGCCCGCGTCGCCCCGCCCAGGTGCTCTCGCATCCCCGCGGCACCGACCGCGTACAGCCACCAACCATTCCGCAGTGCTCTTCATCAACTGGTGCCTCCTGGCACCGCAACTCGAATCGGAGTGGACCATGAGTGAACAGAACGCTGCCGCGCACCGCCTCTCCACCGAGTCCGAGCGCGGCCCGATCGGGCGACGGCCGATGCTCGCCGGGGTCATGGGCGTGGCCGCGGCCGTAACCGGTGTCGCGGTGACGTCCGGTGTCGCCGTCGCGGCGACGTCCGACAAGACCGGCAAGGTTGATGCCTCCCGGCCTTCCTACCAGGTGATCAATCCGGCCGACATCCCCGCGCCGCTCGGCTACTCGCACGGCATCTCGGTCCGGGCCGAGCGGACGGTGCTGCTGGCCGGTCAGGTCGGACAGAATCCCGACGGCAGCTGGGCGGTCGGTGTCGTGGCCCAGTACGAACGAGCCCTGCGCAATCTGCTCGCCGTCGTGCGAGACGCCGGGGGCCGGCCCAAGCACCTGGTCAGGCTGACGGCGTACGTCACGGACCTGCCGGCGTTCCAGGCCCACTACGACGAGATCCAGGCCGTATGGCGACGACTGGTCGGACCCGACTACCCGGCGCAGGCCGTCATCGGCGTCAACCGGCTCTGGTTCCCCGAAGCACTGATGGAGATCGAAGGCACCGCGGTGCTGTACACCTGACAGGGAAACCCCCAGAGTCCAACGCGCCTGGGCAAGTGGAAAGTCACCCCGGGGAAGCCACCCTCGGGGTGACTTCGCCGGGCTGTCGGCCCACTGATGGGACCCGGCTGAAGCGCACCACGTCGGCGGGCGGCAGCCGCACAGGCACCCCGCGACCCTCACCATCAGGCCGGCCAGGCACCCGCGTGCCGCGGCCGACCGGGAAGACGGACGGCATGACCGATCACACCAACGACGTGACGACGGGCCCTTCTTCCGGCCCCTTCGAAGCGGAACGCTCCGCGGAGATCGTCGCCGCCAGCTTCGCCCGCACGCCCGACGACCGTCTGAAGGAGGTCCTCACCTCCCTGGTGCGGCACGCCCACGACTTCGTCAAGGACGTTGGGCTCACCGTCGAGGAATGGACGGCCGGAATCCGCTTCCTGACCGAGACCGGCCACAAGTGCGACGACATACGGCAGGAGTTCATCCTGCTCTCCGACGTCCTGGGTGTGTCGATGCTGGTCGAAACGCTCAACAACCCTGCGGACGGGCAGTTCACCGAATCAACCGTGGAAGGCCCCTTCCATATGGTGGACTCGCCGTCGCGCGCGCTCGGTGACAGCATCGACGAGGCCGGGCGGGGTGGCGAGCCGTGCCTGGTCACCGGCCGGGTCACGGACATCGACGGTACCCCGGTCGCGGGGGCCAGCGTCGATGTGTGGCAGGCCGACGCGGACGGCTACTACGACGTTCAGCGGCCCGGCGAGGTCCCGGACCGTAATCTGCGCGGGCTGTTCACCACCGACGACGACGGCCGTTTCCGGTTCCGGACCATCGTGCCCCGCCACTACCCCATTCCCACGGACGGACCGGTCGGCGACCTGCTGACGGCCACCGCACGCCACCCCAACCGCGCCGCCCACATCCACGTCGAGGTCTCCGCACCCGGCATCCGCACCCTCACCACACACCTCTTCGTCGAGGGATCGCCGTACCTCGACTCCGACGCGGTGTTCGGGGTGAAGGAGAGCCTGATCCGCACGTTCGCCACGGTCGACGACCCGGCCCTCGCGGCCCGGCACGGGCTTCCGAGCCCCTTCCGCCACGTCGACTTCCCCGTCACCGTCCGGCGCGACACCCGGCCGTGACCGCATTCGACGCCGTCGCCCTGCCCGAGGGCGCGACCGGTGCCCAGGCACTGCGAGTTCTCGGGCTTCGCCGCCGGCCCCACACTGGCGCTCTCCCTCACCGCTCGAAGCCGCACCGGCATCCGGCACGCAGCCGATCCGATGCGGGAGGCATCCGTCAACCGACCCACCGAAGGTGCTGACCATGACCGAGCCCGCCACCGGGCACGTGACCGTGCACGAAACCCTGCCCACGCGGGTGCTGTTGGGCCCCGGGGCACGCCACGCGATCCCAGCGGAGACCGAACGGCTGGGCTCGCGGCGGGTGTTGCTCGTCGCGACCCGGTCGGCGCGGCCCGCGGCCGACGAACTCGCCGCGGCCCTCGGTCCCCGCCTGACCGCGTGCTTCGACCGGCCGGTCGCGCACACGCCGGTCACGGTCACCGAGGAGGCGCTGCGGACCCTGCGGGAGAGGGACGCCGACAGTGTGGTGGCGCTCGGCGGCGGCTCGGCCGTCGGCCTGGCCAAGGCGCTGTCGGTGCGAACGGGGCTGCCGCAGATCGCCGTACCGACGACGTACGCCGGTTCCGAGGTGACGCCGGTCCTGGGCGAGACCCGCGACAGCGTGAAGACGACCCGCCGCGACCCGGCCATCGCGCCGGGCACGGTCGTCTACGATCCCGACCTGACCCTCACCATGCCACCGGGTCTGACCCGTACCAGCGCCCTGAACGCCCTGGCCCACGCGATCGAGGCGCTGTGGGCACCGGACGCCACCGCCGCCACCGACGCCCTGGCCACCGAGGCGGCCGAGGGCATCCTCACAGCGCTTCCGGCGGTGCTGGCCGACCCGAGGGCACTACCCGGACGCGCACGGCTCCAGGAGTCCGCCTGGCTCGCGGGCCTGTGCCTGGCCGGGATCCGCATGGGTCTGCACCACCAGCTCGCGCACGCCCTCGGCGGCACGTTCGACCTGCCGCACGCGGAACTCCACGCCCTGCTCCTGGCGCACGTCCTGGCCTTCAACCTCCCCTCCGCACCGAAGGCCGCCGCCCGCCTCCGCCGCATCACCGGAGGAGACCCGGTGGCAGCGGTGGCCGACCTGGCCCGCGGCCACGACGGCCCGACGACGCTCCGCGCGCTGGGAGTACCACGCGCCAGTCTGCGCACGATCGCGGAACGCATCGCGGCCGAGCCCTACCCCAACCCGCGCCCACTTGAAGCGGGGGCGCTCCTCGGGTTGCTGGAGAATGCCTGGTAGCCGGACGCACCACCGGCAAGGCGCGCGGTCCCCGTGCACCCCGCGCTCGTCGTCCGTTACGAGGTCGCCAGGTCCGAGGGATGCCGGGCCAGCGGGGTGACCTCGACGCTCATGTAGGGGAACAGGGGCAGGTTCCACAGGATGCGGTGGAGCGCCTCGTTGTCGGCGACGTCGAAGACGCTGATGTTGGCGTGGCGGCCGACGCACCGCCAGATGTGCACCCACTCACCGGACTTCTGCAGGTCCTGGCAGTAGGCCTTTTCGCGGGCGACCAGGTCCGAGCGGACCTCACGGTCGAGGTCGCGCGGGATGTCGACCTCCATGCGTACGGCGAACAACACGGTCCATCACGCCTTGTCGAGCACGAAGTCGTAGGTGACCTCACGGCCGGAGCCGTCCGCGACCGGGACGGGGTCCAGGACGAGCTCGGGCTTGACGGCCGAGGCGATGTCGTCGGAGACGTGCTCGCCGCCCTTGAAGTACAGCTGGGTGGTGATGAGCCGGTGGCCCGGTGCCGACACCTTCAGGTGGAGGTGGGCGGGGCGCCAGGCGTGCCATCCGGCGGCGGTGATCAACCTGCCGCATGAGCCGTCCGTGGGAATCTGGTACGGCGCCGGCTCGACCGTGTGGATCGTGAAGTGGCCCTGCTCGTCGGCGATGACGGTGCCGCGCAGGTTCCACTCGGGCAGGCCCGGGGCGAACTGCGAGTAGTAACCGTCGTCGTCGGCGTGCCAGATCTCCACGGTGGCGCCGGACAGCGGGCTGCCGTCCACGGACCGTACCTGGCCCTGGAAGAGCAGTGGGATGCCCGCCTCGCCCTCGCGCATGGGCAGTGCGGTCTCGGCGAGCAGGCGCGGGGCGCCGGGGACGTAGTAGGGCCCCTCGATGGTGCCCTTGCTGCCCGGCCTGTTCTCGTTGGCGACCTCCTCGACGACGTGCTCCAGCCAGACGTCGAGGAAGAGCGGCCACTCGCCGTCCTCGCCGACCTGGATCAGCCAGGACTTGAGCGCGTCGTACTCGGCGTACGTCACCTTGTGACGGCGGATGACGTCGTGGGCGGCGGTGAGGAGATCGGTGACGAGCGTGTCGACACGCGCGGTGTCGGCGTCGGTGGCATCCGCTCGCCGCTTGGCGCGGAACTGCTCGGTGGCGGCCGCTCCGGAGGCGGCGGCGGTGGCCTGGTCGGTGATGATGTCGGTCATGGTCGTCCCGTTCTTCTTCGAAAGGGTCAGCGGTCCTGGCGGTAGCGGGCCAGCTTGTCGGGGTCGATGTCGATGCCGAGCCCCGCGCCCTCACGGACGCGGAGGGCTCCGTGCTCGATGGTGAGCGGCTCGGTGAGGAGGTCGTCGGTCATGTCCAGGAAGTTGGACAGTTCGCCCGCGTGCCGGGCGGTGGAGCGGTGGGCGGCGCCGAAGGCGACCGAGCACAGCGTGCCGATCTGACCGTCGATCTGGTTGCCCATGACCACTTCCACGCCGAGTCCCTCGCACTCGTGCAGCACACGCTGCGAGGCGGTGAAACCCGTGCGGGCGGTCTTGATGCTGATCGCCGTGGCGGAGCCGCCGAGGAGCTCGCGGGTCACCTCGCCGGCCCGGGTGGCGCTTTCGTCCGCGATGAAGGGGACCGGGCTCCGCGCGACCAGCCAGCGGCGGCCGAGTACGTCGTCGGCGGGGCACAGTTCCTCGGCGAAGGTCAGGCCGAGGTCGGCCATCTCGCGAAGGGCGCGGGCCGACTCGGACGCCGTCCAGCCGCGGTTGCCGTCGATGTACAGCTCGATGTCGCGGCCCAACGCCTCGCGTAGCGCGCGGCAGCAGGCCACGTCCTCGCGGTACGGCTGCCGGCCCACCTTCACCTTGAAGGTGGTGATGCCGTAGGTGTCCCGGATCCGCTCGGCCTCGGCCACCATCTCGGGGGCGGGAGCGAAGCCCACCATGTGGCTCACTCGCATCCGGTCGGTGTAGCCGCCGAGCAGTCCGGACACCGGCATTCCGGCGGCCTGGCCGAGAACGTCCCACAGGGCCATGTCGATCGCCGCCTTGGCGGCCGGGTTACCCACGGTGCGGTCCAGTCGCGTGTGCACGGCCTCCCGCTCCAGGGCGGTGAGACCCAGGATCTGGGGAGCGAAGATCTTGTCGATCACCGCGATGATCGACTCCTGGGTCTCGCCGTAGGTGTACGGCCGCGGCGGGGCCTCCGCAGTGCCGACGAGTCCGTCGTCCGTGTGCACCCGGACGAGTACGTGGTCGGCGGTGTGCACCTCACCGCTGGCGAATCTCAGCGGTTTCGCATAGGGAATGGCGAAGGGGACAGCCTCCACCCGGGTGATTTTCATGCCACTCCTCCGAGGAACGCGTCATTGCGCTCCAGTACCTCCAGAAGGCTGTGCACCAGGGGCGAGTCGTCCTCCGTACGCCACGCCAGGGCCAGCGGGACGGACAGCGCGTCCTCGATGTCCTTGCACACCACGCCCTCGCGGGGCGCGGATCTGATGGAGTCGGGCAGGACGGCCACGCCGAGCCCGGCGGCGACCAGGGCAAGAGCGGCGGAGGTCTCGGTGACCTCATAGGCGCGGTGGGGGTAGAAGCCGGCGGCGAGACAGCTGCGGACCACGGCGTCGTTGACGACGGAGCCCAGTGCGGCGCCGTACATGACGAAGTCCTCGTGGCGCAGCTGCTCGACGCGGACGGTGTCGGCCTCGGCCAGCCAGTGCTCCGTGGGTACGGCGACGACCAGTGGTTCGTCGGCGAGTGCGCGGTGGGTGATGCCCTCCTGACGGACCGGCGGGCGCAGGACACCGACGTCGAGACGGCGCTCGATCAGCCCGAGCTCCTGGGCGGGAGTGAGCATCTCGGTGTGCACCTCCATCATCACGTGAGGCATCTCGCGCTTGAGCAGCCGGGCGAGCGCGGGCAGTTGGCGGTACGAGGCGGAGCCGGTCAGGCCGATCCGGAGCACCCCTTCCAGCCCCGAGGCGAAACGCCCGACCCTCGCCACCGCCTCGTCGACGGCCTTGAGGATGCGCTCCACGTCGGTCCGGAAGACCTCGCCGGCGGCGGTCAGGGCGACCTGCCGTGTGGTGCGGGTGAACAGGTCTACACCCAGTTCCGTCTCCAGGCGGCGAATGGCCTGGGAGAGCGGGGGCTGAGCCATGTGGAGGCGTTCCGCGGCCTTCCCGAAATGACGTGTTTCGGCAACGGCCGTGAAATACCTCAGAGTTCTGAGCTCCATCAGGCTGCCCCTTTCCTGGTGGAGCCCTCTCGTGCACCTCAGCGTAGAGAGCGGACCCCATAGCCCACAAATACTTGATTCCATTGTATTGAGATGCCGTGGATATCAATACCTCTGGATCAACCCTCGGGAGAGGTCGGGAATCGGCTCTCCACCGGTCACAGCAAGCCGTGTGTACGGGCGTTGGCGATCAGCTGGGCCCGGTTGCGGGCGGCGAGCTTGCGCGCGGTGACGGGAGCCGCGGACGGGGTGGTGCGGTCGGCGCGGAAGGCACCGGTGCGCGCGACGCTGCGGATCGCGTCGCGCACGGCCGTGCCGCCGGAGTTCTTGACGAGCAGCCCACCGGCTCCGGCGGCCAACGTCGGTGCGACGGCGGCGTGTTCAGGGAAGGCGGTGAAGAGCAGGACGCGGCTGCCAGGACTGACCCGGTGCACCGCCGGGACGACGTCGGCGGCGAGGCAGTCGGGAAGGCGGAGGTCGAGCAGGACGACATCGGGCTGTTCCCGCGCGCACAACTCGACGGCCTCGGTGCCGGTTTCGGCGTGGCCGACGACCGCCAGGTCGGAGTACCCGTTCAACTGCGCCGCGACGCCGTCGTGGACGACCGGATGATCGTCCACGACGACGATCCGCGTGGGGCGGGTCGTCAGCACGGCACTTGCGCCCGCCACATCGTGCCGCCGTCCGGGTCGGAGACGACGCGGACGGTACCGCCCAGTCGGCCGAGAGCCTCGGCGGTCTTGGACAGCCCCAGGCCCGGTTCATGGTCCGGTGCAAGCCCCGTGCCGTCGTCGTGCACGGCGACGGTCAGCAGCCGGCCGCTGCGCCTGACACACACGGTCACGGCACTCGCACGGGCGTGTTTCTCGACGTTCAACAGGGCCTCGCGCACCGCCGTCAGCAGCACTTCCGAGCGGGACGTGGGCAGTTCGGGAGGCTCGTCGTCCAGGATGACGAGTTCGGCCGGGATACCGGTGCGGTCGGCGAAGGCACCGCAGTCGGCCTGCATGGCGACGCCGAGTGCCAGGGCGGCGGGGGAGGAGCGGAGCGTGCGCAGGGACTCGCGCAGGGCGGTGGTGGCGTCCGCGGCCTGGCTCCGGAGCCGGTTCAGCGGCGCCGACAGCTCGGGGTCCGCGCTCGCGGCGTCGGCGAGGGCGGCCATGCCGGACCCGATGGCGAACAGCAGCGCGCCCACACTGTCGTGGAGGTCGGCCGCGAGCCGCTGTCGCTCCTCGTGGACGGCGATCTCCCGGGTCAGGCGGGCCCGCTCGGCGATGGACAGGGCGAGGGCGGTCTGCGCGGCCACCGCCGAGGCGCGTTCGACCTCGCGGTCGCCGAAGACCCCCTCCCGGCGGGGCCCGACGGCCAGCACGCCCAGCGACTCGCCGTTCCGGACCAGGGGCACGGCCAGGAGCCCGCGGACACCCTCGGCGGCGATGTGCCGGTCGAAGGTGTGCGTGATGTCGGCGCTGGCGAAGTAGTCGTCGACCCACTCGGCCCGGCTCGACCAGTGCACCTTGCCGGTCAGCCCGGCGCGCGGCGGCACCCGCAGCGCGCGCAGGACTCCCGTACGGTCGCCGACCAACTGCTCGATGCTCAGTTCCTCCGTCGCGCCGGGCCGGGCCGCCCATACCACCTGCGTATCACCGGCGAGCAGGTCACGACTCACACGCCGCTGAGTCCTCAGCACCCCGCCCCGAATCCGTTTCGCTAGCGACTCGCCGGAGGCTGAATGAGTTCGATCAGATTCCCCTCCGGATCCTTGACGTAGGCGAAACGAGCCCCGGGCTCAACGGCGTCGGCGGGCGACCAGACAGCTGTCGCACCGACTTTGATGAGTTGCGCGTACGTACGGTCAAGGTTGCGCACGTTCATGGCCCAGTGGTTGTAGCCCTGCTCGCGTGCCGCATCCAGAGGGTCGGTATAGGAACTGACACGAGCGGAGCCTGACCGTTCGATCAACTCGATGCGCAATCCATCACCGTTCTCCAGGACGGCGGTCTGGACATGCGGATCGGGCAGTTCGAAACGTTCGACTGTCCGGTTGAATCCGAAGGCCTTCCGGTACCAGCGTTCCTGGCCGGCAAGGTCCTTCACGGAAATGGCGACGTGAGCGAACTGGATCGAGGGGGTCTTCGAACTCGGTGCGGGTGGTGCCGTAGTAGTCGCTTCCTGCTTGTCGGAAGAGGAAGACGGGTCGGCAAGCGCGCTGCTGGCGGTGCCTATGAGGACGGCGATGCCGGCGGAGACGGCCACTGCCAGCGTCGCGCGGCGAGTGGGGAGCCGTCGGGAGTGCTTTGTCACGGACGTTGCTCTTTCATTTGATGACGCGTTGCGGATTTTCCGGGACTGACAGGCAGGTGCGATGAACGCCGAGTTCAGTTGAATTCGGCCGGGTCGGGGGAGAGTGCCTGGCCGCGTTCTGACTGGTTGATGATTTCCAGGTCACCGGCGGAAAGCGGAGGAAGCGCACCCGTGGCAAGGTTGGCCCGCATCCGTGCCGGATTCTGTGAGCGGGGAATGACGGAGTTGCCGATCTGGAGGTGCCAGCGGAGGACAAGCTGCGCGACGGTGAGTCCGTTGCGGTTCGCCAGCTCGGTCAGGGCGGGATCGTCCAGAAGGCCGCCCTGATGGAGCGGGGCCCAGGCTTCGGTGACCATACCCAGGCGAGCGTGGTGGGACCGCAGGTCGGCACGCGAAGCGTACGGGTGCAGCTCGACCTGGTTCACGGTCGGGCGGACGTCAGCGTTTTCGAGCAGGACGTCGAGGTCCTGGACGCGGAAGTTGGAGACGCCTATCGCGCGGACCAGCCCCTCGGCGTACAGCTCTTCCAGGACCTGCCACGTCTCCACGAACAATCCCCGTGCCGGGGCCGGCCAATGGATCAGATACAGGTCCACATGATCGAGGCCAAGCCGGTCAAGGCTCTTCTCGAAGGCATCTCGTGCCCTGACACGCCCCTGCTCGGTGTTCCACACCTTCGTCGTGACGAAGAGTTCTTGTCGGGGCAGGCCGGATTCGGCGATCGCCCGGCCGATGCCACGTTCGTTGGAGTAGGCGGAGGCCGTGTCGACCTTTCGGTAGCCGACGTCAAATGCGGACTCCAGCGCCTGCTCGGCTTGGTCGTCGGACAGTTGGGCCGTACCGAAGCCGATCTGCGGCATGGTCACCCCGTTGTCGAGGGTGACCGTCGGGACCTGGATGTCGCTCATGAAATCCTTCGTCGGGAGGTTTCCGGGGGAGAGGTGAGCCACGCGAATCCCAGGAAGAAGCCCTGGTAGCAGATCCGCCCGAAGCGGCCGGCCGCGACCGCCGCGCGCAGGGCGGCACGGTGCGCCGCCAGGTGGCGCGACCTGGCGGCATGGCCCAGGTCGTGAGCCCTGCTGAAGTGACGGTAGGCGTCGTCCCAGCGGCCCTCAGCGGCCAGGGACCACCCGGCTTCCATCTCTCGTCCGAACTCTCGTCCGAACGCGTCCGGAGGGAGCGGGACTTCCTTCATCGTGTTCACACCTTCGTCGCGCCGTGATCGACGGTCAGCTGCGTTCCCGTGACGGTGCGCGCTTCGTCGCTGGCCAGCCATGCGCCGGCCGCGGCTATGTCCTCCGGGTCCGAGGCACGGGGTTCGGTGATGGTCTGGGAGAAGGAAGCCATGTAACTGGGGTTGGCCTCGATGAGAGGCATGGCCCAGGTGTCACGTCCCATGTCGGTGTCGATTCCCCACGGATGGATGGAGTTGACGCGGACCCGATGGGGCGCGAGCTCAATGGCGGCGTTCTTGACGAGCCCGGTGACGGCGTGCTTCGAAGCGACGTAATGCGCTTGTCCGGGTACGGCCTTGAGCCCGGCGACCGAGGAAATGACGATGATCGACCCGCCCTCACCTTGTCCGATCAGGATGGGCGCGGCGGCCTTGAGCGTATTGAAGACCCCGGTGAGATTGACATCGATGACGTCGCGCCACTGCCGATCGGTGAGCTCCCAGAAATTGCCCCAGTTTCCGACGCCGGCATTGGCGACGACCACGTCCAGGCGGCCCAGTTCATCAACGGCGTCCTTCAACGCTTCATCCACGGCGGCGTAGTCACGTACGTCGGCTATGGCGGTCACCACCCGACGACCGTGTGCCCGCACCAGGCGTGCGGTTTCTTCGAGATCCTCGCGAGTGGCCACGGGGTATCCCGTGTCGACGACGTGCCCACAGATGTCGAGGGCGATGATGTCCGCTCCTTCGTCGGCCAGACGGACGGCGTGCGCGCGTCCGACTCCACGAGCGGCACCGGTGATGAAGGCGACCTTTCCAGCGAACCTACCGGCCATGAGCTGATTCTTCCTGTGCTGGGCGAAGACGCCACGGCGGTGCCACACCCCATGGTTAGCACCATTTACCTTGTAAGCGTAGCAGACAAGGTAAGTGCTATTAACCCTGAGCTCCGCGATCATCGAGCCGCCGGGATCTTGAGAGGTCCGCGTACGCCGAGAGCCGGGCGGCGCGGGGTGACCGCGACCGCCCGGCTCTCGCCGCAGCGCTGGAGGGAATCAGGCCCCGGCGGGGTTCCAGTCGTCGAAGAGTCGGACGAAGCGGTCGCGCTCCAGTCGGAGGGCGTCGGTGAGGGGGAGGTCGGCGCCGCCGTCGACCACGCCCTTGGCGGCCCCCTGGGAACCGACCGGTCCGGCGGCGAACGAGGCCGCCCACGCGAGGGCGGTGTCGAACACGTCGCCGCTCTCGACCACCTTGTTGACGAGCCCGATCCGAAGGGCCTCGGCGGCGTCGACGAGCTCGCCGGAGAGGATCAGTTCCTTCGCGCGCGAGATCCCGACCAGCCGGGGGAGTCGCTGGGTGCCGCCCCCGCCGGGGAACAGCCCCATGTTGATCTCGTACTGGCCGAACTGGGCGTCCACCGCGGCGACCCGGAAGTCGCACGCCAGCGCCGCTTCCAGACCTCCGCCCGAGGCGACGCCGGTCACCGCCGCGATCGTCGCTCGCGGGATCGCGGCCAGCGCGTCGTTGGCGCCGTGGAACGTGTCCGCGATCCGGCGGCCGATCTCGGCGTCGAAGTGGTCGAACTCGCTCGCGTCCCCACCCGAGGAGAACAGGAGCGGTCCGCCCCAGACCACGACCGCGCCGGGCGGGTCGGCCGTGAGGTCTTCGGCCGCGGCCTGGATCTGGGTGAGTACGGACATGGACAGGGCGTTGCGGTCCGGGTGGTCGATACGGAGCACGGCGACCCCGTCGGGCCGGCGGTCGACGGTGACGAACGTGCCGTCGGTGGGTGTTTCGGTCATGCGGGGAGCCTTGCAGGTGATGGTATCCGGAGTGAAGAAGGCACTTCCTTGATATACAGGTTCCCCATGGATACCAACCTGCCGCAGGAAACCGGCGCGAGGGAGCCCGCGTACCGTCTCGACTGTCCGTCCCGGACGATCATCGACGTGCTCGCCAACAAGTGGGTCCTGTACGTTCTGGGTCTTCTGGAGCGCAACGACAGGCCGATGCGGTTCAGCGAGCTGCGGCGGGCGGTGGAGGGTGTGACGCAGAAGTCCCTCACCCAGACCCTGCGCGCGCTGGAGCGTGACGGGTTCATCGACCGCAGGGTGTACGCGACGGTCCCGCCCCGGGTCGAATACCGCCTCGCCGACCTCGGTCGCGAGGCGGGGCGGCTCCTCGGCGCCATCGGCGACTGGGCCCTGAACAACGCTCCTCGCGTCGTCGCGGCCCGCGAAGCCTTCGACTCCGCGCCTCCCGAACACGCCACCGCCACGCCCTGGACGGCCCGCCGCCCGTAGGCGACGGACTGACCGGACGGTGAACGGAGCCGGCTTCTTATTTCCAAGCAACTGGAAATATGGAAGCATGCGCTGCGGCGATGGACGACTGGCGTCCGTCGGACCGAGGTACAGGAGCACGGCGAGATGACCGCTGAGGGCCGACAGGTGACGATCCTGCTGCTGCGGGCGAAGGACGGACTGACAGCGGACGCGTTCCGTACGGGATTCACCGTGGCGGCCGGAGAGGTGGTCAGTCCCCGGCAGCGGTGGTCCGTGCTCATCGAACGCGGGGACCGGGAACCGGTGCCGCACGAGACCTTCATGAAGGACGGTTCACGTCCGGCCGACGCGGTGGTCCTCGTCGCGCACGACGGAGGGGACGACGCGGCGGCCGATGCGGTACGGGCGATCCTGGCTCGGGTGGAACCGCTCGTCGAGGCCGGGCGGACCGAGCCGGCGACCGGCACGGAAGTGGTGATCCTTCCGGGGTACGCGCCCGTCTACGTGATGATGCAGAACCGGCGGACGCCCGGCCTGACGCACGACGCGCACATCGACGCCTGGTACGGGCGGCACGCACAGCTCGGTGAGGGGTCCGGGGTGGCCGGCTACCGGCAGTATCACGTGCTGCCCGACGCATCCGCGCGGCTGTCCGGCGCGGTCGGCCTGGCGGACGCCGGGTACGACGGTGTCGCCTGCTCGTACTTCCCGGACCTGGACGCCGCCGTGCGGCTGATGTCCGGTCCGCTCATCACCGAGGCCGCCATCCCGGACGAGAAGACGTTCATCGACCACGCCCGGTCCACGTTCGGCTTCTACACGGACGTCCGGGCGGACGAACGCTGAGCCTTCGCCGGGCCCCTCGGACGTGCGGCCGGCGTGCATGACCGTGGTCGGAGCCGTCGTTGGAGCCTCCGGCCGGGCACGTCACGGCGAGGGCCCGGCGGGACCGGGTATCCGCCGGGTGCGGGAGGGCTGTCATAAAATCGGGCGCATGGCTTCGAAGCAGCGACCTCGGCGTGAGCCGCCCGCCCCGGACCTCGACCTCGCGACCGTGCTGCGGACGCTGGGCGACCCGGTGCGACTGGAGATCGTACGCATCCTGTCGGGCGGCGACCTCCACAGCTGCGGGCGCCTTGCCGAGATGGTGGGCCTGCCGTTCTCGACCTGCTCCTACCACCTCAAACAACTGCTCCTCAGCGGCGTCACCGAGGTGCACGCCGAGGGCACCACCCGCTTCCAGGTCGTTCGCCGCGCGGAACTCGACTCCCGCTTCCCCGGCCTCATCGACCTCGTCCTCGCCGCACCGCCCGCGCCCCGCGAAGCCGTCGGCGCCTCGCAGGGCGCGGAACGATAACGACGGTCGTGGCGCTCAGGTGTCAGTAGCGCGCCGTGGCGCTGTCCAGGGCGGGGTTGGGTGGATAGGCGATGCCGTCGACGGTGGTTCCGGGGAACTGCATGATTCTCGTGGACGCTTCGTATCCGTTGGGGTAAACGGGGGCAGGGCGAGACACCGCGTCGAGGCGGGCGAGGTGTTCGTCGGAGAGCTCGACGGTGAGCGACGCGAGGTTCGACCGCAACTGTTCGGGCGTCCGGGCCCCGATGAGGGTGGACGTGACCTCCGGACGTGACCTCACCCAGGCGAGGGCCACGGCCGCGGGGGAGACGCCGACGTCCTCGGCGACGGCGTGCACCTCCTCGACGACGGCCCGGTCGGCATCGCTCAATGCGTCGACCGCGGCGCGTCCGCCCCGCGTCGACGACGAGCCGTCCCGCCGGTAAGTGCCCGACAGCAGCCCGTTCTTGAGCGGGCTCCACGGCATGACACCCATCCCGTGCGCCTCGCACATCGGCAGATGAGCGCCTTCCACGGTCCGCTCCAGCAACGAGTACTCGAGTTGAAAGGCCACGACGGTCGGCCGGCCGCGCAACCGGGCCAGCGTCTGGGCCTCGCTGGCGATCCAGGCAGGGGTGTTGGAGAAGCCGATGTAGCGGACCTTGCCCGCGCGGACCACGTCGTCGAGGGAGCACATCGTCTCTTCGAGCGGGGTGAAGGGGTCCCAGCCGTGCAGCCAGAGCAGGTCGACGTAGTCCGTCCGCAGCCGACGCAGTGACTGATGGAGCTGGTCGAGCAGCGACTTGCGGCCGGCCCCGCCACCGTTCGGGTCTCCCGGATGGAGATTGCAGAAGAACTTGGTGCCGACCACAAGGCGGTCGCGACGCGCCGGGGCCGCGGACAGCCAATCGCCGATGATCCTTTCGCTGTGCCCGTTGGTGTAGGAGTTGGCGGTGTCCACCGAGTTGCCGCCGGCATCGACGTATGCGGACAGCATCGTGTGGCATGTGCGCGGATCGGCGCCCCGGCCCCAGTCCTCGCCGAAGGACATGGTCCCGAGGGTCAGCGGGCTGACACGGAGCCCGGAGCGGCCGAGAGTGACGTAGGAATCAAGCGTGTTGCTCATACCGCCCACGACATCACGGCCGTGGTGCGGCACCAACGAAGAAACCGCCGGATGATTGCACGATCCTGCCGCGGCGACCTGCCGACGGAACGCCCGTGCTTGGCTTGGACCATGGATCCACTGGAACGGTTGCGCCGGATCGTCGAACGCCATGCCGTCGCGGGCGAGACCGCGACCGCGGTCCCGGGTGTGCGACTGAGCCGGGTCGACTCCCGGACGCTGCCGACGGGAAAGACGTTCGAGCCCAGCGTCGCCCTGATCGTGCAAGGTGGGATGCGTACCGTCCTGGGATCGCGAACCCTGGAGTACGGCGCCGGCCAGTACGCGGTGACCTCGGTCGAACTGCCGGTGACCTGCGCCGTCACCGACGCCACTCCGAACAGGCCGTACCTCGCGCTGACGATGCGTCTCGATGCCACGGTGGCCGCGGAAGTGCTCCTGGGGGCAACCGCGGGCAGCCGCGGGATCGTCACCGGCAGGGCGGCGGAGGGCATCGAGGTGAACACCGCCGACCAGGATCTGCTCGACGCCTTCGCCCGCATGGGCCGACTGGTCGAGCAGCCGCACCACGTCCCCGTCCTCGCCCCGCTCTACGAACGGGAGATCGTCTGGCGTCTGATCTGCGCGGAAGAAGGGGCGGCCGTACGGATGCTCGGACAGGCGGACAGCCAGTTGTCCCAGGTGAGCCGGGCGATCGGCTGGCTGCGCAACCACTACACCGAGTCGCTGCGCATATCGGAGCTGGCCGGGCTCGCGTCGATGGGCAGCACCACCTTCCACCGCCACTTCCGCGCCCTGACGCGGATGACGCCGCTCCAGTACCAGAAACAACTGCGCCTGCACGAGGCCCGCGCCCGTCTGATGGCCGGTGCCGACGACGTCGCCGGCATCGGCCACGCGGTGGGGTACGGAAGTCCGTCCCAGTTCAGCCGCGAGTACCGACGGCTGTTCGGCACCTCGCCGGGACGCGACATCACACACCGCCGAGACACACGGTGGACATGAGGGAGCCGTGCGCTCAGCGAGATGAATACTCTGGCAATCGATGGTTTGGTGCTAGATTAATTGCGTGGTGGCGACCCGGCGGCACGCGAGGGACCGGCCCAGCGCCGACGAGTGCGCCGCGTCGCCCAGGGCGCACCGAGTTCCGATCCCCTTCGCGAGAGGCAGCCGCCCGCCATGACCGACAGCACGCCGCCCCCGTCCCCCGCCGTCACCTGGTCGACGGACGGCCCCGTCTTCGTCGCCACGATGGCCAATCCGCCCGCGAACCAGCTCGGCCGGGCACTGGTGGACGGGCTCATGGCCGCCCTCGACGCGTTCGAGGCGTCGGACGCCCGGGTGCTCGTCGTCGCGTCCGCCCTCGACGGGCTGTTCGCGGCGGGCGCCGACATCAAGCTCATGTCGTCGGTCGATCGGGCCGGCTTCGCGGCGTACGGCGCGCAACTGCGTACCGCGCTCGACCGGCTGGCCGGTCTCGCCCGGCCGTCGATCGCCGCCGTCGACGGCCGGGCCCTCGGTGGCGGACTCGAACTCGCCCTCGCCTGCACGATGCGCGTCGGCTCGGCGTCCGCCCGGCTCGGACTGCCGGAGCCGCGGCTCGGGCTGATCCCCGGTGCGGGCGGCACGCAGCGGCTGCCCCGGCTCGTCGGGCGGGGGCGGGCGCTCGACATGATGCTGACCGCGCGTGAGGTGGAGGCGCCGGAGGCACTCGCCTTCGGCCTGCTCGACCGCGTCGGTGACGGTCCGGCGCTCGACACCGCGCTGGACCTCGCCCGGCGGCTCGCCGAGCTGTCGGGCCCCGCCCTGGGGGCCATCCTGCGGTGCGTCGACGACGCGGCGGAACTGCCGTTCGCGCAGGGCGCCGCGAACGAGGCGTCGCGGGTGGAGGACCTGTTCGACTCGCCCGAGGGGCGAGAGGGTCTTGCCGCATTCCTCGCCAAGCGCCCCGCGAACTTCGCCCGCTGACGTAGGTCGCCCCTCCGCTGACGTAGGCCGCCCGGGTTCCGCATTGCCGGGTGGCCGGGCCGTCATGTGCCCTCCCCGCAGGCCCCATGACCTGCGGGGAGGGCTGACCCGAGCATCACCGTGGCCGCCACGCCGTACGGACCGTTGACAACCAAATGGTCTAGTGCCCTACTATCGAGCAATGGATGAATCAGTGGTGGTGGTGTCGGCCGTGCGCACCGCACTCGGCCGCCGGGGCGGCGGTCTCGCGGAGGTTCACCCGACCCGCCTGCTCGGCGCGGTCCAGCGGGCCGCCCTCGACGCGGCAGGTGTCGATCCGGCGCTGGTCGGACAGGTGATCGGCGGCGTCGTCGCCCAGGTGGGGGAGCAGGCGTTCAACGCGACGCGCACGGCGTGGCTGGCCGAGGGGCTGCCGCCCACGGTGGCCGCCACGACCGTCGACGCCCAGTGCGGCTCCTCCCAGCAGGCGCTCACCCTCGCGGCCGGCCTGGTGTCCTCCGGCATCACGGACGTCGCGATGGCGTGCGGCGTCGAGTCGATGAGCCGCATCCCGATCGGCGCGAACTTCCGCAAGGAATTCGACCTCGGCCGGCCCGTGCCGAAGGCGTACCGGGACCACTACGAGTTCCTGAACCAGTACCAGGCGGCCGAGCGCATCGCCCGGCGCTACGGCATCACCCGCGACCGGGCCGACGCACTGGGTCTCGAATCCCAGGAACGCGCGGCGCGGGCCTGGGACGAGGGCCGGTTCGACGGACAGGTCGTCGACCTCTCCGTTGCGGCGGAGGACGGTGCGACCGTCACGCTCACCCGCGACGAGGGACTGCGGGAGACCGGCCGGGACAAGCTGGCCGCCCTCAAGCCGGTCCTCCTCGACGGCATCCACACCGCCGGGACGGCGTCGCAGATCTCCGACGGGGCGAGCGCCGTCCTGCTCATGACCGCCCGCCGTGCCGAACAGCTCGGCCTCACCCCGCTCGCCCGCGTCGTCGACTCCCTGCTCGTCGGAGTCGATCCCGTGACGATGCTGCTCGGCCCGCACGCCGCCGTTCCGAAACTGCTGGAGCGCAACCGCCTCACCGTCGACGACATCGATCTCATCGAGATCAACGAGGCGTTCGCCTCGATCGTCCTGTCCTTCCAGGACGAGACCGGTGCCGACCCCGACCGGATCAACCCGAACGGCGGCGCGATCGCCCTCGGACATCCGCTCGGCGCGACGGGCTGCGTGCTGGTCACCAAGGCCGTCCACGAACTGCGGCGCACCGGTGACCGCTACGGCCTGGTCACCATGTGCTGCGGCGGCGGAGTGGGCACCGCCACGCTCCTCGAACGGCTCTGAACCACCCCGACACCCCGATCCGACTCCACGGCACGATTGAAGAGGGCTGGAAGCGTGAACTACGAAGACATCTCCTACGAGGTCGACGGACCCTCGGCCGTCATCACCATCGACCGGGAGAGCCGCCTCAACGCCTTCCGGGCGAAGACGATCGAGGAACTCATCCACGCGTTCAAGCGGGCGTGGGCCGACAAGGGCGTGCGCGGCATCGTCCTGACCGGCGCCGGAGAGCGGGCGTTCTGTGTCGGTGGCGACGTCAAACAGCGTACGGAGACCGGCGACTACGGCCCGTCGGACAACGGTCTGTTCGAGGTCACCTATCTGCACCGGCTCATCCGGGACGTCCCCAAGCCGGTGATCGCGGCCGTCAACGGCCTGGCGATCGGCGGCGGTCACGTCCTGCACGTCATCTGCGACCTGTCGATCGCGGCCGAACACGCCAAGTTCGGGCAGGCGGGTCCCCGGGTGGGCTCGTTCGACGGCGGGTTCGGCTCTGCCTACCTCGCCCGCGTGGTGGGGGAGAAGCGGGCCCGGGAGATCTGGTTCCTCCTGCACCAGTACTCCGCGGAACAAGCCGAGCGCTGGGGCCTGGTCAACAAGATCGTGCCCAGCGAGGAACTGCTGCCCGCGGCGAAGGCATGGATCGAGGAGCTGGCCCAGTACAGCCCGACGGCCCTGCGCTTCCTCAAGCACTCGTTCAACGCCGACACCGACCACCAGGGCGGCCTCTCGCAGCTCGCGCAGGCCGGACTCGACGTCTTCTCCGTCACCGACGAGGCGAAGGAGGGGGCGAACGCCTTCGCCGAGAAGCGCAGCCCCGATTTCACCCGCCACCAGATCTCCTGACCGCCGCCCCAGAGGAGTTGAGACCGTGAGCATTTCCATCGACCTGTCGGGTCAGGTCGCCGTCGTCACCGGCGGCGGCAGCGGCATCGGCGAGGCGACCGCCAGGACCCTCGCCCGCGCCGGCGCGACCGTCGCCATCGCGGACCTGTCCCTCCCGGCCGCCGAACGCGTCGCCAAGGAGATCGGAGCCGCCGGCGGCCGTGCCCTCGGCGTGGCCGTCGACATCGCCGACCGCGCCTCCATCGACGCCGGCCTGGCCGCCGTACGGGCCGAACTCGGCCCGGTCACCAGCCTGGTGAACAACGCCGCCGCGTGGGCGGTCAAGCTGTTCGCCGACCACACCGCCGAGGACGTCGAGCGTGTCGTGGGCGTCACGCTCAACGGCACCATGGCCTTCACCCAGGCCGTGCTGCCCGACATCACCGCGCAGCACGGGAACATCGTGGTGATCAGCTCCGACGGCGCACGCATCGGCGAGCGGTACATGAGCGTCTACGCCGCGGCCAAGGCGGGCCTCGTGGGCTTCGCCAAGAGCCTGGCCCGAGAGGTCGGCCGCGCAGGCGTCAACGTCAACGCGATCGCGCCGGGCACCACCAACACCCCCGGCGGCGCCGGCTTCATCGAACAGGCCGGCGGCGCCGAGAAGCTGGCGAAGGCCTATCCGCTCGGCCGGATCGGCGAGCCCCAGGACATCGCCGACGCGGCACTCTTCCTCGTCTCTCCGCTCTCGTCGTGGATCACGGGCCAAGTCCTGTCGGTCAGCGGCGGATTCACGATGGTGTGATCATGACTGAACTTCACTTCTCCGGCGATGTCGTCCTCGTCACCGGCGCCGGCCGGGGCATCGGCCGCGCGCACGCGCTCGAACTGGCCCGGCGCGGCGCCCGCGTCGTCGTCAACGACTTCGGCGGGACCCTGGACGGCGGCGCGGGGGCCGAGGACCCCGCCGAATCGGTGGTCGCCGAGATCCTGGCGGCGGGTGGTCAGGCGGTCGCCAACCATGACTCCGTCGCCACGCCCGAGGGCGGCGCCGCCATGGTCGCGCAGGCCGTCGGGACCTTCGGCCGGCTCGACGTGGTGGTGAACAACGCGGGCATCCTGCGGGACAAGAGCTTCGGCAAGCTCACCACCGATCTGGTCGACCTGGTCCTCGACGTGCACCTGCGAGGGGCGTTCAACGTACTGATCCCCGCCTGGCAGCACATGAAGGGCCAGGGATACGGACGGATCGTCAACACCAGCAGCGGATCGGGGCTGTTCGGCAACTTCGGCCAGGCCAACTACGGCGCCGCCAAGGCCGGGCTGATCGGCCTCACCCGGGTGCTGGCCGTCGAGGGGCGCGAGGCGGGGATCCGTGCCAACGCGATCGCACCCGCCGCCCTCACCCGTATGACCGAGGAACTCCTCGGTGGGAAGGGCGAGTTGCTGTCCCCCGAGTCGATCTCCCCGGTCGTGGCGTTCCTCGCCAGCCGGGAGTGCGACCTGTCGGGGCAGATCCTCTCGGTCGGCGGCGGGCACGTCGCCGCGGTGCTGCTGTCGGAGACGCGCGGCATCACCGAGAAGGAGCTGAGCGCCGAGTCCGTCCGGGACCGCCTCGCCGAGATCTTCGCCGCGGACGGGGCGTTCGTGCCACGCCACCTCGGTGACGAGCTGAAGGAACTGGTCACGGCGCTCGAAGCCCTCCCGGCATGATCTCCTTCGCGTTCACACCCGAGCAGGAGGACTTCCGCGCCGTACTGCGGCGGTTCGCCGAGGAGGAACTGGCGCCGAGGTACGTCGAGCGGTCGGCCAGGGCCGAGTTCTCCTGGGAGGCGCACCGGCAGCTGGCGGAGCTCGGTGTCCTCGGCATCGGGCTGCCCGAGCGGTGGGGCGGGACGGGCGACCCCGACCCGGTCACCCTCGGCATCGCCACCGAGGCCCTCGCCCACGGGGACGTCAACGTCGCCGCCGCCCCCGTACAGGTCGGGCTGATCGCCGCGCAACTGGCGCACCAGGCGCGGACGGTCGTGGCCGAGCGGTACGTGCCGCGGCTGATCGCGGGAGAGATCGTCGGCGCCATCGCGGTGACCGAGCCGGCCGCCGGGTCCGACGCCTCCGGCCTGCGAGCGCGGGCACGGCCGGTGCCGGGCGGCTGGCGGCTCTCGGGCGAGAAGAGCGCGATCACCCACGCCATGACGGCGGAGGTCGCCCTCGTCTACGCCCGGCACCCCGGTAGCGAGGGCCACCACGGCATCAGCTGCTTCGCCGTGCCGCTGGACGCCCCCGGGGTGACCCGGGGCGCCATGCCCGGCATGGGCGCGCTGCCGCTGGGCTGGGGCACCCTCGCGTTCGACGACGTCTTCCTGCCCGCGGACCACCTCGTCGGCGAGGAAGGGCGGGGCTTCTCGGGGGCGATGCACCACTTCGACTTCAGCAGGCCCGCGTTGGGGCTCCTGTGTCTGGGAGCGGCGCAGGCCAGCGTCGACGAGGCGGTCGAATGGGCGCGGCAGCGCGAGGCGTTCGGGCGTCCGATCGCGGCGTTCCAGGGTGTGTCGTTCCCGCTGGCCGAGCACGCCACGTATCTGGAGGCCGCCCGCTGGCTGTGCTACCGGGCGCTGTGGATGCGGGAGACCGGCAGGCCGCACACCGAGCTGGCGGCGATGTCCAAGTGGTGGCCGCCGCAGGTCGCCAAGGACGCGATCGAGACCGCCTGGGTGACGCACGGCAACCTCGGCTACTCCACCGAACTGCCGCTCCAGCAGCGCTACCGCGACGTGGCGAGCTATCTGCTCGCCGACGGCAGCGCCTCGATCCAGAAGCGGATCATCGCCACGAAGATGTTCGGTCGGGTGGCGGCCCAGTGACGGGCCCGCCGGTCAAGGTCGGAGTGTCGGTCCACACGAGTGTCCTCGTGCCCGACCCCGCCGCGCGCCGCCGCGTTCTCGACCTGGCCCACGCCTCCGGACTCGACCACGTGGGCGTCGCCGACCACGTCAGTTTCCGCGGCGGCACCGGATTCGACGGGCTCGTCGCCGCGACGTCGGTCCTGTCCAGCCACGACCGGCTGCCCGTGCTGGTCGGTGTCTATCTGCTCGGCCTGCGACATCCCCTGCTGACCGCCCGGCAGCTCGCGTCCCTCGGCCAGATCGCTCCGGGACGGCTCGTTCTGGGCGTCGGTGTCGGTGGGGAGGACCGGAGCGAGATCAGCAACAGCGGTGTGGACCCGGCGACCCGGGGGCGCCGTCTGGACGAGACGCTGGGCCTGATGCGCCGGCTGGCCACCGGTGAGGCCGTCGACCACGACGGGGAGTTCTTCCGGCTGAGGTCGGCGAGCATCCAGCCGCCCCCGTCGCCGCGCGTTCCCCTGGTCATCGGCGGCCGCGGCGCGGTGGCCGTGCGGCGCACGGCGCGGTACGGCGACGGCTGGCTCGGCATCTTCTGCTCCGCCCGGAGCTTCGCCCGCACCCGGCAGGACATCGCCGAGGCCGCCGAGGCGCGGGGTCGGGACATGCCCGGCTGGTACGGGCTGCACGTGTGGTGCGGCCTGGACCGGGACGAGGGACGGGCCCGGGAACTGCTCGCCCGCGAGATGGAGGGCCTCTACCGGATGCCGTACGAGCGCTTCCGGCATGTCGCACCGTCGGGGACGCCGGACCGCGTCGCCGAGTGGCTGTCGGAGTTCGTGGGCAGCGCCGAACATCTCACCTTGATCCCGGCGGCCTCCTCGCCGGAGGCCGGAATCGAGTACGCGGCCGAAGTCCGGGCGCTCCTCGACTCCTGAACCGGCACCGTGACTTCTGAACCGGGACCGTGTGACCTTGTTTGTCTGGCACCATATATTCGAAGGCTAGAGAGAAGTTTCGCGTGCCACCCCGAGCAAGGAAACAGGAGGACGCCTTGTCTCCGAAGTCCCAGACCGACTCCGTAGCGTGGATGCGGGCACAGTGGGAGGAGCACGGCGAACCCTCGCCGTCACAGTTCGCCGCCATGGCGTCGATCCTGCGCACGTCCGTCGTCGTGACCGGCGCGATCGACCAGGTCCTCAAGCGGTTCAAGATGACGCGCACGGCCTACCTGGTCATGGTGACGCTTCAGATGTCCCGTGAGGAGACCCGCCCGCTGGGGCAGTTGAGCAAGGCGCTGCTGGTCCATCCCACCACGGTGACCATGGTCGTCGACCAGCTGGAGAAGACGGGACTGGTCGCCCGCGCACCCCATCCGTCGGACCGCCGCACGATCCTGGCCCGTCTGACGGAGGAGGGCCACGACGCGGTCCGGCAGGCGAGCGCCGCCCTGGCCGAGGTCGGCTTCGGCCTGGGGGAGACCGGCGAGGAGTCCGCCGACCGGCTCGCCGTCCAACTGCGCGAGGTGCGCGAAGCCCTGGGCGACTTCGGCTGACACCCCGCGCGCACGCTGTACCGCGCCCCTTCCGACGGCGGACTCCGCCGATCGGGAGGGGCGTTTGCCGTGGGCGCGGCAACGCTCAGTGCTCTAGTGATCGAGTATCTAGGAAAAGATATTTGAGCACTAGACTTCCTTTGTGTGTGAGCCGTATAACAGGAGTGTTTCCGACGGCCTCGGCTGCACCTTGAGAGGTTCCACGTGAGAGTTCCACCTCAAGCCCTCCGCCCCCAGGACCGGTACGACGAGGCGACGATCGCCGGCTTCCGCGCCCACGGACACTGGCGCGACGAGATCCTGAGCGACTACGTCGACCGCTGGGCGGCCGAGCGCCCCGACGCGATCCTGGTGACCGACGGAGACGGGGCCCTCACCGCGCTGCGGCTGCGGGACGACGCCTACCGGCTGGCCCGGTCGCTGCGCCGCCTCGGCGTCGGACCGGGCGACCGGGTCCAGGTCCAGCTCCCGAACTGGAACGAGTTCGTCGTCGCCTACGTCGCGATCGCCCGGATCGGCGCGGTCCTGGTGCCCACGATGCCGATCTACCGGCACGACGAGGTCCGCTACGTCCTGGAGCACTCGCAGGCGAAGGTCTCCATCGTCCCCGGCGAGTTCCGGAAGTTCGACCACCCCGCCATGCTGGCGGACCTCCGCGGCTCCTGCCCCGTGGAGCACGTCATCACGGTGCGCTGCGGCGAGCGGGACGGGGCACTGCGGTACGAGGACCTGATCACCGGCGATGTGCCGGGCGACGACGAACTGGGCCCGCCACCGGCCGCCGACGACCCGCACTGCGTCATCTACACCTCGGGCACCGAATCCCGCCCCAAGGGCTGCCTGCACACCCTGAACACGCTCACCTTCACCGTCCACGCCCTGGGCGGCTCGGTCCTCGGACTCGGGCCCGGCGACGTGATGTTCATGCCGTCCCCCGTCACCCACGCGACAGGACTCGCCATCGGTGTGGCGGCGCCCCTGATCCTCGGCAGCGCCCTGCACCTGATGGACGTCTGGGAGCCGAGGAGCGCGCTGCGGCGGATCGCCGAGCACGGCTGCACGACGAGCATGACGGCCACCCCCTTCGTCCAGATGGTGCTGGGCGCGATCCTCGAAGAACCGGAATCCGCCGCGCTGCTGCGCACGATGCGCCGGTGGATCTGCGCCGGGGCGCCGATCCCGGAGTCCATGCTGGACGACTGGTCCGAGCACCTTCCCGGCTGCACCCTGCTCCCGGTCTACGGCCGCTCCGAAGGTCTGCTGGTCACCGCGTGCTCCGTCGGCGATTCCCCCGCCGAGATCCTCTCCTCCGACGGCCGCCCCCTCCCGGGCGTCGTCCTGGAGATCCGCGACGAACTCGGACAGGTGCTGCCCGCGGGGGAGGAGGGCGAGATCTGCCACGGCGGACCCGGTCTGATGCTCGGGTACTGGCAGGACCCCGAACGCACCGCGGCCTCCATCGACCGGCACGGCGTCTCCGCCTCCGGCGACCTCGGCCGCCTCGACGAGGACGGCTACCTGCGGGTCACCGGACGCATCAAGGACCTCATCATCCGGGGCGGGACGAACATCTCCGCCGCCGAGGTGGAGAACCACCTCATCACCCACCCCCGCGTCGCACAGGCCGCCGTGGTCGCCGTGCCCGACGCCAGGCTGGGCGAGAAGGCCTGCGCCTTCGTCGTCCCGCGCGGCCAGGCGCCCACCCTGTCGGAGCTCACCGACTACCTGCGCGGCGAACGCCGTATCGCGACGCAGAAGCTCCCGGAAATGCTCCAGATCGTCGACGAACTCCCCACGACGAGCTCCGGGAAGATCCAGAAATACGTGCTGCGGGAACGCGCCGCGGCCGTCGCCGAACAGGCCGAGTGACCCACTGCGCCGACCAAGGCGCGGGGTCGAAGACCTCCGGCCCGGACCGCCGGGCCGGACCATCCCTGTCATCGTCGAGCTCGAAGGGGCAACGAAGCGCATGACAATCACGTACGACAAGCTGTTCATCGGCGGCCGTTGGGGGGCACCCAGCTCCGACAGGACGATCACCGTGGTGTCCGCCAGCAGCGAGGAGGTCATCGGCTCGGTCGCCGAGGCGCAGGAGGCCGATGTGGACGCCGCCGTCGACGCCGCGCGCGCCGCGCTCACCGACCCCGGCGGCTGGGCGCACTGGGAACCCGGCCGCCGTGCCGACGCCATGGAACGCCTCGCCGACGCCCTGGAGAGCCGCGGCGAGGAGACCGCACGCCGGGTCAGCGCGCAGAACGGCATGCCCATCGCCGTCTCGTCGGCCTTCGAGTCGGTGTTCCCCGTCGACCTGCTGCGCTACTACGCGGGGGTGGCGAGGACGCTGAACAGCGAGGAGGAACGCGCCGGCCTGCTCGGCGGGTCCATCAAGGTCCGCCGGGAGCCCGTAGGCGTCGTCGCCGCCATTGTGCCGTGGAACTTCCCGCAGTCGCTCGCCGCGTTCAAGTACGCGCCCGCACTGGCCGCCGGCTGCACGCTGGTCGTCAAGCCGTCGCCGGAGACCGTCCTCGACACCGGGCTGCTGGCCGACGCCGCGATCGAGGCCGGCATCCCGCCGGGCGTGCTCAACATCGTGCCCGGCGGCCGGGAACTCGGCGCCTACCTGGTCGAGCACCCCGGTGTCGACAAGGTCTCCTTCACGGGCTCCTCGGTCGCCGGCCGGTCCATCGCCGAGGTGTGCGGGCGGCTGCTGCGCCCGGTCACCCTCGAACTGGGCGGCAAGTCCGCGGCGATCGTGCTCGACGACGCCGACCTCGACCTGGCCACCGTGGGGCAGCGGCTGTTCCAGGCCACCCTGCTCAACCAGGGCCAGACCTGCTTCCTCGGCACCCGTGTGCTGGCGCCGGCCAGCCGCTACGACGAGGTCGTGCAGACCTTCGCCGCGCTGGCCGAATCGCTCACGATCGGCGACGCGCTGGACCCGGCGACCCAGATCGGCCCGATGGCCGGCGAAGGGCAACGGGCCCGCGTCGAGGGCTACATAGCCAAGGGCCTGGCCGAGGGCGCCCGGCTGATCACCGGCGGTGGCCGCCCGTCAGGCCAGGAGCGGGGCTGGTTCGTCCAGCCGACGGTCTTCGCCGACGTGGACAACAGCCACACCATCGCCCAGGAGGAGATCTTCGGCCCGGTCCTGTCGCTGATCAGGTACCAGGACGACGACGATGCCGTACGGATCGCCAACGACTCCGACTTCGGCCTCGGCGGCAGCGTGTGGACCTCCGACGACGAACGCGGCCTGGACGTGGCCCGCCGGGTGCAGACCGGCACGATCGGCATCAACGGCTATCTGCCCGACCCCGTCTCGCCGTTCGGCGGCGTCAAGGCCAGCGGCCTGGGCCGAGAGCTGGGACCGGAGGCCGTCGAGCACTACCAGCAGCTCAAGTCCATCTACTCCTCGAACCCTCCGGCTTCCTGAGTCCCCCGGCCTCCCGGCCCCCATCTCCGGATCGCCCACGTGAACGGCCCGGCACCCCCAACGGGTGCCGGGCCGTTCACACGTGACGGGCGGACGCCGCCTCAGTCGGCCGGCCAGGCGGCGGCGATCGCGCGCTTGTCGGTCTTCCCGGCGTCCGACATGGGCAGCGGTTCGGTGCCGATCCGCCATTCCACGGGCAGTTCGAACTTCGCCAGGACCGGAGCGACGTGCGCGGCGAGCTCCTCGGCGTCGGCCGACGCGCCCTGGGCGAGCTGGACCATCGCGGCGACGCGCTCACCGAGGTCCTCGTCGGGCCGACCGATCACCGCCGCGTTGACGACGGCCGGGTGGGTGAGCAGCGCCGCCTCGACACGCGCCGGCGCGATGTTCTCCCCGCCCCGGATGATCAGGTCCTTGATGCGGCCGGTGACGTACAGCAGTCCGTCCTCGATCCGCCCGAGGTCGCCGGTGTGCACGAAGCCCTCGTCGTCGAGCAGCGCGGGGTGCTCCTGGCCCCAGTACCCGAGGAGCTGGCCGGGGGTGCGCACCACGATCTCCCCGTCCCCCCGCGCATCGGGGGAGTCGATCCGCAGTTCGACCACGGGCAGCGGTCGCCCGGCGGTGTCGGGGTGCTCGGCCATCAGCGCGCCGGAGGCGGAGGCGACAGTGCCACCGGTCTCGGTCATCCCGTACACGGTCGACAACCCCTTCCCGGCGTTCGGGAAGAACATCCGCAACCGCTCCAGCAGATGGGGCTGCACGGGTGTGCCGCCCATGGAGATGGACCGGACCGACGACAGGTCGCGCCGCGCCGCGGACGGGTGGTCCACCGCGCGGACGGCCATGGTCGGCACCGCGCCCCACACGGTGACCCGCTCCCGTTCGATCAGCTCCAGCACCTCACCGGGGTCGAAACGGCCCTTGAGGAAGACGACGGTGTTGCCGCCCAGCAGGGCGAGCAGCAGGGACTGGAGGCCGCCGATGTGGAAGAGCGGGCCGCTCTGCAGGCTCACCGCGGGGGAGCGCGTCTCGTCGATCTGGTGCGGCAGGCGCCGGGAGACGGCCAGCAGGTTGTGCAGGTTCGCCAGGACCGAGCGGTGTGCCAGGACGACCGCCTTGGGGTTTCCGGTGGTGCCCGCGGTGAAGATGATCACCGCGGGA
Organism: Streptomyces sp. NPDC026672; assembly: GCF_040638185.1. Classification (NCBI taxonomy): domain Bacteria; kingdom Bacillati; phylum Actinomycetota; class Actinomycetes; order Kitasatosporales; family Streptomycetaceae; genus Streptomyces; species Streptomyces sp. NPDC026672. The sequence continues at coordinate 71,016 of NZ_JBEZXS010000028.1, forward strand.
TCGTCTTCGTCCGCCGCCCGTGGCGGCGGCAGTTCGCCCGCGTCCGTGGCGGAGGTGTCCGTGGCGGAGACCGCGAGCGTGGTGATGTCGACGCCCGGAACACCCGGCGGCAGCAGGGCGAGCCGGGGAGCGTCGGCGATGACGACCGCGGGCCGTACCAGGCCGACGGCGTACTCGACGTCCGCGGCGGACCACCAGCTGTTGCCGAGGGTGACGACCGCGCCGAGCCGGAACCCGGCCCACATGGCCACGACCCACTCCACGGAGTTCGGCGCGAGCAGCAACAGCCGGTCGCCGGCCCGCAGGCCCGACGCGTGCAGCCCGGCGGCGACCCGCTCGATCTCGCGGAACATGTCGGCGAAGGTGAGGCGCTTGTCCCCCTGCACCAGGTGGGTGCGGTCGGACCACCGCGCGGCGTCCTCCAGGAGCTGTGCGACCTGGGTGCGCCGGGGCGCGTAGACCAGGAAAGGAACGCCCGAGGTGCGTCGTTCGACCGTCTGTCCCCATGTGAATGCCATGCCCGCATCCTCTCGCCGGAGCCATAGATAGTCTAGTCATCAATACTCGACAACACGACTTTTGTGTCCTAGGGTATCCGGCATGACCACCCAGGAGCGCGAAGCGGTGATGCCGCAGGCCGTCATCGACGACGCCATGATCGAATCGATGCGGGCGAAGGTCGGCGCGCAACTGCGTATCGACCACTCCGTCAACAACGAACTGGCGTCCCGCATCGCGGTGACGAGGTTCGCCGGAGGCATCGGGGACATCAACCCGCTGTGGATCGACCAGGAGCACGCGCGCCGGTCTCCCTACGGTGCCCCCGTCGCCCCGCCGTCGTTCGTCATCGGATGCTTCTCCGGCATCCAGTTCGGCTGGCCCGGACTGGGCTCGTTCCACTCCCAGTCGCACATCACCTTCGAACGCCCCGTCTACTGGGGGGACACGGTCGACGCGTCCTGCCGGTACATGGGCTTCGAGGGACCGTCGCCGAGCAGCTTCGCCGGACGCACCGTCACCGACGAGTTCCGCAACGACTACACCAACCAGCACGGTGAGCGGATCGCGTCCATAGCCTGGAAGGTCATCAACTTCGAGCGTGGCAACGCCTCCTCGCGCAAGCGCAAGAACGGCCCCACGAACGAACTCGTCCTGCCCCACCCCTGGAGCGTGGAGGAGGTCGAGGAGATCGAGGCGGGCATCCTCGCCGAGACCCCGCGCGGCGCCGAACCGCGCTACTGGGACGACCTGACCGTCGGTCAGGGCCTCGACGTGGTGACCAAGGGTCCCATCGGCATGACCGACGAGATCGCGTTCGTCGCCGGCGGCGGCACCCCCATCCCCCGCCTCAAGGCCCACGCCGCCGCCCTGCACGACTACGCCGCGCACCCCGCGTGGTCCTTCCGCGACCCGGTCACCGGCGCGCAGGAGCCGATCTACTCCGTCCACTACAACCTGCAGGCGGCCCACGCCATGAGCGTCGCCTTCCAGTACGACGTCGGCTTCCAGCGCCAGTGCTGGCAGATCCACCACCTCACCCACTGGGCGGGGGACCACGCCTGGATCAAGGAAGTCCGCGCCGAGTACCGGAAGTTCGTCTACCTCTCCGACGTCGTCCAACTGCGCGGCACCGTCACCGGACTGCGGATCGACGGCGACGGCGAACACGTCGTCGACATCAGGACCGAGGCCGTCAACCAGCGGGGCGAAGTCGTCATGCCGGGAACCGCCGTCATCGCCCTGCCGACCCGGGGCACCGCCGGATCGCCCGCCGCCCGCCGCGCCCGGGAGCAGCGATGACCGGCAAACCGGCGCTCGAGGAGTTCCTCGCCGACGCCGACCGCTGGCTCGCCGCCCGCTATCCCCGGGCGGCCGCCACCGGCAGGAGCCGGTTCGCGTGGGGCGAGGGCAGCGACGAGGTCCGCGTCTTCCAGGAACCCGACCCGGTGGAGGAGGCCGACGCCCTGCCCGCCATCCGCGCGTGGCGCCAGGAACTGTGGGACCACGGATACGGCTGGATCTCCGGCCCCACCGCATACGGCGGCGCCGGTCTCCCCACCGGCCACCAGCGGGCGTTCGAGCAGCTGACCCGGGCGTACCAGGTGCCCGGCGACTCCAGCCTCACCATCAGCCTCGGCATGATCGCCCCGACGATCCTGCGCCACGGCAGCGAGGAGCAGAAACAGCACTGGCTGCCGCTGCTGTTCAGCGGCCGGCGCATCGCCTGCCAGCTCTTCAGTGAACCGGGTGCCGGATCCGACCTCGCCTCCCTGACCACCCGCGCCGTCCGCGACGGGGACACCTGGCGGATCACCGGACAGAAGGTGTGGACCTCCGGCGCCCATCTCGCCGACGTCGGCGAGATCATCTGCCGTACGGCCGACGAGCCGCGCCACCGGAACCTGACCGCCTTCCTCATCGACATGCGCGCCCCGGGCGTGGACGTGCGCCCGCTGCGCCAGATGACCGGCGGCGCCGCCTTCAACGAGGTGTTCCTCGACGACGTCACCGTCCACGACAGCCGGCGCCTCGACGCCGAGGGCGACGGATGGAAGGTCGGTCTCACCACCCTCGGCCACGAGCGCACCGCCATGGGGCACAGCTCGTTCGGGGGCGCCGGCATCCTGTCCACCGAGCGGCTGATCGGCCTCGTGCGCTGGGCCGGACTCGACGACGACCCGGTGATCCGCCAGGAGTTCGCCGAACTCATCTCGCACCTGCGGGCCGCCAGGTACACCCAGGCGGTCATGGCCGCCCAGGCGAAGTCCGGCAGGCCCCCGGGGCCCGAGATCGCCCTGAACAAGATCGCGCTGTCGGACAACATGAGACGGCTCGGGGAATTCGTCTCCGAGGTGCTGGGCCCCGCCCTGGTCGCCGACACCGGGGAGTGGGGCACGTACGCCTGGACCTCCGTGGTGCTCGGCGCCCCCGGCTACCGGCTGGGCGGCGGCACCGACGAAGTCCTGAGGAACACCATCGCGCAGCGGGTCCTCGGCCTGCCCCGGGCGAACTGAGGAGCAACCGTGGCGATCACCGACGGCCTGGCACCGACCGAAGAACAGCGCGACCTCGCCCGTACCCTGCGCGACTTCCTCGACGACCACCTGCCCTCCGGGGCACTGCGCGCCGCCATGGAGACCGAGGCGGGCCACGACCGCCCGCTGTGGAACCGGCTCGCGGGCGAACTCGGCCTCGCCGGACTGACGATCGCCGAGGAGTACGGCGGCCTCGGCCTCGGACCCGCCGAAGCCGCCCTCGTCCACGAGGAACTCGGACGGGCCCTGTACCCGGGGCCCTTCCTCGCCACCAGCCTCGCCACCGCCGCGCTCCTGGCCTCCGGCGACGACGCCGCCCAGCGGCGGTACCTGCCGCGGATCGCCGCCGGGGAATGCGTGGCGGTGCTCGCCGCCGCCGACCGCCGGGGCACCTGGGACGTCACGGGCCACTCCGTGCGCGCCCGGACGGCGGGCGCCGGCTGGCGCCTGACCGGCGCGCGGGGCTTCGTGCTCGCCGGCCACGTCGCCGACGTACTGCTCGTCCCGGCCGCCGGACCGGCGGGCCCGGCGCTCTTCCTCGTCGAGGCGGGCGCCCCCGGGCTCACCGCACGGGCCGTGCCCGGCCTCGATCTGACACGCAGGACCGCGACGGTCGCCTTCGAGGACACCCCCGCCGTCATGGTCGGCGCCGAGGACGGCCTCGACACGATCCTGCGGGCCGCCGATCGGACCAGGCAGCTCGCGACAGCGGCGGAAGCGGCCGGCGGCATCGGCTGGTGCCTCGACCGAAGTGTCGAACACGCCAAGAACCGCGAACAGTTCGGCCGTCCCATCGGCTCCTTCCAGGCAGTCGCCCACCAGGCCGTCGACATGCTGGCCCACCGCGAATCCGCCCGCGCCGCCGTGCGCTACGCGGCGGTCGCGACCGCCGAGAACGACCCGGAGGCACCCATGGCGACACGCGTCGCCGTCCTCCGCACGGGCGAGGCGTACCGCACCACCACCGAAGCGGCCATCCATCTGTTCGGCGGCACCGGATTCACCTGGGAACACGACGCCCACCTCTACTACCGCCGGGCCTGGTCGGGCCGCGAACTGGCCGGCAGCGCCCGCGACCACCGCGAGGCCATAGCCGGGCTGGCCGGACTGTGACCGCCACACCCCCCGGCACACCCTCCGCCACCGGTCGGCGCGTGCTCGCCGCCGACCTCGCCGACACCCTCCGGCAGGCGATCGACGAAACCGTCTGCACCGAAGCGCCGACGGCCGACCTCGCGGCAGCCCTCGCCTCCGCGCGGGAACTGCTCACCCGCCTCCGAGGACACCGGCGCCCCGACCGGCAACTCGCCTCCCTCGACGAGAGGGGCGAGGGCGCCAGGTTCCACAGCCCGGCGTCCGGCCGCGGGAACCCGCTCGCTCCGCCGCTGCGCATCCGCGTGGTCGACGGTGGTGTCGAGGCCGTCGCCGCACTCGGCCGGGCCTACGAAGGACCGCCCGGTTACGTGCACGGGGGCGTCACCGCGCTGCTCATGGACGAAGTGCTCGGACGCGCCGCCGTCGAGGCTGGCCGCTACGGCGTCACCGCCGACCTCACCCTCCGCTACCGGCGTCCCGTTCCCCTGCGCACCCCGGTCCTGCTGACCGCCCGTGTCCGGGAGACCCACGGACGCCGTACGACGGTCACCGGCCGGGTCGTCGCCGCCGGGGACCCCGACATCCCCCTCGTGGAGGCCGACGGGCTGTTCATGCAGCTCACGCACGACACACGGCAAACCTACTTCGGCGAACTCCTCGCCCCCGACGGCACATCCGCCGTCGGCTACCGCATCCACCGCTCCCGTTCCGGACAGGAAGACTGAGGAACGCCATGGCCGGCCCCGAATCCGCGGGCAGAACCGCGGCGCCGTTCCGCCTCGACGTGGAACACGGCAAGATCCGCGAGTTCGCCCGCGCGACGCAGTCCCGCAACCCCGACTACCAGCGGGAGGACGCGCCCATCCCCGCCACGTTCCTGACCACGCAGTACTTCTGGTCCGAGGGCGACGCGAGCTACTGGCGCCTGTTCGACTTCGACTGGGAACGCGGCCTGCACGCCGAACAGGAATACGTCTTCCACGGCCCACCGCCCACGGCCGGGACCCGGCTGACCGGCCGGTCGACGGTCCGCGAGGTCTACGAGAAGCAGGGCCGCCGCGGCGGTGCCATGACGTTCGTCGTCGTGGTCACCGAATTCCGCGACGACAACGGCCGCCTGGTCGCCGAGGACCGGGCCACCCTCGTCGAGACCGGCAGGCCCCCGGCCGCGCAGGAACCCGAGAAGCCCGAGAAGCCCGAGAAGCCCGAGGAGAAGGACGTACACACGTCATGAGCGTGACAGCCGAGCGTATGGGGCCGAGGGAACCCGCCGTCCACGGGCCGGTCACCCGCACGGACTTCGTCCGCTACCAGGGCGCGTCCGGCGACATGAACCCCATCCACCACGACGAGGAATTCGCCCGCGCCGCCGGGTTCCCCTCGCCGTTCTCCGTCGGCATGTTCCAGGCCGGACTCCTCGCCACCTTCGCCACCGACTGGCTCGGCGCCGCGAACGTGCGCCGCTACCGCGCACGGTTCAAGGCGCAGGTCTGGCCCGGCGACACCCTCACCTGCTCCGGTGCCGTCGTCCGCGCCTACGAACAGGACGGCGAACAGCGGGTCGATGTGGACCTCAGCTGCGTACGCCAGAACGGGGAGGTCGCCGTCCAGGCCGAGGCCACCTTCGTCCGGCCCCGCACCGATCCCGCACCGCCCCCGGCCCGACCGGCGGATCGGGTCGATCCGGTTGACCCGGCTGCCCCGGTTGACCCGGCTGTTCCGGTCGACTCGGTTGTCTCGGTTGACTCGGTTGAGGAGAGCAGGTCATGAGCGCGGACAGGATCGTCGTCGTCGACGGCGCGCGGACCCCCGTCGGCAGCTTCGGCAAGTCGCTCAAGGACGTCCCCGCGCACGAACTCGGCGCCACAGCGGTCCGTGCCGCCCTGGTGCGAGCCGGCGTGGACGGCGCCGACGTCGGGGAAGTCGTCATGGGATGCATCGGCCAGGTCGGACCCGACGCGTACAACGCGCGCCGCGTCGCCCTCGCCGCCGGACTCCCCGACACCACCCCCGCGTACACCGTGAACCGGCTGTGCGGCAGCGGCCTCCAGGCCGTCTGGTCGGCCGCCGCCCAGATGCGCTGGGGCGGCCCGGACATCACCGTCGCAGGCGGCGACGAGAGCATGTCCAGGATGCCGTTCCTCGACTTCAACGCCCGCGACGGCCACCGCCTCGGGGACCGCGCACTCGTCGACGGCACCGTGGGCATCCTCACCGACCCCTTCAGCTCGGTCCACATGGGCCGTACCGCCGAGGCCGTCGCCCGCCGCTACGGCGTCAGCCGCGCCGAACAGGACGCCTTCGCCCTCCAGAGCCAGCGTCGCGCCGCCTCACCGGAGGCCCGGACGGCCTTCGCCGAGGAGATCACGCCCGTCCACGTCGGAGGCCGCAAGCCCTTCCTCTTCACCGCGGACGAACACCCCAGGCCCGGCACCACGGCGGAGGCCCTGGCGGCGCTGCCGCCCGCTTTCGAGGACGGCGGCTCGGTGACCGCGGGCAACGCCTCCGGGATCAACGACGGCGCAGCCGCGCTCGTCCTCGCCCGTGAACCGGCCGTCGTCGAACGGGGCCTGCGCCCCCTCGTCGCCCTGGAATCGGTGGCGACGGCGGCCATGGAACCGCACCTCATGGGCTACGCGCCGGTTCCCGCCCTGCGCAAGCTCTTCGAGCAGACCGGCACCCGGCCGGACGACATCGGAGTGATCGAGCTCAACGAGGCGTTCGCCGCCCAGGCCGTCGCGGTCGTCCGTGACGCCGGGCTCGACCCGCTCCGCACGAACCCCTACGGCGGCGCCATCGCCCTCGGCCACCCCGTCGGCGCCACGGGGGCCATCCTCACCCTGCGCGTCGCCAAGGCACTCGTCCGACACGACCTCGAACTGGGCGTCGTCACCATGTGCATCGGCGGCGGGCAGGCCCTGGCCGCCCTCTTCCGCAGGATCTGACCCCGACAGGCGAGACCGGCGGCCCCTTCCAGGCCGTTCCGCGGCTCGCCGAAGAGCTCACCGTCCGTCAGAGAACGACAAGGGAACGTCAAGGGAACGTCATGACCGAGCAGCACGTCACGTACACGGCCGACGGGCCCGTCGCGCATCTCCGGCTGGCACGCCCCGGCATGTCGAACGCGTTCGACCTCAACGCCGCCCGAGACCTGGGAAAAGCCGTCGGCGATGCGGCGTCCGAGGCGATCCGCGCCGTCCTCGTGACCGGCGACGGCACACGGTTCTGCGCGGGCGGCGACGTCGCGTCGATGGCGGCGGCGGGGGACCGCGCCTCGTACGTCCGTGAACTGGCGACCGCCCTCGGTGACGCCCTGCTGCGCCTGTCGCGCCTGGAGAAGCCGGTCGTCACCGCGGTGCAGGGCGCTGTCGCCGGGGCGGGACTCGCGGTGATCCTCAGCTCGGACATCGTCCTGGCGGAACGATCCGCCAAGTTCCTCATGGCCTACGCGGGCGTGGGTCTGACCCCGGACTGCGGGGTGTCCTATCTGCTGCCCCGCGCCGTCGGGCAGCAGCGTGCGCTCGAACTCGCCCTGACCGGACGGGTATTGACGGCCGCCGAGGCTCTTGAGTGGGGCCTCGTCACCGAAGTCGTCGACGACGGCACGTCCGGTGCCCGCGCCCTGGACACGGCCCGACGGCTGGCCGAAGGGCCGGGCTTCGCGCTGGCGCAGGCCAAGCGGCTCATCAGATCGGCCTGGCACACCCCGCAGGAGCAGCACACGCGGGACGAGGCCGGCACGATCGCGCGGGCGGTCTCCGGGGACGACGCGACGGCCCTGATCAACGCCTTCCTCACGGGAAGCCGGACACGCCGGTCCTGACGCCGGTCCTGACGTCCGTCCTGACGCCGGTCCGGACGGCGCCTCCGCACGACACACACCCCCGGCCGACACCACCCGGCCCCCGAGGAGCGACACCGATGACCCTGACAACCCGGTTCACAGAGACATTCGGCGTGGACCACCCCGTCGTCTGCGGCGGTATGACCGCCGTCGGCACCGCCGACCTGGTGGCCGCGGTGGCGAACGCGGGTGCCCTCGGCTTCCTCTCGGCGCTGACCCAGCCGACCCCCGAGGCACTGGAGAAGGAGATCCTCCGCTGCCGGGAGATGACCGATCGCCCCTTCGGCGTCAACCTCACGATGATGCCCAGCACCCAGCCGGTCCCGTACGACGAGTACCGCGACGCGGCCATCGCCGGTGGCGTCAAGGTCGTCGAGACGGCGGGCCGGAGCCCCGAGCCCCACATGGCCGCCTTCGCCCGCGCCGGGATCAAGGTCATCCACAAATGCGTCGCGGTACGCCACGCCCTGAGCGCCGAGAAGCTTGGCGTCGACGCCGTGAGCATCGACGGCTTCGAATGCGCCGGACACCCCGGTGAGGACGACATCGGCGGACTCGTCCTGATCCCCGCCGCGACAGCCAGGCTCACCGTCCCCGTCATCGCCAGCGGCGGCATCGCCGACGCCCGCGGCCTGGTCGCCGCCCTGGCCCTGGGAGCCGAAGCCGTCAGCATGGGCACCCGCTTCGTCGCCACCCGTGAGGCCCCCGTCCACGACAACGTCAAGCGGCAGATCGTCACCAACGACGAGCGCTCCACCACTCTGCTCTTCCGCAAGCTCCGCAACACCGCCCGTGTCGCCAGGAACGTGGTCTCCGAGCGGGCCGCCACCATCGAAAGCCTCCCCGACAGCACCTTCGACGACCTCGCCGAGCTCGTCGCGGGCCGGCGCGGTCGCACGGAAGTCCTCGCGAAGGGCGACATGGACGGCGGCATGTGGTGGGCCGGACAGACCCAGGGCCTGATCAACGACATTCCGACCTGCGCGGAGCTGATGGCGAGGCTGATCCGCGAGGCGGAGGACATCGTCGCCCACCGCCTCGCCTCCCTCGCACGCCGCTGAACTCGCCGGGCGCGCCCGGCGATTCGGCCGACCGCGGCTGCCGTCGGCTGCTCGACACGGTGTTCGTTCCGCGCCGGTTCGCCTGCTCACGGAACCGCGGCCGGAGCCGGGATCGCGGTCCTCGTCAGGGTGTGACGCGGTCCCACAACTCGCAGTGGTGCTGCTGGGCGTACTCGTCGAGGGCGGCCGAGGTGAGGCTGCCGGGCTGGAGGGGGAGGTAGGTGTCGCGATGGGCGAGGGGACCGAGGGGACGCCACCCGTTCCCGAGGGGACGCGCGGTACGGGAGCCCCGGGCGAAGTCGGCCCAGGCGGCGCGCATGCTGTGAGCCAGGCGGCGTTGCGCGGACGTCATCCGGTCGCCGTACGGCACGCCGTGGGAGTCGCTGAGCCTGGGGAAGAGGTAGGGCAACTCGTAGGCGTGCGCGGCCGCGTAGTCGTAGCCGGCCGGTGAATCGGCCATGCGTGGCGGGTGAGGATCCTGGAACTGGTAGTAGTACACGGGCTGTTGGGTGCTGATGGCGCGTGCGGTGCGCAGGGAGGTGCACCCGCCGAGCCCGCGCGTGCCGCTGTCGGTGATGACGGCCGCGATGGCGTAGGCGGCCGGGTACGGCTCGGGGAAGTCGCTGAGCGGGTACTCCTTCGCGATGGCGCGGGCGGTCTCCGCGTTGCCGAAGACAGGGGCACCGGTCGACATGGGGGGCCAGGCGGGCGCCGTGGCGAGCCAGCGTTCGTAGCCCGCCTGAGTGTCCTGGAGATGGTCGGTGGCGAAGGCGCGGCCCTCCTCGCGGTTGCTTCCCATGAGGACGGGCATCTTGTTCCAACGGCCGGTGGCGATGGCGGTGGCCGGCAGGAGGGGCAGGACGCCGCTGATGTTGGGGGCGATGTATCCGGTGGCGGCCACGATCCGCTTGCTGTCGGCGTCCCGCAGACAGGCCGCGGTCTGCGCGGGGGTGGCGAGATCGCAGTCCAGGGCCTTCACGACGGCTGAGGCGCGGGCCTGGGCCTCCTCGTAGGTGTCGACGTCATGGATGCAGTCGTCGCTCTCGATGACCGCCGCGCTGAACAGGCCGCGGGCGCGGGGTGATGCCAGTTGGGCGCAGACCGAGCCGCCGCCGGCGCTCTCTCCGGCCAGGGTCACCCGGGAGGTGTCGCCGTCCCATCCGCCGATGTTCGCCTTGACCCAGCGCAGGGCGGCCTGCTGGTCCAGGAGGCCGTAGTTGCCCGCGGGCGATGACGTGTCGAGAGCGGGCGCCGCGAGGAAACCCAGGGCGCCGAGACGGTAGTTGACGGTGACGACGACGATGTCGTTCTCGGTGACGAGCTCGACCGGGTCGAAGTCATTGCCCGACCCTCCGGTGAAGCCGCCCCCGTGCAGCCACACGAAGACCGGCAACGGTCCCCTGTGGTGGGGGCGTTCAGGACGGTAGACATTGACGAACAGACAGTCTTCGGAGCCTTCGACGCCTTGCTGCGGGCACGCGGCTCCCTTCTTGTCGGCCGTACGGATGCCCGTCCACGAAGGAGGCGCGGCGGGGCTGCGCCAGCGCAGATCGCCGGTCGGAGCGGCGGCGTAGCGGACACCGAGGAGTTGGTCGGTGCCGTCTCGGCTGATGCCGCGCAGCGAGCCCTCGGTGGTGTGCAGCACGAGCGAACGGCCTGCCGCGGTGAGGGGCGAGGCGTTGGGGGCGGCACCGAGGAGCAGAAGGAGGACGGTGAGGAGTCCGACTGCGAGGCGGGTGGGGGAGGGACGGCTGAGAGGTGCCGACATGGTCGCTCCAGGGACAGGGTGTCGGGATGCGGGGGCTGCGGCGTGTTGGCGGGTTCCTATACGGTGGGCAACGGACGCTTGTTGAAGGAGTCCCGGATCAGAGGGGCTCGGGCGTGAGGCATCAGCTCATCGGCGCGACGCGGTCGAGGGCGTGGGGGCGCGTTTCGCGGTGCGTTGTTCCTGACGGGAGCGGCTCGGTGGGGGGATCGCCAGCCGGGACCTTAGCGTCACTTCCTGGTACCGCAATACGCCCCGGTCACGCCTTTCTCAGCAGCATGCCTTGATTGCTTGTCGTCAGCGTGGCCCAAGTGGAGGGAAGGGCGGGCGCGGTGCACAACAAAACCACTGATCAACACGTCATGAACCGCTGTTGGGCCGCTCTCCGGCTCCGGGCCCCGTTGAGGTTATGAACTCAATGAACGCAATGCCGTCGGAGGGCCGCACGACTCACTTCGGCCCTTCGCAACGTCCTTGGTCAGACCGGCCGACACGCCCGCAACTACGAACGGCTCATCCAGCACTCAGAATTACTGATCGCCTTGACCGCTGTCCCTCCCATGACCGGATGCGCCACCCAGACAATCCCGCCGCACCGGCCGGGGAGCCGGTTCTTCTGGTTCGTTCCCGTCCGCGTCCCCATCAATGATCAGAGTGCTTGCGATCGAACTTGCACGCGTGGTTCGTCACGAACTGGCTCAGCCGGTAGGTGGTCGGCAGTGCCAGACGGCCGCACAGCGTGTCGATCCGGATCACCGACCCGTCGACTCGTGCCTCTCGAAGGGGCGTCTTGTCGCCGCTATCGCTTCCCCTGTCCTGGCACCGGCCCAGAATCACCGACCCGGCATCAGGACGGCAAGGGGCCGGAACCGAGGCTTGGAGTCGCCGGTTCGCTTCGGGGGAGGGGACACGCCTGTTCGTCGGCGGCGAAGTGGGCTGTGGGGGATGGGCGTTCCTGCCATGGTGTGTTGATGAATACGACACCGGATGGGCGCCCCATTCCGCCCGCGCATGCTGACGAGCGCGCCATGCTGGAGGCGTGGCTGGATTTTCACCGTGCGACTCTCGCCTTGAGGTGTTCGGGCCTCAAGGATCATCAATTACGGCTTGCCGCAGCGTCACCCTCGTCGATGACGCTGCTCGGTCTGGTTCAGCATGCGGCTGAGGTGGAACGCCAGTGGTTCCAGCGTGTGTTCGCGGGTCAGGACGTTCCGCCCGTCTTCGGGCAGAGCAACCTCGACGGCTTTGCACTCCGGCCGGAACGAGGGATCGACGAGGCGATGGCCGCCTGGCAGGCGGAGGTCGCCCGAGGCCGTGAGTTGATCGCTGACGCATCGCTGGACGACATCGGCCTCCTGCCCGAACAGGACGCGGTGCACGTTGGCGATCAGGGGGTCTCCCTGCGCTGGATCATGGTGCACATGATCGAGGAATACGCACGTCACAACGGTCATGCCGATCTCATCCGCGAGCAGATCGACGGAGTCACCGGCGCATGAGACGTGCCGGCGCGGTCGCGAGTGCCCAGCGGGCATCCGGCTCCGGGTCACTGACCGACCAGCGCCAGTCACCCTCGACTACGGCTGGTCGGCGTACGGGCCGACGCCTCTCCGCGGCGGCCCTTCTGGCCGCCGATCAGCCGCACGACGCCGTCAGCTGTGGCGACTGTTGGTGAGCGAGCGCTGGTATCTGCCCGGGGTCTGCCCCACCAACGTGGAGAAGATCTCGATGAACGCGCCCGGGTTGGCCCAGCCGCACGCTTGCGCCGTGTCCAGCACGGAGACGCCGTCGGCGAGGAGGAGCAACGCGCGGTGAATGCGTAGCTGGGTGCGCCACTGGGGGAAGCTCATGTGGGTCTCGGCCTGGAACAGCCGGCTGAGGGTGCGCTCGCTCGCGCCGACCCGGAGCCCCAGTTCGGCGAGGGACGAGGGGCTGGACAGCTCGTCCTCGACGATGCGGGTCACGGCCCGCAGCCGGTCGTCGGTCGGCTCGGGCAGGTGCAGGGGCTGCTCGGGGGCCGCGGTGAGGTCGTCGATCGCGACCTCGCGCAGGCGGGCCCGGGCCGCCGGCGGGCGGGCGTCCGGGCCGGTGAGCGCCAGGAGGGCCTCGCGGGCCAGCGGGGTCACCGCCAGGACGGCGGGGTGGGCGGGCAGCAGATCGGCCAGGTCCCGTGTCATGAAGGCGACGCGCATGTCCGTCTGCCCGTGCGCCCGGTGCTGGTGGGCGAAGCCCGCCGGGATCCACACGACCCGGTTCGACGGGGCGATCCACGAGCCCTCGGCCGTCACCAGCGAGAGCACCCCGGTGGCTGGGTAGACCAGATGTCCCTGCGGGTGGGTGTGCGCGGGCGTGCGCTCGTCGTGGCCGAAGAGGTGAGCCTGCTCCTGATGGAGCGAGGTGTGGCGGGTTTTGGATATAAGTCGTCAGTTTACTGGTTGATCGCCGTAAGGGGTGAGGCGAGTCTGGGACCAGTACCTCTCCGGCCGCCCGACGGCAGGCCCGGCAGTGCACCACGCAAGGAGCAAGGCATTGACGCCCCCACCCGACACACTCGACCTGCGCCCCGCCCAGACCCCCGCGAAGCGTGGCGGCTCTCACCGCAAGCCGCGCCGGCGGTCCTTCGCCGCGACCCTGCTGGGCGCCGGCCTGATAGCCATCGCGCTCAACCTGCGCATCGGTGTCGCGTCCGTCTCCCCGGTCCTCTCGGACATCCGCGCCGACCTGGGCCTGTCCACCACCGTCGCGAGCCTGCTCACGACCGTCCCGGTGGTGGCCTTCGGCGCGTTCGCCTTCCTGACTCCCGGTCTCACCCGGCGCCTTGGCATGCACCGCCTCCTGGGCGTCGTGATGGTCGCCATGACCGCGGGCCTGCTGCTGCGGCTCGAGCCGAGCCTGTCCGCCCTCCTCGGCGGCACGGTCGTCGTCGGCGCCGCCATCGCCGTGGCCAACGCCGTGATGCCCGCGGCGATCAAGCACGACTTCGCCCACCGCACCAGTCTCATGATGGGCCTGTACTCCACCGCGCTGTTCCTCGGCGCGGCGCTCGCCTCCGGGCTGACTGTTCCGCTCGTCTCCTCGCTCGGCGGCCACTGGCGGCCGGCCCTCGGCATCTGGGCCATCCCCGCGGTGATCGCCCTCATGCTCTGGCTGCCCCAGCTTCGCCGCGGTCGCACCACGAGCGGCAAGACCGGGCAGTCGGACGACGACGCCTTCTCGGAACTCGGTGAGCCGCCCTTCCGGGCCATCCTGCGCGACCCGACGGCGATCGCCGTCACCGCCCTCATGGGCATTCAGAGCATGAGCTACTACGCCGTCCTGACCTGGGCCCCCACTCTTCTGCAGGACCACGGCATGTCCGCGGGCCGAGCGGGCGCGATGCTCTCCTTCTCCTCCTTCCCCGGCATCCTCGCCTCCCTCGTCACTCCCGCCCTCGCGCAGAAGCTGCGCCCGACATGGTTGCCGGTCGCCCTCTCCGTCGTACTGACCGCGGTCGCCTACCTCGGCCTGGGCATCGCCCCCATCGGGGGCGCCCTGCTGTGGATGACGCTGCTCGGCCTCGGACAGGGTGCCGCGATCAGCCTCTCGCTCACCTACATCGTCTGGCGCTCCCCGGACACCCACCACACCGGCCACGTTTCGACCATGGCCCAGGGCTTCGGCTACCTCTTCGCCGGCCTCGGCCCCGTCGGGCTGGGCGCGCTGCACACCGCCACCGGTGGCTGGACCGTGCCGCTCATCGGCCTCGCGGTGCTGCTGGTCTTCCAGATGATCTCGGGCGGCCTGGCCGGCCGGGACCGTCACGTCCGCGCCCGCGTCGCCGGAGGCGGCGGCCCGCAGACCGCCGTCAGGAACCAACCATGACCTCACGCGTCGAACTCGACCGTGAAGGTTCGCCGGACGGTGTCGAGGACACCGAGGTCGCTCTTGTCGTCCTGGAAGATCAGATGTGATCAGGTGTTGTTTCGGTTGTCGTGGCCGGGTTCGTTTCGGTGAGTAGGAGGGCGATGTCGTCGGCTCGGTTCGGGGTGGCCTGGGCGTTGTGCAGGAGTCGGTCGGCGAGTTGGTCCAGTGAGTCCGCACGGGCGTGGGCCAGGGATGTTCGCAGACTGTCGATCCCCACGCTGATGTCGGTACCGCGTGTCTCGACGAGTCCGTCGGTGTAGAGGGCGAGGACGGCCCCTGGCGGGAGGTCGAACCGGGTCGCCGGATAGGTGCTTGCGCGATCCACGCCCAGGAGTGGACCGGTGTCCAGTTCAAGGGCGTTGGTCGTCGTGTCGGGGTGCCGGAGCAGGGGCGGGAGGTGGCCGGCGGTGACGGCGTGGGCGTGGTGGCCGTGGGGTTCGAGGTGGATGTAGCAGCAACTGGCCAGCAGCCCGGGTTCGAGGTCGATGAGGGTCCGGTTGGCGCCCGCCATCACATCGCCGGGCGTATGGCCCACCGCGGCGAAGGCCCGTACGGCGCTGCGTAGTTGGGCCATGGTGGCCGCCGCGGCGATGCTGTGGCCCTCCACGTCCCCGATGACGAGACAGACCCCGCTACCGGTCGGGATGACGTCGTACCAGTCGCCGCCGATGTCCATTCCGCTGGTGCCGGGCAGATAGCGCGCGACGGTGCGGATGCCCGGGAGCACCGGCAACCGGTGCGGCAGGAGCGCTTGCTGCAGGCCGCGCGCGAGGGCGAACTCCGAGTCGTAGAGCCGCGCTCGTTCCAGGGCCTGGGCGATCAGCCCGGCCAGTGCGGTGAGGACGGCACGGTCCTTCTGGGTGAATCGGTGGATCTCGTCGAAGCCGAGGACGCAGGTGCCGACAGGGTGGCTGGAGGCGATCAACGGCAGGTAGGCCCAGGAGCTCACATCACCCGTGGGGACGCCCTGGTAACCCCGGGAGAGGTCCTGCCGCGACTCGATGAAGAGCGGAGCGCCGGAGGTCAGGGTCTCCGTACCGGGCAGGCAGGCATGCAGCGGCACACCCTCCAGCCAGTCGAGGAAGTCCTCGTGGTGGCCGGTGTGGTGGAGCAGACGCATCGTCGCGTCTCGGACCACGTAGATGGCCAACTGCTGGCCGCCGAAGGCCGGTAGGAGCTGGTCGGAGACGACTTCGCAGACTTCGCGGGCGGTGACCGCCTCGGTGAGCGCGCTGCCCAACTGCAGGACGTGGTACATGACGCCCAGCCGCGCCGGTGTGTCAGCGGGTGCGGCCTCGACCGCGGAGGCCGACGGCGTCGAGGCCGAGGGCGTCGAGGCCGAGGGCGGACCGCCGGAGGGCACCACCTGACCGGTCACTCCGTCCGCTTCCGGATGGAAGCAGAAGGCGAGCCACCGGTCGGGCGGTCGGCAGGTCAGGAAGGAGACCGGCGCCTGCGAGATCATCGCCAACCGGTGCCGGTACTCGACGTCGGGATCGGACAGCCACGGCAGCACGTCCGAGAGGAACCGGCCCAGCAACTCGTCGCCGCGTACGCCCAGCAGCTCCAGGGCCCTGTGGTTGGCGTAGGTGACCCGCCCGTCGGGGGAGAGGGAGAACACCCCGTCCCGCAGCCGTTCGACCGCGGCGACGGCCGCACTGCCGGCCCGCGCGTCGATGACCGCGCCGACCAGTCGGGTGTGTGCCCGTGCGTCGTCGGTCTTCGGCGCGTGGCTCCACAACTCGACCGTGCGGTACGCACCGCCGCCGTCCTTGCGATCCCGTACACGCAGGCGCCGCGCCGTGAGCCGGCCCTCGGCGGCTGCCGCGCGGGCGGCCCCTCGAAGGGCCGCGCGGTCGCCGGGGTGCAGGCAGGCGGTCAGTGTTTCGGCTCGTCCGTCGAAAGCACCGGGAGCGAGACCGAAGATCGCGCAGAGTTCTTCGTCCACGGTGAGGGTGCCGGTGACGAGGTCCCAGTCGAACAGGCCGGCCCTCACGGCCGGCGCCGAGGGCGCCGGGGTCTCGACGGGAATCGTCTGTGGGGCGCACTCGACGGGATCGCCGGTACGGGCGCGGAGATCGGCGAGGGAGGCGCCGAGCCGTTTGGCGACGGTCCGCACATGACGGCGCTGTGCCTTGGACAGCCCTTCGCCGCCTGGTGATGCGGCCCAGACGACCGCCAGCGCCCCGAAGCTCTCCTCACCCGCGTGTACCGGCACGGAGCAGGAGCCGAAGGCGTACGGCAGAGCCACCGAGAGCTGGGGGTAGCGGCGCATCGTCTCGTCGGCGTCGCGCAGGTGGATCGTGCGCCCGGAGCTGTAGGCCGCGGCGACCGGGATGGGGCTGCTCACCGGAATGAGGTGCCAGCCACCGAGCTGAGAAGGCGGCACCCCGCATGTCGCGGCAAGCACGATCGACCGACGGTCGCGGGAGCGGAGGAAGACGCTCCCGGAGTGCGCGCCGGTTGCTTCGACGGCTTCGACGACGGCAGCGGCGAGCAGATCCTCACGCTCAGCCATGTCGCCGACGACTATTTCGCGCACAGTTCCAGTGTGCGCAGGTCGGCCCACCGGTCCAAGGCGGCGATCCAGAGGGCACAGGTGTTGCCCGGCCGACTGGCCGGAAACCAAAGTTGTCGCCACCCTTGACGGTAACTATAGTTGTCGCGTGGCTTCGATTGAGATCACTCCTGAAGAGCGGGCCGAGCTGGCGAAGGCCCTTACCGATGCGCTCGATCCACTCGCGGCGGCCATTCGCTCCCGCCGGTCAGGGCTGTCCGCGGCCCGCATGTGGGAGGCGGATCCGATTGATGTGACGCTGTCCGTCCTCGCCGCCTGGAAGGTGGTGGACACGGAGGTCAAGCAGCTGACGGCGATCGCGGCGGCGACAGCCGGCTCCTACGGCGCGAACTACGAGCAGATGGGTGCGGTCTGGGGCATCACCCGCCAGGGCGCGCGCAAGAAGTGGCCCGACGCGGTTCCCCGCCCCGCGGCGGCAAGGACGGGCGCGGCGCTCGCGCTCTTCGGCGGCACCGCCGAACTGGTACGGGACCCGTCGTCCGGCGGCTGGGCCTGGGCGGGCGAAGGCGCGGACGGAACGCGCGGCGCCGCCGAGGACGGCACCTGGTACGCGACGAAGGAAGAGGCCGCCGCTCACGCCGGAGCCTTCCTGCGGGAGCACGCCGCCACCCCCTCGTGACACGCCCGCGGACTGCGGCTCGGGCGAATGCGGCGTCGCTCCGGTGGCGGTGCCGCGGGTCACGCTACGTCGTGGAGAGGCGTGCCATGACGGAGTCGAGGATGAGGTCGAGGGTGAATTGGTATTCGGCCTTGCTGTCGAAGCGTGCGAGGTCGGCGGCGACTTCGGCGACGTGGGGGAGCCCCGACCGTTCCAGCGTGGTTCGGCGCTGCTCGATGCCTGCGACGTCGGTCGTGCCGTACGTGGGCCCGGCCTGGACCTCTCGGAGCAGAGTGCCGATCAGCGTGGCGACCAGGCTGCGGAGGACGGGCACGGCGTCGTGCGGTGGGCAGCCGGCGGCGCGGAGCACGGCGAGGACCGCTTCGACGGGCGCCAGCCCTTCGAACGAGCCGAGTTGGCGTGTCAGCACGAGTGGCGCGGCTTTGGGATGGGTCAGGGCGCTCTTGCGGAACGCGTGACCGATGGCCAGGAGGTCACCGCGGAGATTCCCGGTGGGCTCGGGCAGGTGCATGGAGCCGAGGATCTCCTCGGCCACCGCGTCGAGTAGGCCGTCCTTGCCCGCGACGTGGTTGTAGAGGCTCTTGGGATCGACGCCGAGGATGCGGGCGACCGAGCGCATGGTGACCGCGTCGATGCCGTCGACGTCGACGACCTGGAGGGTCGCTGTGACGATCGCCGCGCGGGTCAGCTGTGCGGCTCCCTTGGGGGGACGCCCCCGTCGGGGCTGTTGCGTCGCGGTCATGACCTCATGGTGCCTGCCGTTGCCTTAATCCACAACGTGGGTATATTGAGGCCGCGATGAATACCCACAGCGTGGATTAATGGCGAAGGGATCGGCGATGCAGTTTCCGTGGGGCCCCGCTGAAGTGGCAGACCTGCCCACGGTCGGCACCGGCGTCGACACGTTGTCCGACCTGTCGAGGTCGGACGAGCCGCCGGGTGTCCGCCTGCGGACGGCACGCGCCGAGGCCGCGGCGTTCCGAGCCGAGTTCGCCTCGACGGGCACGCCGGACAGCGTCGTCACCTGCGATCTGGTCACGTTGCCGTACCCCACGCGGTTCGGCTTGTTCCGCGCCTCGCGGTCGATCGCACCGTTCCTGTCGATCACCAACCGCATGCTGGTGATCCGGTGGCACGACAGCGACGGCCACCGACGGGTGCTGCTCTTCGAGCCCAGTGACGTCGAACGGGGCCGCTACACGCCGTACTTCGACGACCTTGCCCAGAAGACACCGGGCGTCCTCCAGCGGCAGATGGTCCACGAGCACGGCACGGTGGTCGGGCACCTCGCGCGGCTCGGCATCGAGCCGGGCGACGTCGACTACCTGATGTTCGACCACCTGCACACCCAGGACCTGCGCCGCTGGGTCGGTACGACCGCGCACCAGGACGACCTCGGCGCACGTCCACAGGCCGCGTTTCCCCACGCCAAGGTCATCGTCCAGCGTGACGAGTTGGCCGCCATGGCCGAGCTGCACCCGCTGCAGAAGCCCTGGTACCAACCGGCGACCTACCGCCATGTCCCGCCGGAGGCATTCCTGCCGATCGGCGGTTCGATCGTCCTTGCCCCGAGCGTGGCCGTGATCAAGACACCCGGGCACGTCTTCGGCAACCAGAGCCTCGTCCTCAACACCTCGACCGGCATCTGGGTGAGCAGCGAGAACGTCATCGCCGCCGAGGCGCTTACCCCCGAGCACTCCAGAATGCCGGGCATCGCCAAGTGGGCCCGACGGTGGCAGCAGGAGGTGGTGCTCAACGCGAACACGATCGAGACGACCGCCGACCAGTACAACTCGATCGTCCTGGAGAAGACGCTGGCCGACCGCAGCCAGGCCGACCCGCGGTTCCTGCAGTTCTTCCCCTCCAGCGAGCTGACCGGCGCCTGGTCGAACCCCGGCACCACGCCGACGTTCAGTCATCAGCACATCACCCACGGCGTCCAGCCAGCCTGAGGAGGCACACCGTGTCCAGATTCATCCTGCCGTCGGAGGACGTTCTGCGCGCCCGCGAGAAGCTCGTACTCGATCACTTCCACGACGAGGTCCGCCAGGACTGGGACGCCACGCTCTCGACGTTCCCGCACCCGCACTACGAACTGATCGCCCAGATGACCGTCCACGACGGCGACGCGGAGGTACGCGGGTACTACCACGACACACGCCGGGCCTTCCCCGACCAGGACCACGAGATCATCGCGATCCGGCACGGCGCCGACGCCGTGATCGTGGAGTTCTGGCTGCTGGGCACCCACAAGGGGCCTCTCGGCGACATTCCGCCGACCGGGTCGAAGCACCGCACCCGCATGACGGCGTACTTCATCTTCGACGACGACGAAAACCTCGTCACCGAGCGGATCTACTTCGACCAGCTCACCATCCTCAAGCAGCTCATCGGCGGCGTCGACAAGCGCAGTCCGGCCGGTCTGCTCAAGCTCGGCCGCATCCTCAAGGGGGTTCTCAAGGCGTCCGGTACCGCCCCCGACCCACGGCTGCTCGCGACCACGCCGCCCGGTCTCGACCGTTGACGACCCGCGACCGCAGGAGAGGTCTGCCGGCGCTGACGACCAGGACAACGGCTCCGGCTCTGGCTCCGGTTCAGGTTCTTGCTCCGGCTCCGGCTCCGGCCACGATGCGCGCACTCATCGGCGAACTCGCTGTCACAGCCGAAACGACGGAGGCACTCGGTTGAAGGTCCACCACCTGAACTGCGGCACCATGCGACCCTGGGGCGCCCCCGAAGGTCTGGTCTGCCATGTCCTGCTCGTCGAGACCGCCACCGGACTGACGCTCATCGACAGCGGCCTCGGCCTGCTCGACAGGACCGCACCCGGCCGCCGTTTCGGGCCGGCCCGGTACTTCGTGCGCCCCGCGTTCGAGGACACCGAGACGGCCGTCCGGCAGGTCGAACGTCTCGGCTTCCGACCGACGGACGTACGCGACATCGTGCTGACCCACTTCGACGCCGACCATGCCGGAGGACTGGCCGACTTCCCATGGGCGAACGTCCACCTCACCAGCGCCGAAGCCACCGCCGCGCTCCACCCGGCGACGCGGGTCGAGAGGGGACGCTACCGGCCCGCCCAGCGCACACACGGGCCGACGCTCATCAGCCACACACCCAGGACGGGCGAGACCTGGCGCGGGTTCGCGGCCGCCACCGAACTCGACGGGATCTCACCCGGAATCGTGCTGATCAGCATGCCCGGCCATACCCGAGGGCACGCGGCGATCGCCGTCGACGCGGGGGACCACTGGGTGCTCCACGCCGGTGACGCCTTCTACCACCACGGCCAACTCGATGGCACCGGCAAGACACCGAAGTCGCTGCTCGCGATGGAACGCGTCGTCGCCCACGACTGGCACAGGGTGCAGGCCAACCATGAACGGCTCGCCGAACTGTGGCGGGCCACAGACCCCGACCTCGTGCTCATCAACGCTCACGATCCCCACCTCCTGGCCGAAGCCCGAGCCCGCGCCGTCCGCTAGGCGAAATGGACCGCCGTCCTGTGGTTGGCGTGGTGCATCCCGCTTCTACTCGCTGCCGTGACAGTTGAGTTGGGCGTCGATCTGCGCGGCGGTTCTGGAACCGTCGGGGGTCCAGTACTGACCGGGCTTCAACTTCGCCGCGGACACCGTGCGCAGTGTGAAGACCCCGTCCAGCTCTCCACCCGACGGGTCCAGGTACCCCACCACTAGATCGCGGGGTATCGCGGACTGGGCCGGTTGCGGGGCATGACGCTCAAATCCGTCGCCGGACCAGAGCGTGACGACCCCGTTCTTGGCCGACGGTGTCGTGGGGTCGGAGGCCCACCACAGCACGTGCGGGTGCGCGGTCTTGTCGTCGTCGAAGTCCGTGACCTCCACACGACGGATCACGTCGGTGGGACAGACGGGAAACTTGACGACGATCGTCTCTCCTTCGACGCGCGCGCCGACCGCCGGGAGCACTGGGTCGGACATGCGGTAGACGCCGTACACCCAGGTGCCGACAGCAGCGAGGACGGCGAGGGCGACAACCGCCCCCACCAGCACGAAGGGCCACAGAGGTCGTTTACGGGACTGGGTCAATGGATGCATCGGAGGTGATTCCCGTCCCTGTGACCAGCGTGGCGCTTCTCGTGTTGCATCCTGGCCGAAGTCCCCGGTGCGCAACCCCTACGACGGTGGCACCGACGTCTTCCTCGCCACGTCCGACGAGCGGGACACTGCCCAGTCATCCGTCGGGTCTCCGATCGGCTCGCATTGCCGCACCGTTCAGAATGGTCTTCACCGTGAATACCGGGTCGAGTGGTTCCACGAGTTCCCTGGTGGCGACGGCCACGAGGCGTGCGGGCGCATCACCCTCCAGCAACGCGCTCACGTATGCGATGGCGTCCGCAGGTGAGAGCACGGGCAGCCTCTGGCGCAGTGTTCGCACGGCGTGCATGCGTCCGCGAGTGGCGGCGACTTCACGGAGCACGTCGTGCAGATCGTCCACCACGGTGCGCACCGGCAGCCCACGTATCCGGGTCCGGTAGTCGTCCTCCCACGCCCCGGTCATCGAGGAGACGACGCCGACCTGATGCAGGCCCCCGTCGACACGGTCGACCAGGTACGGCCCGTTGCCTGCGATCATGAACTTCGGATTCCGAGTGCGCTCGAATTCCTCGGGCGTCCAGTAGACGATCCACGCCAGTTCGTGCTCCTCGACATCCGACACGGCCATGCGCAGCGCCTCCACACCCGCAGCACGCCACCTGGAACAGTCGCGCTCCAGCTGTTCCTCGACGGCCCGAACGGCGGCTTCTCGCTCGATCACGCTTGCAGCATCCCGTACGGTCCCGAGTCCAGCCAGTGATTTCACGCGCCCTTGTAGCACCACATAGGGGCAGCTTTACGACCAACACAGGGCGAGGGGCTCGTACCGTGTTGACCGCCCCCGGCAGGCAGTGGTGGAGTCGGCACGTGGACAGCATCCCCGCCAATCGACGGCTCTGGAACCAGATCGGCAGCGGCTACCAGCACGAGCACGACCCGCAAATCGGCGCCGCACCCCGGCTGTGGGGCATGTACTCCATCCCCGACGCGCACCTGCACGCCCTGGGCGACGTCACCGGCAAGCGCGTCCTCGAACTCGGCTGCGGCGCCGGCCAGTGGTCCAGGGCGCTCGCCGCCGAGGGCGCCACCGTGGTCGGGCTCGACCTGTCCGAAGCCCAACTCGCCGCAGCGGCCCGCGCGATGGGAGCGGCCCGCTACCCGCTGGTGCAGGGCGCCGCCGAACAGCTCCCCTTTGCCGCCGACAGCTTCGACCTGGTGTTCTGCGACTTCGGTGGGCTCAGCTGGGCGCCCCCGCACCTGGCCGTCCCGCAGGCCGCACGCGTCCTGCGCCGAGGCGGGCGCCTGGTGTTCAACGTCGCCAGCCCGTGGTTCGAAGCCTGTTACGACGAAGCCGCCAGCCGCGTGACCACGACGCTGCGGCAGGACTACTTCGGGCTGAACACCATCGCCGAAGGCGACGGCGCGACCAGTTATCAGCTCACCTATGGCGACTGGGTCAGGGTCCTGCGCGGCGCGGGTCTTGTCATCGACGACCTCATCGAGCCGCGGCCCGAACTCGGAACACCCAACGGCTACAACAAAACCGACCCACCCGACTGGGCACACCGCTGGCCGGCGGAACTGCTCTGGGTAACCCACAAACCGTAAGTTCCGCAGCGCGAAGACGTGAAGGGTCAGCGCATGGCGCAAAGATACGGGGACCGGCCCAAACCCCCCTGAGGCCATCACGTCCTCCGCGAAGCTCGGCCTCGCTGACCACCGTGGTGTGAACAGTGCGGGTGAAAACTCGTGGCTGTGTGAGATCGAGCCTGCTTGGATCGCGGCATGAGTAACCAGAGCGCGCGGCAGATCGGGATCCTGTTGTTCCCGGACGTCGAGGAGTTGGACGCGATCGGCCCCTGGGAGGTCCTGTCGTACTGGACGCGGACCTTTCCTGAGGACAGGTGGGCAGCGTTCTGCTTCTCCGTCGACGGCAAGCCGGTGACCTGCTCGAAGGGGCTCGTGATCGGATCACACCACTCGATGGACGACATGCCCGCCCTGGACGTCCTGCTGCATCCCGGCGGTCGGGGAACCCGGCCTCAGCTCAACGACAGTCGGCACCTGGAGTGGGTGCGCCGCCAGCGCCGGTCGGTTCCGCTCATGACCAGTGTGTGCACCGGCTCGCTGGTCTTCGCCGCGGCCGGCCTGCTGACCGGGCGTCCGGCGACCACCCATTGGGGCGCATTGGAACGGCTCAAGGAACTCGACCCGACCATCGACGTGCGGGCCGACGAGCGGTTCGTCGATGACGGTGACACGATCACTTCCGCGGGGATCTCGGCAGGCATCGACATGGCTCTCCATGTCGTCGCCCGGCTGTCCTCCGCGGAACGCGCACGTCAGGTGCGCCGCGGTATTCAGTACGATCCCCAGCCGCCGGTGTGACCTGACCACGTCGAAGACGATCAGTCGGACAGCGCTTGCTCGCTGAGCCGTCGTCCCGGGTGTCGGGATGTCGGCGCACATGAAAACTGGGAGGCGCCGAGTTGGCGTCTCCCAGTTGAGGTCGGTGGCGAGGGAAGCGAAGGAACTCGTTTCAGTAAAGGAGTTGAGAAGGAAGCCCCTTCATGGCCTCGCCTTAGGCAACGCTAGCACTCAGGCCGGGATCAAGTCGCGGAGATTTTCGAGGGTGATGATCCGTGAGTCCGGATGCAGACCCTCGGGACGTTCGAGCCCGATATACGTCACGGGCTCGTCCGGGACCGGCTCGCCGCCCCACAGGTCCACGGTCGTGGTGTCGCCGGACATCAGATCGATCAGGTACCCCACCGTCAACTGCTCGCGCTCCACGACGGCGCGCACCACCTTCGACACGGACACCTGGTTCTCCTCGACCCGGTTGGCCGACGAGATGCCCCTCAGATACAGGTGCAGCCACTTCGCGCGCCACCGGCCGTCGTCCCCGCGCTGGAACACCAGCGGCAGCGCCACCCGGCCCACCCCACGCAGCTCCGACTTCATCCGCACGGTGCGCGGCTCGAACGGCCGGCCCTTCTGCTCACCGTCGCGCACCATGAAACCGAAGAACGACTCCTCGACCTCCTCGAAGCCCTCGCCGGCGTAGATGTTGACCTGCGGGACGATGAACGTGCTGCGCACGCCGTCCAGGGACAGGTTGATGAACTCCGAGGCCCCGTCGGGTGCTTCGGTGACGTCGCCCGAATGCTTGCCCCCGACGGCCTTGAGGGATGTGTAGGAGAGCCAGGAATCGGTGCTGTAGTCGGCGTGGAGAAGCAGCGCCGACAGGTCGTAGTCGGTCCGGTTCTCGGTTTCCTTCCAGTACACGAAGAAGCGCAACTGTTCGCCGTCGACCGCGGAGACCGACCCCCGCGGCAGTACGCCGAGCCCGGCCGCGGTCGCCCGGCCGCTGAGCGGAAGCGCCACGTCGAGGACTTCGGGGTCGAGCAGCAGCCGGCCCGGCGCCGGGAGCCGACGACGTATCTCGGCGTCGAGGGCGGCGATCAGACGATCGCGGTCGGCGGCGGGTACGGGCGGTCGGAAGTCGGGGGTCACCCAGGCGCGGCCCCGGCGGTTGACGAAGATCCGGGGCTCGCCGCTCTCACGTGCCCGGTTGTGGAGGTGCTCGCGCACCGAGAGCACGACCCGGCCGGAGACGTCGGGAGCGACCTCCACCGCGGCGGCCACCACCGCGTCCCGTTCCTCCTGGTCGGCGGCGATGCGCAGCAGGAGGTCCAGGGCGCGGAACAGCTTGCCGGGAGCGGACTTCAGCAGCTTCACCGCGCCGAGGACGTCACACGCGTCGAGCAGCTGCTCGATCCGGCTGTCGAAGGACCGTGCCTCCTTCTCGCCCCGCGCGACCGCGAACACATCCGCGGCGTGCGGCCAGCGTGGGTACTCGTGCGGGTGGAGACGCTCACCGAGCCGCTTGAAGGGCTCCCGGTGCGCGTGCACGTCGGCGAGCTTCGCGGGGTTCGCCGCGACCACGGCGTCGAGACCCGCGAGCAGTCCCCGGCGCACCGGTCGGGACAGCGCCCGGAACCGGGTCGGCTCCCGCAGCGTCACGTCGCCGCCCGACAGCGCGCAGGCCAGCCGCAGCACATCGGTGACGGTGTCGAGGAGGAGGTCCGCCCCGACGCCGAGCCGGGCCTCGTTGACGACCGCCCGGTTCTCCCGGACCGGGATCGCCTCCGGCTGGGGGCCCAGCGCGCACCGCTCGGCGAGGGCCTTGAGGTCGCGCAGGTCGTCCTCGCCCAGCGGGGTCGTGCTGCCGGCGAGGGCCAGGTACAGGTCGGTGAGTTCGTCTTCCAGATCCCGGCCGAGATGCAGGACGGTGACCCGGTCGCCCGCCGAGGCGATCAGTTCGTCCTGCGCCGCGAGCATGTCCTCGTAGGTGTGCTGGTAGCGGCCGTACGTGGGGAGGCTGAGCAGGTCCAGCACGCCGTGCCCGAGCTGCGTCAGCACGTTCTTGCGCGACTTCTCGTCGCCGAGCGCCTTCGCCACGCACTGCGTCCAGAACTCTTCGGTGTCCGGCACGTTCGCCGGGAAGTCGATGAAGTACGAGTTGTGCCGGACGTGGTCGCCCACCATCTCGCTCACGGTGCGCAGCGTCCGCTTGGCGGTGTGCACGACCGCGGCCTCGGACAGCCCCGACAGCCGCTCCAGCAGCTCCGCCGAGAGCTTGAAGCCCACGGATGTCAGCGCCGCGTCGAACTGCCGTGCGGCGATGGTTCCTTCCCCGGCGGAGCCCTTGGGGGAGGGAAGGCGGTGGGTGTGCCGGATGACGAGCGATTCGAGACTGTGCGCCATTCGGGGATGATCGCAGAGGTGCACGAGCCGGTGCACGGGAGTTTTGTACGCGGGTTACCGGGCCGGCGGGTGGCTTGGCGGCCGCCTCGGCCACGGAGGCGGCAGCGGTTCGATCGGCTCAAGCCGTCCCGCCAAAGCGTCATTTCGCGCGGAGTCCTTGCACGTCGAACGGCATGACGTCCCAAGGGATCGTCTTCTGCGTGGTCCCTCGGCCCTCCAATTCACCAACTGCCTACCATGGCGGCAAGCCAGGGTGGATCGGAAGGGACACTCGTCCGAAGAGCAGCCTGCTTTCGCTCCTCCCCCATCGCTTCAAGGGAGATCCGAATCATGAAACTACGCACTCGCGCGGGCGTGATCGTGACCGGGCTGATGGCCGGTGCGCTTTCGGTCTCGGCGCTCGCCCAGCCGGCCTCCGCCGCCGCGTCCCACCAGCAGCACACCATGAGCACGAGCATCACGGGCCGCTGATGACCTATGCCTGCGGGAAGGGCGTTGACGGGTGGGGAGCCCAGCGACACGCGAACAGCCCGAGCCACAAAATCAAATCGTTCCGCATGGCGGTATGCCGTGCTCACAAGCCGGGCACCCGCTACTCCAGCCACAACCAGATCTCCTACCCGGTGAGTTGCAAGGAGTGGAACAACAGCAACGCGGTTGGCTGGGCGGCCATCGCCTGGAAAGCGAACGACTACAAAATCACGTCCGTGGGCTGAAGTCGTACGGCCGACGAGCGTTGGGTTTCTTGCAGGGGAGCCTCCCAGGTCGCGGTGATGTCGCGGGCGACATCACGTAGGAGGTCGATGAGCATGTCCGCGAGTGGTGTGAGGCTGGCGTCGGTTTTGGTCACGGCGTAGAGCTGGCGGTGGGGTCTGGGGTGGGCCAGTTCGCGATGGGTGGTCCCGGGCGCATGGGTCAGGGCCAGGCGCGAGACCAGGGCGACCGCGATGCCCGTGCCGACGAGGGCCTGGGCGACGTCGTACGACTCGGTCTCGAACCGCACGGTGGGAGTGAAACCGGCCTCGCGGGCGGCGTCGTGGAACTGTTCGCGGGCGGCATGGCCGGCCAGGATGGAGACCCACGAATCGTCGCGCAGTTGTTCCAGGTGGAGTTCGGTGTCCGCGGGCTGCCCGGTGGCCAGTGGATGGTCATCGGGGAGGACCACGACCATCGGGTCCAGCAGGAGCGGGTGGGCCCGTACATGTGGGGGCGGCGCGAGCGGCGTGCCCCACGATGCGACGATGGCCACGTCCAGGCGCCCCGCGCCGATCTCGTCCGCTCCGCGCGCGGACCCCACGTCTATGACGGAGACGTCGGCGTCCGGATGGCGGTGTCGCAGGGTCGTCAGGGCCGGTGGCAGCAGGTGCAGGGCAGCCGCCTGGAACGTCCCGATCCGCAGACGGAGCGACAAGTGGCCGAGTAATGCGGCCAGTTCCGCCTCGGCCTTGTCCGATGCCTCCTCGACAGTACGACCGTGGGAGGCCAGCAGCGCACCGGCCGCGGTGAGCGTTGCTCCGCGAGGACCACGGATGACCAGCGGCACCTGCCAGTCGCGTTCGGCCTTGGCCACCTGCTGGGTGATCGCCGCGGGCGTGAGTTGGAGTGCGTGAGCCGCCGCCGTCAGGGAGCCGTGCCGCTCGATCAACGTCAGAAGTCGCAGCTGTCCCGGATCCACCACCATTCACTAATCCTAACGCTGCACCCTTCTTTTTTAACTTCTCTTAGGAGCGCGAGGCGGGAAGCCTGGTGGTGTACACCCATCTGCCGTTATCCCCAGAAGGGGTTCCTTTCCCATGCCCACGCATGTGCCCGTTTTCATCGCCACCACGTTGCTGCTGGCGATGCTGCCCGGCGCGAGTGCAGCCCTGATGATCCGGCAGGTTCTGGAAGGCGGCCAACGTACGCTCCAAGGCACGCTCGCGGGCAATGCCACCGGCTTCGTGCTGTGGTCCACGGCCGCCGCGGCCGGTCTCTCCGCCGTCCTGCTGGCCAGCCCCACCGCGTACACGGCGCTCCGGATCGCGGGCGGCATCGTGCTGATGTACCTCGGGGTGAAGACGCTGCGGACCACGCTCAACACCACCGTCTCCACCACCCCGACCGACGAGGGCGAGCGCAGTACTGGCTTCGCGAGTGGATATCTCACCGGCCTGAGCACCAACCTCGGCAACCCCAAGGCGGGCGTGTTCGCCATCTCGGTGCTGCCCCAGTTCGTGACCGCGAAGGGCCCGGTGTTCCTGTCGACCGTCGCCCTGGGAGTCGTGTGGGCGCTCGTCAGCGCCTCCTGGTACATGTTGCTCACCTGGGCCGTCAGCCGAGGGCGCGACCTGGTGTCGAAGCCGACCGTCCTGCGGGGACTCAGCGTGACCACCGGTGTCGTCCTGCTGGGGCTGGGCGCCGCGGTGGCGGCAGGTGTCTGAGGGCCGGGCCGGTACTTCTCTCCAGCGCCCGACCGCCCGGGGCATCTACCCCCGGTCATACTGACCTTCATGAGCTCGCCCGGTACGACAGGTGGCGACGAAACACATCGGAACGATCGCTCCGGCCCAGCCGTCCGCTCAGGCCCGGGGCAACGCGGGCAATGTGCCCGACAGCACGGGAGCAAGGAAGCCTTTGACGTACGTCGTGACACCGGACGGAACCCGCATCGCCTACCAACTCCAGGGTCACGGGGCGCCGTTGGTCCTACTGGCGGGTCAGGCCAACAACCACCACTGGTGGGACGCGGTTCGTGCCGACTTCCATCCCGCTCGCAGCACCCTCACGCTCGACTATCGCGGCACCGGCGACAGCGACAAGCCCGACACCCCCTACAGCACCGAACTGTTCGCCCGTGACGTCATCGCGGTCCTCGACGAGCTCGGCATCGACCGGGCTGACGTCTACGGCACGTCCATGGGCGGACGAGTGGCCCAACAGATCGCGGCCCGCCACCCCGACCGGGTAGGTGCCTTGGTTCTGGGCTGCACCTCACCCGGCGGCCCCCACGGCGTCGAACGCGACAACGACGTCCGTAAAGCCCTGGCGCAACCTCAGCCGGGAGCCGCGCGACAGGCCCTGCTGGAGCTGATGTACACCCCTCAGTGGCTCGCCTCCCATCCCGGCCCGCACCACACGCTCGGCGACCCTCACATGCCAGCGCACGCCCGGCGCCGCCACCTCGTGGCCAGCAACCAGCACAATGCCTGGGACCTCCTGCCGGACATCAGCGCTCCCACCCTGGTCGTCCACGGAACCGACGACCTGCTCAACCCCACCGCCAACGCACCCCTGCTCGCCGACCGCATCCCCGGCGCCCGGATGCACCTGATCCCCGATGGCCGGCACGCCTACTTCGAGGAGTGCCGCAGTCAGGCCGGCCCGCTCGTCCTGGACTTCCTCACCACCGCGCACAGGCTGTAGGCACGGCGCAGCCGATGCTCGGACACCAGGGTGAGAGGACTCGACGGCGCTGCTCCCACGGCCATCTCCCCACCTCGCCGTAGGTGCGGGGAGTACCAACGTTCTGAAGCAGCCCGCCGGGGACGTGCGACAGCCCCTCAGCCGTCTTCTCCAGGAAGACGGCTGAGGGGCTGTCGGCCGTGCCGCCCCGCAGGCAGGCGCGGACGACGGGCACTCCGTTACTTCGCTTCCTCCAGCGTGGCGTACCCGGTGGTCGCCGCGGTCGAGGTCTTGTCGGCGCCCTCCTGGAGCTGGAAGAGCGAGCCGAAGGGGCGCTCCGCGAGCGGCAGCCGCCACGTCCCGCCTTCCACACGTGCGGTGTCCGACACGCTGCCGCGCAGCAGTTTCACTCCGGCCTCGTTGTGGCCGGCGTGCGCGCCGAAGTGGATCGGGTAGGCGTCGGCCGCCCGGTAGGCCGGCAGGAAGGCGCGGCGGTACCGGTCGGAGCGGTTCGGCGAGGAGTAGTGCAGCAGCAGCGGGTGGATGAAGACCACGCTGCCCGCGGGCGCCTCGATGGACACGGCGAGCTCCGCGTCGGGCGCGTCGGCGCCCGCCACCTTGCCGCGGAAGAAGCCGTCGACGTAGTGGTCGGCGAGACCGCGTCGGTGCGAGCCGGGGACGGCCTGGAGGGCGGAGTTCTCGGTGGTGGTGTCGTCGAGGTAGACGAGGGCCGTCACCAGGTCGGTGTTGGTGTGGGGGTAGTAGGCGAAGTCCTGGTGCCAGTCCACGACACTGCCCACGTGCGGGGCCTTGAGGTGGAGCTTGCTGTAGTGGAACAGGATGTCGTGGCCGATGAGTGCCTCGACGTGGTCGAGCAGTTTGGGGCTGGCGGCGGCACGCTCGAACGCGGAGTGCTGCTTGGTGGGCGACCAGATCCGGCGGGCCATGCCGTTGTCGCCCGGCTCCACTTCGGCGACGGAGGCGATGTCGCCGACGTTCAGGATATCCGTGATGGCGGTGTTGAGCTCGGCGACTTCACTCGGATCGAAGAGACGCTCGGCGACCGCGAAGCCGTTCTCGCGGTACTCCTTGACCAGCGCGGCTGTGTCGGGTGCGGACATGCGCGGGTTCCTCATCCTTCAGTAAGTGGTTCCAGCTCGTCCCAACAGGGTCCGGCCGGACTGGTGTTGTGGTGGGTGTCGCGATGGTCACGTGGGCACCGGGCCGCGCGAGACTCACTGGCGCGAACGCACGAGGACGGGAGATCGGCCCGACGGTGCTCTGCGGGATCGACCGGCCCGGGGCGCATCACGACGTGGCCCCGATCGACCAGGACGGCACCCTGCCGGCCGAGCGCCGCGTCAACGACGACGCGGCCGGCCACCGGCTTCTGCCGGGCCTGCCGGCCGCGTACGGGGACAGTCCCGACCTGGGCACGTGAGATGTCTCTCTGTCGGGTGGTGGGGCTACGGTGCGGTGGGGTCCGTACGGGTCCGCCGGGCGACGACTGCCCGGCGGACCCGCGGTGTCTCGTCCCTCAGGCGCCCGAGGGCTGCACCTGCTTGGCGAAGGTGTCCTCGTAGATCTCACGGAAGAACATCGCGAGGATCTCCTGGACGTCGTCGATGTACTTGAACACCTTCTGGAAGTCCTCCTCGCTGAAGATCAGCTGGCGGAGGATGTCCCACATCTCCTGGGAGTGGTCCTCGGTGGTGTCGACGTGGAGGTGGGCGGCCTGCCCCTTGACGTTCTCCTTGCCGAGCCGCGTCTGGAGGTTCTCGACGATGGCCGGCTGGAGCTTGACCTGCGTGTACTCCACCAGGTAGTTGGAGACGACCGGGGCGAGGGCCGACTCGTGCTCGAGAGCGTAGTAGAAGAAGCCCTCGAACAGACGGGTGGAGAGGTACGGCTCGGTGGCGAGGATCTCTTCCTCGGTGACGCCGGCGGCTTCGGCGTCACTGATGTACAGCTTGTCGTGGAGCATCTCGTCGGCCTGGTACTGCGCGTAGTCGCGCGCGGCCCTGGGGGAGACCTGGGCGATCTTGTAGATGGCCTTGGACTGGCTGACCCGGGAGAGACGGATCCGCCACACGTGCTCGATGAGGGTGCGGCGGTAGTACGCCTGGTGGAGCTCGGGTTCGGTCAGGTGGGACGCGAAGGGGACGGTGGCCTTCCACTCCGCCATCTTCTTGTCCATGTAGCGGTCGAGCTCGGCCTTCTTCAGACGGCTCTGCTCTTCGTTGTAGAACGGCTTCGGGTGGTTGATCCCGGTGTTCTGCACGCGGTTCATCACGTTCTCCTTCATAAGAGGGTTCGCGTGGGGACGTTCACGGAATGGTCGGAGTGCGGTGCCGCCCGCGGTCAGCGGTAGCGGACATGGAAGTGCTCCGTCGCGTGTCGGTCGAGGAAGGCGGTCTCGGCGTCGAGGTCGTCGGCCGCCGCGTCCCACAGGGCGTCCATCAGGCAGATGCCCCGGTCGGACGCGTCGAGTTCGGTTCCCTCCGCCACATGGACGTTCAGGATCCGGGGCGGACGGGTGGGCGGCTCGAAGCGGATCTCGTCGACGGTCCGCCCCTTCTCTCCGTACTTGCTCAGGAACACGGTCGCCCGGGTGGGCGCGCCGGTGCGCAGGGCCTCCAACTGGGAGGCGCGGGTGAGGCGTTCGTGGAAGGCGTCCCGCTCGCCGTCGGGCAGCAGCAGGGACTCGGTCCACAGGTCGAGGAGGGAGTGCCCGGTGACGGTCTGGACGCTGGCGTTGATGAGGCTGCCGCCCATCCGGGGATTGATCTCGATGATCTCCCAGCGCTTCTTCGACTCCCAGTACTTGACCTCGATGTGGAAGACACCGGCGGTCAGCCCGTGCCCCGCCAGCGCGGCGAGGCAGTCGGCGACATGATCGGCTCCCTCCAGGACGAGTTCACGGTCGAGGCTCACGGGCGGACTGACCGACATCCCCTCCAGGACGGTCCGCTCCAGGTGTTCCACGCGGGCCTTCTCGTGGACGCACAGGTGGTGGATCCGCCCGTCGAGGACGACCGTCTCGAAGCTGAACTCCGGACCGTCGACGAACTCCTCGACGAGGAAGTCGTACCGGTCCATGAAGATCGCCTTCATGCGCCGGTCGGCACGCATCTGCTCCTGGATCGCCGGCAGGTCGGCCAGGTCGTCGACGTCGTTCAGACGGAAGGTCGCGAAGGACGAGGCACCGCGCACCGGCTTGACGAACCAGCCCGCGGAGGGGTCGAGTTCGGGCGTCACGCCGGGGGAGAGCCGGTGGAGCCGGACCTCGCTCAGTCCCTCGGCGAAGAGGTGGCGGCGAAGTTCGTACTTGTCGAGGCAGAGGCGCAACGCGGCCTCGGCGGAGTCGTGCGCGCCGAGCCGCTCGTTGAGCTCCGCCATCAGCAGCCGGTAGCCCTCGAAGCTGGCGAGGGCGGCCTCGACCCGGTAGCCACGGTCGGCGAGTTCACGAACGGCCTTGTCGAGGTCGGCGGAGCACAGTTCGGGTTCCTCGGTGACCACGCAGTCCGCCACGTGGCGGCGGCTCGCGTCCAGGACCTCCGGTGTCTCCGGCCGGGAGCTGAGGGCGACCAGGGTCAGACCGAGCCCGGCAGTGGCCGCGGCGACCTCCTCGGTGTACGACTTGCCCTGGTGCATGAGGAGCAGGATCGCTCGCTTCATCTGTGCATCTCCTCGGAGTTCCGGGGCCGCCCTCAGCGCCGGCCGCTCGACAGCCGGTCCGCGGTCTCGCGCCGGTGGGCGCGCAGGATCTCCACGAGCCGGGCGGCGCCGCCCTCACGGACCGGGTCGACGACGGGCAGTCCGGTGTCGGCCTCCAGCTTCTCGGCCTCGCGGCGGAAGTCCTCGTCGGAGAAGCCGAAGCTGTTGACGCTGACGGCGGCGACCTTGGCGGGCCGTTCGAAGACGGAGAGCTCCTCGTTCATGCGGATGAGCTCGGGGATGGGGATGATGGGCGTCTCCCAGACCTTGGTGCGCTCGGCGCCGAGGCGGTGACAGAAGACCAGGGCGTGCGGCAGGGCGCCGTGGAGGATGGCGAGGGCGACACCGCTGAACCCGATGTGGTTGAGGGAACCCTGGCCCTCGACGACCACCCATTCGTTGCCGGCGGCGGCCTCCAGGACGACCTGCTCGACGGCGCCGGCCATGAAGTCGCCGGGCACACCGTCGACCGCGATGCCATGGCCGGAGATCAGCATGCCGCTCTGGCCGGTGGCGGCGAAACCGGTGCGGATGCCGGTGCGGTTGGCCTCGTTCCAGATCTGCAGGGCGGCGGTCTTCTTACCGATGTTGGAGTCGCTGCCGCATGTGTGGATGACCCAGGTGTCCAGGTCCAGGACGCGGGCCTTGTTGAGCTGAACCGGCGGGGCGTCCTTGGTCTCCCAGACGGTGATGCCCTTCTCGCGGATGCCACGGGCGATGTCCGGGTCGTCGGCGAGGCGGTAGTGGATCGAGTTGATCAGGTGGAGGCCGTTCTGGACGGCCGCGAGGATGTGCGGCTTCCAGGCGGAGGGCAGGTTGGCGGAGTGCAGGCCCTTGCCGATGATCATGACCTCGGGGCGCAGGTGCAGAGCCTGTTCGACGCGGCTGACGATCGGGATCGAGCCGCCGTAGCCGAGGACGTCCTGCACGGTCTGGCCGGCCTTGCGGCTGTCGATCACGGCGACGCAGCGGTCCCCGTTGTAGCGGATCAGCGACGCGGCGATCTTGCTCGTGAAGAGTCCGAAGCACCCCTCGGCGAACAGCACGAATTTCTTGTCGACCAGCTCCGCATGGCTTACCTGATCCACGACTTCCTCCACGGACTCGACGGTTCTATTTGCCGGTGGCACGAGATGGTTCGGACGGTCTACGCGACAGGCTCGGTCGTCAGGCGATACTGCGTACGCGCCTGGCGCACGGCCTCCTCGATCTGCTCCTGGGTGCCGCCGCGGAAGAGGAAGCGGCCGCCCTGGAGCGTGGCGTACGCGCCGGGCCGGGAGACCAGAACCTCACCCGGCCTCGGCACCAACTCGCGGTATAGGTAGGGGACTTGGCCCAGGAGCGAGGTGGCGGCGGTGACCTTCTGCGGCAGCGGCTTGGGACCTTGGACGATCAACCAGCCGCCGCTCAGCTCCGTGTCGGGGACAGGCGGGTCCACCGGGCGACCGAGCAGCACGTCGACCCACAGCCGGAAGAGATTCACGTCGTGGACGTCGTTGATGACGTACGAAACGTCGGCACCCGGCACGCGCGCTCCGACCTCCAGGAACACCAACTCGGTGCCGGTGTCGAAGAGTTCGAGGTGAAAGGCGGAGCTGCGCAGGCCGAGCGCGGTCAGGCAGCGCAGGGCGAAGTCCTCGCAGTGGCCGCGCACCTCGGGGTCCGTCTGGAGGACCGAGCCGAGCGGTGCGCCCAGGACCTCGAAGTCCAGGCAGGTGGAGACGTAGCGCGAGGTGCACATGAACAGCGGTTTGCCCGCGGCGTCCAGGACGCCGTCGACGTGCAGGATGTCGCCCTGCACGAACTCCTCGATCTCGTAGTCGCGCAGGCTCCGTTCGGCACACAGGGCCAGCAGCTCCTCGGCCGAGGCGATCTCGCGCACACCCTGGCTGGACGCCCCCCGCACCGGCTTGACGATCACGGGGTAGCCGAACTCCTCGGCGGCCGCGAGGATCTGGTCCTCGGTGCGGCAGGGCGCCCAGCGCGGCACTCGGAGGCCGGCCCGCGACACCCTCTCCTTCATGACGGTCTTGTCGCAGAACCGGGAGGTCTCCTCGGGGCTGGAACCCGGGACGCCGTGCCGCTCGCGCAGGGTCGCCGCGAGGTCGAGGAGTATTTCGGAGAAGGCGATGACGTGGTCGAACGGGCCTTCGTCGCGCACGATGGTGTCGACGAGCTCCAGCACGCCGTCCACGTCGCCGAAGTCCGTCACGACATGGACCCGTTCGGCGTCGGCAGGCACTCCGCTGCGGCCGCCCTCGTCGCAGAGGTACGTGACGCGGTCGGTCTCCGGGTCGAAGACCAGATCGGGAGCGGCGAGGCGGTTCTCCCAGCGCCGCTCGTCCTCGTACAAGGGCCAGCGGGTCAAGAACAGGATTGCGCCGGACATGGATGTCGTCCTCACGGTTCACGGGAAACACGGACGTGCCCGGCCGGGGGAGGCCGGTTGACGGCGACGGCGACGGCGGGCCTGTCGGAACGGAGGAATGAACCCGAACCGGAATCCCGGGAACGGCCGCCAACGTGTTGATCGCGTGGCCACAGCCTCGCATGGGACCGGCCTGGTCAGAATAGGACCTAGGTCCCAACGCCCCCGGGACCGCGATCGCCGTCCCCTACAAGGGACACCGATGTCGGCTCGTCGGGGTGGTGGTCGATTGCCGGGACCGGCCGGGTGGGCGGTCGAGGGCGACGCCCCGGGGGTAGTCTGCGCGGCCCGGCGCTAAAAGAGGGTCTGGACCACCTTGTGCCGGTAACGCCATAGGCAGATGGACCTATTGCCCACGCGTCCCACGGGACACAGAATTCTTATCGCCCCCACCGCTGGAGGAGGGCTGTCGTGCGCGCCAGGAGACTTTTCCGAACTGCCGCCCCGACATTGAAGCGTTGAGCGGTGGGATGGCATGTTCTCGCTCCGCGGATATCGCCGACCCCGGACGTCAGAGCGACATCGCTGGCAAGGTATCAGACGGCGAACGATGGGAAAAAGGAGATACGAGGATGCTGCTGAAGGTTGATCCGGTCGATTCCTTTTCCGGAACTTTCCGCGTCCCTTCTTCGAAACCGGAGACGCAACGGGCAATTCTGACCGGCACACTGGCCGAGGGCACGTCACGCGTTTACAACGACCTCCGTTGCGACGAGACGGAGACCATGAAGAACGCCTGCCGTGCCTTCGGCGCCAAGATAACCGAGCACGACGGATACCTGGAGATCCAGGGCATCGGAGGGGACCTCCCGCACATCCGGCGCGTCATCCAGTCCCGCGGCTCGGGTCTGGTCTTCCGCGTCATGACGGCGCTGGCGTCCGTACTGCCGTCGCCGGTCGTGGTGACGGGCGACGCGACCCTGTGCAACCGCGTGATGGAGCCCCTGCTGGAGGCGCTGCGCGAACTCGGCGCGGACATCGAGTCGATCGTCAGCGAGAACAAGGCCCCGGTCGTCAACTGGGGACGCGGCCTGAAGGGCGGCACGTGCCGGCTGCCCGGCGACATCAGCTCGCAGTTCATCACCGCCGTCCTGTTCGCCGCGCCGCTGGCCGACACCCCGGTGAAGATCGAGGTGACGGGTGAGGTCTTCTCCCAGTCGTACATCCGGCAGACGCTGGCGAGCCTGACCGACGCGGGCATCAAGGTCTCCGCGTCGGAGGACATGCGCCGCTACCAGGTGGAGCCCTCCACCTACCAGGCCCAGGACGTCACCACGCACGAGGACTACACGTCGGCCTCGTACCTGCTCGCCGCCGCCGCGCTCTTCCCGGGCCGGACCGTCCTGACCAACGTGTACGGCGACAGCATGCAGGGCGAGTTCGCGATCGTCCCGATCCTGCAGCAGCTCGGGGTGGACGTCACCTTCGACCGGGCCACCTCGTCGCTGACCGTCGACAACCCGCCGGACAGCCTGCGCGGCCACTTCGAGGTGGATGTACGGGACTGCCCCAACATCGTGCCCACGCTCGCCGCCCTCGGGGCGTACGTGCAGGGCAGCCTGCGGGTGACCGGCGGACGCCTCACCCGCTTCCACAAGGCGTCGCGCATCGAGGCCATGGCCGCCGAACTGACGCGCGCGGGCGTGGACATCGAGGTCCTGTACAACGACGGGGTCTGCGACGGCTTCGAGGTCCGCGGCGCGCAGACGTACCCCGGTGGAGTGACGCTGTCCAGCTGGGGCGACCACCGCATCTTCATGTCGCTCTTCGTGGCCGGCCTGCGCATGCAGTCCGCCAACCGGTTCTCGGGCTTCGAGGACGTCCGGCTGTCCTTCCCCACCTTCATGGAGGAGTTCACCAAGGCAGGGGTGCGGACCACGTCCGTCGAGGAGGAGAACGCGCCCGCCGGGGCCGTCGGCTGACCCTGCCTGCGGCAACCCCGGCGGTCCGCCGCGTCGCAGCGGCGAGCGCCGCCGGACCCGACAGGTGAGCGGGACGCGCTGCCGACCACGGCAGAGGTGTCGGCGCGCGGGCGGGATCTCACGCCCGCGCGCCCCGTCGCGGCGCACGGCCCCCGGAACCTCGGATGAACAACACCCCCGCACGACCGTCCGCTCCCCCTTCAGGAAGTTCCCTAGATGCCCCCTGCACCTGCCCCCCGGCTGCGCGTCGATGTCTCCGGGTTGCCTCGCTACGTCCCCGGCCGGGTCGCGCCCAGCGACCTGGTGGACAAGTTGTCGTCGAACGAGAACCCCTACCCCCCGCTGCCGTCGGTCGTCGCCTCGATGCGCGAGGAGTTGGGGCGCGTCAACCGCTATCCCGATGCGAAGAGCGGTGAACTGGTCACGGAGCTGTCCGCGGCCCTCGCGGTGCCCCCGGAGCACCTCGTGCCCGGCACCGGCTCCCTAGGGGTCACCAAGGACCTGTTGTGCGCCGCGGCCGGCGAAGGGGACGAAGTGCTGTTCGCCTGGCGCTCGTTCGAGGCGTACCCGCTGCTCGTGTGGGCCACCGGGGCAACTCCCGTGCAGGTGCCGCTGCGTGACGAGCGGCATGATCTGGAGGCCATGGCCGATGCGGTGACGGACCGCACTCGCATGATCATCGTGTGCAACCCCAACAACCCCACCGGCAC
This sequence comes from Streptomyces sp. NPDC026672, assembly GCF_040638185.1. Classification (NCBI taxonomy): domain Bacteria; kingdom Bacillati; phylum Actinomycetota; class Actinomycetes; order Kitasatosporales; family Streptomycetaceae; genus Streptomyces; species Streptomyces sp. NPDC026672. Next base: position 109,920 of record NZ_JBEZXS010000028.1, read on the forward strand.
GGCCGTGCACCGCGGTGAGCTCGAGCGCTTCCTGGACCGGGTGCCGGGCGACGTGCTGGTGGTGCTCGACGAGGCGTACCGCGAGTTCGTCGACGACACCGACGTACCCGACGGCATCGAGCTTTACCGCGACCGCCCCAACGTCGCCGTTCTGCGCACCTTCTCCAAGGCGTACGGGCTGGCGCGACTGCGCGTCGGCTACGCGGTCGCGCATCCGCCGGTCGCGGCCGCCCTGCGGGCCTGCACCATAGCCTTCAGCGTCAGCGGAGTCGCCCAGGCCGCCGCGCGGGCCTCGTTGCACGCGGGCCCCGAACTGCTGGAGCGGGTGCGGACCTTGGTGACCGAGCGCGCCCGGGTCACCCGTGCGCTGCGGGCCGCGGGCTGGACGGTTCCTGACAGCCAGGCCAACTTCGTCTGGCTGCGCCTCGGTTCACACACGCGGGCGTTCGCCGACGCGTGCGAGGCGGCGGGAGTCATGGTGCGGCCCTTCGGCGACGAGGGCGTGCGGATCACCATCGGTACGCCCGAGGAGAACGACCATCTGCTGAAGATCGCGGGCGACTGGCGGGTGTGAGGCCCCGCCGCAGACCCCGCGCCCCGGAAGCGGAGCGGTACCAGGCGTACCAGCCGAGCGCGCTGGGCGATCGGTACGGCGCTGCTGGTGGCGACGGGGATCACCTGCGGCTGGTCGCCGGACGCCTCGGCGACGACGTATCCGCCGCCGGACACCCCGTCGGCGGATACGTGCCACTGTCTTCGGTGCGGTCCAGGACGGCGGGTCCTGCCTCGTCGGGCACAACCCGGCGGGCGGGCCGGTGTGTCCGGCAGAACCGTGTGTCCAGGCGTAGATGTTCCTCTCCTCGTAGCGTGGATCGCGTGATCGCAGGCAGAGGTGGGGTTCACGGGGTCCAAGCAACGGAGACGCACACCTGAGTTGCGTGAGGGTGCCCGTACGCATCGAGATCGAGGCGGGGAGGCCGATCCCGGAGGTCGCTGGGGAGCTCGGTGTCCACTCGGGCCCGCTGTACAGCTGGTTCTCGGCGTCGGCGACGTAGCGGCTCCGCGTCGTCGGACCGGCCCGCGGTCGGGGCGACTGCGGGAGAGCTGCCCTCGGAGAGGGTTCCGGCTGCGGGCCGCTCAGGGAGCGAGGCCGACGCGCCGGGCGTAGAGGGCGGCCTGAGTGCGGTGGGTTGCGCCGATCTTGAAGTAGATGCTGCTCAGATGGTTCTTCACCGTCTTCTCGGATATGTCGAGTTTCCGGGCGATCAACCGGTTGCTCAACCCCCGGGCCAGCAGGCGGAGTACGCCCCGCTCGCGTGCGGTGAGGGCGGGGTCGGCGGGCGGCGCGTCCTCTTCGGGGACGGGAGCGGACGCCGGAGCGGACGGAGCCACGTCCCCAGGCCCGGTCAGGCCGACGCGTCGAGCGTAGAGGGCGGCCTCGGTGCGGTGGGTTGCGCCGATCTTGAAGTAGATGCTGCTGAGATGGTTCTTCACCGTCTTGTCTGATATGTCGAGTTTCCGGGCGATCAGTCGATTGCTCAACCCCCGGGCCAGCAGGCTGAGTACATCCAACTCCCGGCAGGTGAGTTTTGCTGCCGGTAACTCTTCCATGTCGTGCCTCCCCTTTGCCTCTCCCGAAGGGAATGAGAAAATACGTCCAAGTAAGAGTGCGGCCGGCAGGCCCATGCTGGAATTCCTCTCTAACCGCCTTCAGTGAACAGGGGCGGTGTGTACGGGTGGCCGAACAGAGCTGTATCTCCGTCTCGCGCGCACATGTCGACCGCACCCCCGGTTCCCGTTCGTCTTCGTTGATTTCAAGCTCAGCCGCTGCTTGGCCACGGACACGCTACCCGTGAGCTGAACCTGTCAACCATTTAAGTCTGACCTATAGCAATGAGCTTGTTGTCTCACGCAGGCCATTTCAGCCATGGGAACCTCAACAGCGGGGATCAACCTCGGCTCTGAAATATGGCCAGAAACTTCCGATGCCCTCCGCTGAGGGTGCATCGGGCCGGCCGCTCGGCATGGAGAGAGAAATGCCGCGTACGTGACTTTCGAGGCCGCAATGCTGCGGCTCTGTCGCCGCCCGGCGGTCGACCGTGGACGCCAGGGGCTCCGTACCGCCGGCGTCTCTGCCCAAGCGGGCGCTTAGCGAGATGGCTGATCGGTGCATGGTGCTTTTCGCCGCGGGGGTGGGACAACGCGACGGTGAAGTGCTGGCCGCGCACGACGAATCGACCTGGCTTCTGCCCCTGGGCCGTCCGGGTGGGGCCGCGCCAAGCCGCGGAGCCGATCGGTCGGCTGCCTTCACCGGCCGTGCCCGTCGCACGTCGTGTGTCTTCACGGCCGCTGGACGGAGAAGGGCTGCGGTCGGTCGGGGACCGCGTCCGTCATCGACGGCCGCAGTGTGGCGATGAGCGGGAAGACCTCCAGGTCCGGGCGGTAAACGGCAGGCGATAGTTCCGTCCGCATTGCCCTCGCCACCCCGCTGCACATGAAGGGTGGCCAACACCTTCGCGTCGCCTCCGGCCGGACAACTCGCAGCAGATGCTCGTCGCAAGGGGAAGCGGACGGGCCGCGAGCTCTGGTGGACGGTCTCGGCGACGACGTCCCGGATTGGGTGGGCCACTCGCCGGTCGGCCCGTTACTCGTACCGGTACTTCAGCGACTCCGCCTCCGTCTGCTCGATGTCGGCGATCGTCAGCTCCGGCATCCGCAGCTGGGCCAGCGTCACCTCGGCCGAGGTCGGCTGGGCCTCCGCAGGCAGCCACTGCTCCGGCTTCCAGGCCCCGCTGCGCAGGAGCGACTTCGGGCAGTGCGGGTAGACCTCCTCGATCCCCACCACCAGAGCGCTGGCCGGCGGCTTGCCCACGGCGGTCAGCTGCGACAACAGCTCCGGACGGGTGGAGACGCAGGCGCGGCCATTCACCCTGAGCGTCGTGGTGCGCCCCGGGATGACGAACAGCAGCCCGGCCCGTCCGGTGGCGACGACGTTCTCCAGGGTGTCCAGACGTCTGTTGCCGGTCGCGTCCGGTATCGCCACCGTCCGTGTGTCCAGGACGGCGACGAACCCGGCGGGGCCGCCGCGAGGGGAGACGTCACAGTTGCCGTCGGCGTCCGCGCTGGCGACCAGGACCAGCGATGAGCATTCGATCAACCGCCGGGTCTGTTCGGTGAGTTCGGTCATCTGCTTGCGCACGGCCGCGTCGCCGGGCAGGTCGTAGGCCCGGCGCAGCGCCTCCTCGTCGGGCACGGCGTCGAGGCGGAGCAGATCGAAGGTACTGCCTGCAAAGGGTGACGTCATGCCCCCGACCCTAATGGGCCGACCCACGGTTGATCTTGGCCGGTGAAACGCCGGGGGCATGGAGATACCCGCGCGAGTTGTCCGGTGTGCGTCACGGCGTCACGGCGTCGAGGCACCGCTCGGCACTCTGCTCGTCATCGAGGGCTGCTTCCCCACTCCCCGGGCGCGGGAAAGGGAGGAAGCAGTTGTCCAGGCGACGCGGTCGAACGTCACATCAGGTCTTCCACCGTGATCGGCAGTTTGCGGACGCGGCGGCCGGTCGCGTGGAAGATCGCGTTGGCCAGGGCCGCCGGCACGCCGGCGATGCCGGCCTCGCCCATCCCCTTGACCCCGACGGGGTTCATCCGGTCGGGCCTGCCCACGAAGGTCACGTCGACGCCGTCCTTGAGCACGAGGTCCAGCTGGGTCGTCCCGCCCGCGAGGTAGGCGGCGCCGGGGTCGTGGCTCAGCGTGTTTATGGCGTCCAGGACGGAGACCGGCCGTTCGTAGCGGTACGGTGCCGTGGTCATCGGTGTCCCCGCTCTCCGTCGGCCACCTCGCGGATGGCGGCGACGATGTTGGGGTACGCGCCGCAGCGGCAGAGGTTCCCGCTCATGTACTCGCGGATGTCCGCGTCGCTTCCGGCCCGGTTCTCCGCGAGCAGCGCGGCGGCCGACATCAGCTGGCCCGAGGTGCAGTAGCCGCACTGGAAGGCGTCGTGGCGTACGAACGCCTCCTGGAGCGGATGCAGGGGGGTGTCGCCGGACCCGGCGGCCGGATGCTTCGCCAGGGCGGCCAGTCCCTCCACGGTGGTGACCTCGCCGCCGTCGCACTGCACGGCCAGGCGCAGACAGGAGACGACCCTCTTGCCGTTGAGCAGCACGGTGCACGCACCGCAGGCGCCCTGGTCGCAGCCCTTGCGCGTGCCGGTGAGGTCCAGCCTCTCCCGGAGCGCGTCCAGCAGCGTCGTGCGCGGGTCGACCTGGAGCCGTACGGGCCGTCCGTTGACGGTCAGCCGCACCGTCGGGCCGGCGACCTCCTCGTCCGCCGATCGGTCGCCCGCCCGATTCGTTCGCATCAGTTGTCTCCCTGGGGGTGGAGCGCTTGGTCAAGAACCAGCAAACCCCGGGGATCCCGTGCGGGGAGTCTCCAAACGAGGACGCGTGTTCCTAAGCTTGTGCTGCCTAGGACGCCGCGTCCCCCTTTGGGCTCCCCACATGGGCCGGGGCCTGGGCAGCATGGTGAGGTTGACCCCGCTCGGCCAGGGTGTCCACGAGACTCACGTGGTGGCGTTCGCCGTCGATTCGGCCACGCTTCGGGCGAGTACGGTCGCGTTCTCCGCGATGTCGTCGATCGACGCCTTGCGTCCCGACAGGAATCCACTGCGCAGCAGGAGGGCGTAGCCGTGGGCGGCGGCGACTTGACGCTCGAGAAGTTGTACTGCCGCGGCGGCGTCACCGCGTGTCACGGACAGTACAGCCGGCAAGAGCGTGTCGATGAGGCCGCGCCCGGCGTCGATGAGCTCCTCGTCGCCGAGGTCGCGTAGTTCTTCGGCGAAGATGAGGTCGAAGCCGGCGCCGTGCTGTGCGGTGAAACGGGCGTACTCCGCCGCCGCCGCGGCCGAAGCCTCGATCGGATCGCGGGCCCGACCGTCGCCCGCGGCCTCCGACTCGGCCGCCCGCAGGCGACGGGTGAGTCTGCGCGCCACTGTGGTCGCCGTGGCGGCCAGCAGCGTCTGACGGTTCGGGAAGTGCCTGTAGGGCGCCCCGCTGCTCACCCCCGCGCGGCGTGCGACCTCGGCAATCGAGACGGCCCCGACGCCGCCCTCGGCGATCAGTGCGAGGGCGGCGTCGACCAGCGCGGCTTTGAGATCGCCGTGATGGTAGGTCTCACGCTTCGGCACCGCTCTCCCTCACTCGAATGCACTGGTCGCCCCACATTACGGGACTCCGACGCTCTGGTTGTCGGGCCGTCGACTTGACCCGGCGAGAGAGGTCTCTTACATTCATGTAAGAGTACTCATACATGAGGGTGTGTGTCTCGGGCACGCCCAGGAACTGGCCGAACGGCCCACTCGCGCAGCACGGTCTGTGCGCGCAGGAGGAGTTTTTTTGATCATGAAGACATGGCTCATCACCGGCGCCGGCCGCGGCCTGGGACTGGAGACGGCTCGCGCTGCGCTCGCCGCCGGAGACCAGGTTGTCGCGACGGGGCGGAAGCCGGAGAGCGTCTCGGCCGCCCTGGGCACCGACAACGAGCGCCTGCTGACGGTCGCCCTCGATGTGACCGACGAGCGCTCCATCGAGGCCGCGGTGCAGGCCGCGGTCGACCGGTTCGGCCGCATCGACGTTCTGATCAACAATGCCGGCTACGGCCAGCTCGGTGCCTTCGAGGAGCACTCGGCCGCGGCCGTGGAGCGGCAGTTCGCGACCAACGTCTTCGGCGTTTTCGCGGTGACCCGTGCGGTCCTTCCGACCATGCGGGCGCAGCGCTCCGGACACATCATCACGGTCTCGTCGATCTGCGGCCTGGTCGGGTTCAACAACTGCTCGATCTACTCCGCGGCCAAGTTCGCCGTGGGCGGTTGGTCGGAGTCGCTCAGCATCGAGCTCGCTCCCTTCGGGATCAGTGCGACAGTTCTCTATCCGGGCACGTTCCGCACCGACTTCCTGGAGCAGGGCTCCTACGGCACGGCCGACCTCTCGATCGACGACTACGCCGAGGCCAACGCCGCCGCCACCGAGGGGCGCGCCGCCCAGAACCACAACCAGGCCGGCGACCCCGCCGTCTTCGGTCAGGTGGTGGTGGAACTCGCCCACGCGGAGAAGCCGCCCACGCTCATGGGCGTGGGATCCGACGCCGTCCAGGTACTGAAGGGGCGGGCAACGGATCTGCGGCAAAATGCCGACGAGTGGCACGACTTGGCGGTGTCGACCGACATCGCCAAGTGATCCAGACGCTCGGTGACTGGACCGGCCGTCACCCCTGGTCCGGTGACTTGAATCAGAACGCTCCTAACGCCCGTCCGCCTTCTCGTCGGCCCTGTCACCGGGCCCCTTCATATGGGTCTCCAACGCGTCCTGATGCTCCCGCAGGGCCCTGAGCAGGGCGTCTCGGTCGTTCGCGCGCAGGGCCACCACGATGGGTTCGTGCAGCGCGATCTGCTCATCGAACTCCGGGCCCCTGAGCCAGCCGGGCGGCTCGTTCGCCGCGATCCAGTGCTCGTACGCCTTGCTGACCACGGCCCCGTGCGCGCTCTCGAAGAGGCTGGTGAGATACGTGTTCTCGGCCAGGCGGACGAACTCGACATGGAAGTTGGTGTCGGCCGCGACCCACTCGGCCACACTGCCGCGTGACCGGCGGAGCAGGGCGAGCGCGTTCTCCAGGTCGGAGAGGCCCGGGGAGCCGGAGCACATGATCTCGCTCGCCGCGCCCTGTTCGAGCAGATGGCGGAGTCTGACCATGTCGTGCACCGACTCGGGCGCCAACTGGATCATCATCTGGAAGCCCTCGCCGACCGCGACCCCGGGCCGGCGCAGCACAAAGGCACCCGACCCGGGCTTGATCTCGATCAGGCCCAGGACGGCGAGGCTGCGCAGCGCCTGGCTCACCGTCGGGCGGGAACTGCCCACCAGTTCCGCGAGCCGCCGTTCGCTCGGCAGTCGTGCCCCTTCGGCCAGGTCGTTGTCGACGATGTAGGCGCGCACCTGGTCCGCCACGCGGTCGGCGATCCTGCTCACCGGCTCGACCTGGAAGGCCCGAGCGAACTCCGCGTCCCGCGCGCCTCTCGACGCCCCTTGGCCGTCTCGTTCCACCGCGTCACCATCTCCTGGCCGTGTCCTCGTGCCGTCACTCACCACCGCGTCACCCCTCTTGCGGATGCCGACTCGTAAAGAAGTGGTCAGGTGGCCATGCCGTCACCATAACCGACGTCCGATCACCCGAGTCCGAGTGTGCGCCGGGTCTACAGCGGCACCGGCCGGTCGACCATGCGACTGCCGCGGGCGACGGCACCGCCCTCGCCGGTCGTCGTCCATGGCCAACCCTCTCGGTGGCGACGACAAGTGGCTGTCAGGCCAATTTGTACGGCCAAATATCCGGCAGCTGCGACGAGCGTCAATCATGAGCTTCCGTCTGCCCATTTCCGGCCGTTCAGCCGCTCTCCCGGTGGAGACGATTGACATCCAGCGGACGCGATCGACATATTGGCCGTACATTTCATGGCGCTCTCCACACGGCAGGGCCGGTCGCCCCTGCGAAGGTCCGGCCCGGACGCCCCCCCATGGAAGGAGCCGCTCGGCATGAGCCCGTCGCCCCCGCTCACCGGCGTGACCGTGATCAGCCTCGAACAGGCCGTCGCCGCACCGTTCGCCACCCGTCAGCTGGCCGACCTCGGCGCCCGGGTGATCAAGGTGGAACGCCCGGACGGCGGGGACTTCGCCCGCCGCTACGACGAGTCCGTCCATGGTCAGTCCAGCTACTTCGTCTGGCTCAACAGGTCCAAGGAGTCCCTGACCCTCGACCTCAAGGACGCCCGCGGCCGGGCCGTCCTGGCCGACCTGCTGGACAGCGCGGACGTCCTCGTGCAGAACCTGGGCCCCGGCGCCGCCCGCCGACTGGGAGTGGACGCCGCGACGCTCGCCGGACGGCACCCCCGGCTCATCGTCTGCACCGTCTCCGGCTACGGGCAGGACGGCCCCTGGGCCGACCGCAAGGCGTACGACCTGCTCGTGCAGTGCGAGACGGGCCTGGTGTCGCTGACCGGCGACCCGGAAGCCATGGCGAAGGCCGGGATCTCGGTGGCCGACATCGCGGCCGGGATGTACGCCTACAGCGGCATCCTCACCGCCCTGTACCGGCGCGCCACCAGCGGAGAGGTCTCGGCGGTGGACGTATCGCTGTTCGAGGCCCTGGCCGAGTGGATGGGATCGCCCGCCTACTACACCGCGTACAGCGGCCACCAGCCCGCCCGCGCCGGCCTCCGGCACGCCACCATCGCCCCCTACGGCCCCTGCACCACCGCCGACGGACAGACCGTCCTGATCGCCGTCCAGAACGAACGCGAGTGGCACGCGCTGTGCCGCGACGTCCTGGGCCGGCCCGAACTCGTCGACGACCCGCGCTTCGCCACCAACACCGCCCGCGTCACCCACCGCGAAGCCCTCGACGCCCTGGTCGCGGACCGCGTCGCACAACTCGCCACCGACGAGGTCCTGCACCTGCTGGACCGCGCCGGCGTCGCCAACGCCCGGCTCAACTCCGTCTCCCAGTTCCTCGACCACCCCGTCCTGACGGGCCGCGACCGGTGGCGCGCCGTCGGCACACCCGGCGGAGACGTCGACGCCCTCCTGCCGCCCACGACGCTCACCGGCACCGAACCGGTGATGAACCCGGTCCCGGCCCTGGGCGAACACACCGAAGCCGTCCTGCGCACCCTCGGCCGCGACGACGACGAGATCGCCGCGCTGCGCGCCGACCGCGTCATCTGACCCGCCCCGAGAGGAATCACCGTGTCCCCACGCGCCGTGTCCGCACGCACAGTGTCCGCACGCACCGTGCCCCCACGCACCGTGTCCGCGCTCACCGAGGAAGAACAGGCCGTCGTCGACACCGTGCGTGACTTCGTCGACCGGGACGTCCGCCCGGTCGCCCGCGAGCTCGAACACGCCAACACCTACCCCGACCGGCTCATCGAGCGCATGAAGGCACTCGGCGTCTTCGGCCTCGCCATCCCCGAGTCCTACGGCGGTACCGCCGTCTCCGGCCCCTGCTACGTCCAGGTCACCGAACAACTCGCACGCGGCTGGATGAGCCTCGCCGGCGCGATGGGCGGCCACACCGTGGTCGCCGACCTCCTCCTCGCCTTCGGCACCGACGAACAGAAACAGCGCTACCTCCCCGGGATGGCCACCGGCGCGATCCGCGCCACCATGGCCCTGACCGAACCCGGCGGCGGCTCCGACCTCCAGGCGATCACCACCCAGGCCCGCCGCACGGACGACGGCTACACCGTCAACGGCGCCAAGACGTGGATCACCAACGCCCGCCACTCCCAGCTGATCGCCCTGCTGTGCAAGACCGACCCGACGGCACGCCCCCGGCACCGCGGCATCAGCATCCTGCTGGTGGAACACGGCCCCGGTCTCACCGTCTCCAAGGACCTGCCCAAACTCGGCTACAAGGGCGTCGAGAGCTGCGAACTGTCCTTCGACGACCACCACGCCCCCGCCGACGCCGTCCTCGGCGGCCGGGAGGGCCACGGGTTCGCCCAGATGATGAAGGGCCTGGAGATCGGCCGTATCCAGGTCGCCTCCCGCGCCCTCGGCGTCGCCCGCGCCGCCCTGGACGACGCCCTGCGCTACGCCCAGGAACGCGAGTCCTTCGGCAAGCCCATCTGGCGGCACCAGGCCGTCGGCAACCGGCTCGCCGACATGGCCACCCGCTACACCGCCGCGCGGCAACTCGTGCTCATGGCGGCCGAGAAGCACGACGCCGGCGAACGCTGCGACCTTGAAGCAGGCATGGCCAAACTGTTCGCCTCCGAGACCGCGATGGAGATCGCCCTCGACGCCGTCCGTGTGCACGGCGGCTACGGGTACTCCACCGAGTTCGACGTCGAACGCTACTTCCGCGACGCCCCCCTGATGATCGTCGGCGAGGGCACCAACGAGATCCAGCGCAACGTCATCGTCTCCCAGCTCGTGGCGCGAGGGGGAATCACCGACTGACACAATCGGCCCCCCGCACCGGAGCACGGAAGAGGACGCATGACGAAGAAGGAGCCGGCCTACCGGACCCTGGCCCGCACCCTGCGTTCCGAGCTGCTCCAGCAGCGCTACGCCGACGGTGTCCGCCTGCCGACGGAGGCCGAACTCGCGGCCCGGTACGGGGTCAGCCGGCAGACCGTGCGCCACGCCTTCCAGGAACTGGTCTCCGAGCGTTTGGTGCACAGGGTCCCGGGGCGCGGCACGTTCGCCGCACCCCGGGAGGACACCCGCTATCTGCGCCAGTCCGGCTCGATCGAGGACCTGTTGGCACTCTCGCTCGACACCACCCTGGAGATCCTGCGGCCGCTGCGGCGGCGGATCGACGTCGAGGCCGCCGGCCGGCTGCGGCTGGACGGCGACGCGGTGCACACCCTGGTCTTCCGGCGCCTCCACGACGGACGGCCCTTCGTCCACACCGTCGTGCACCTGTCGCCCGCCGCCGGTGCGGCCGTCGCCGAGGTCCCCGAACTCCGGCGGGAGGGGCCGGCCGGCGACACCACCATCATCGGCCTGCTCGACACCCGGCTGCCCGCCCCCGTCGCCGAGGCCGAGCAGAGCATCACCGCGTCCGTGGCGGACGCCTCGCTCGCCCGGGCACTCGACTGCGACCCCGGCATCCCCCTGCTCAGGATCGACCGCCTCTACCTCACCACCGGCGGCCGGCCCGTCGAACTCTCCATCAGCCATTTCCTGCCCGAGCAGTACTCCTACCGAGTACGACTGCGCCGCGGCGTCCGCTAGGGCGTGTTTCGAAAGTCCCGCCTGGCCCGCGACGCCTGGCACGCACACTCGCCGCGTTGTCGGAACGCCCGAGTACATCCAGTACGAG
>NZ_JBEZXS010000029.1:0-118207 GCF_040638185.1 Streptomyces sp. NPDC026672
CTCGTACTGGATGTACTTGGGCGTTCCGACAACGCAGCGAGTGTGCGTGCCAGGCGTCGCGGGCCAGGCGGGACTTTCGAAACACGCCCTAGGCCGCCCGCGCGGCCGACCGCCCCCGACCGACACCCCACCGATCCCCGAACCGCACTGCCGTCACCGCCGTTCACTGCCATTCACCGTCATGACGCATCTGGCGCGGAGGCTGGAGCACGCATGAGCACGACGACGTCACACACGCCCGAACCGGAGGGCGCCCCCACCGAGGGGCAGCCCCGCACCCCCCGGCTGATCCAGAACGAGTCCACCACCGAGATCCCCGTCCACCTCCTCTTCCGCGACGACCCCGACCCGGTGTCGGTCCCGCTGCGGCCCGCGGTCGTCGCCCGCCGCCGGGGTACCGGTGAACAGCCGCGGCTGCGCCGCCCGGTCCCGGCGCGGCCCCGGCCGATGCCGCGGGTCGACCCCGACCTGGTGGAGCGCCGGGCCCGGGTGCTGCCCGGCGCGGCCGGCCTGCTCGCCGGGGCGGCCGGGGCGGCCGGGGCGCTGGCCACCTCGTGGTGGGCGGGGGCGCTGCCGCCGCCCGCGGTGGAGGCGCTGGGCCTGCCCGTGACGGCGGGCGCCGGTCTCGGCCCGGCCCAGTGGGCGGCGTACGCCGGGGCGGGCGCGCTCGGGCTGTTCGGCTTCGGCGGGCTGGCCCGGGGCACGACCGGCCGGGCCTGGGTGCTCGGTCTGTTCGGGCGCTACCGGGGCACGGTCCGGCGCACCGGGCTGCTCTGGGTCAACCCGCTGCTGCTGCGCCGGCGGGTCGACGTACGGCTGCGGCACTGGCGCAGCGAGCCGATGCCGGCGGCCGACGGCAACGGGGTCGCGCTGCGGGTGGTGGTGCTCGTGGTGTGGCGGGTGCGGGACACGGCGCGGGCCGTGCTCGGGGTCGAGGACCACGAGACGTATCTGCGCGAGTGCGTCGAGGCGGCGCTCGCCCGGGTGCCGGTGGAGACGCCGGGCTCGGCGCGCGGCTCGGTGGACGCGGCGCAGGAGGCGTTGACCCGGCTGGTGGCGGCGGACGCGGGGACGGTGGGTCTTGAGGTGTTCTCGGTGCAGCCGGTTCGGGTGGAGTACGCGCCGGAGGTGGCCGCCGCGATGCACCGCCGCCGGATCGCCGCGCTGGACGCGCGGCAGCGGGCCAGCGTGCTCAGTTCGGTCGTGGACTCGGTGGAGGACACGGTGACCCGGCTGACGGTGCGCGGGCTGGTCGAACTCGACGACTACGAGCGCAAGATGCTGGTGCGGGACCTGACGGTGGCGTTCTGTTCCGGCCGTACGGAGACCGCGCCGTGATTGGTATGGACATGTTCAAGGAGCGGTAATATTCTCGACTTGGTCTAGACCTGCAAAGCTCAGTGAACTTCCCCCACGTTCTCCAGGAGCGGCAGCATGCGCACACAGACCAAGTTGTCCGCCGCCGTGGTGGGTCTCGCCACCGCGGGAGCCGTTGTGCTCTCGTCCGGCGGTGCCAGCGGTCACGGCTACACCGATCTCCCCATCAGCAGGCAGAAGCTGTGTCAGAACGGCGCGGTCGCCAACTGCGGTTCCATCCAGTGGGAGCCGCAGAGCGTCGAGGGCCCGAAGGGCTTCCCCGGCGGCGGTCCGGCCGACGGCCAGCTCTGCAACGGCGGACTCAGCCAGTTCGCCCAGCTCAGCGCGCCCAAGGCGCCGTCCGGTGCGGCGTGGCCCACGACAAAGGTGTCGGGTGGCCAGAACTACACCTTCCGGTGGCAGTTCACCGCGATGCACTCCACCACGGACTTCAAGTACTACGTCACCAAGCAGGGCTGGAACCAGAACCACAACCTGTCCCGCTCGGACCTCAACACGACGCCGTTCTTCACGGTGCCGTACAACGGTCAGCGCCCGCCGTCCACGCTCTCGCACAGCGGCACGCTGCCCACCGGCCTCAGCGGCCACCACGTCATCCTCGCGGTGTGGACGATCGCCGACACGAGCAACGCGTTCTACGCCTGCTCCGACGTCACGTTCTGATCCCGCCGGGGGAGCGCACGCCGTGTGCGCCGGTACGGCGGTGCCGGCGCACACGGTACGGACGACCGAAGGGCCCCTCGCCGAGGCGAGGGGCCCTTCTCCGGTGCGCCGCCAGGGACTCGAACCCCGGACCCGCTGATTAAGAGTCAGCTGCTCTAACCAACTGAGCTAGCGGCGCATGACTCCCGCCGACCGCTCGACCTGGGTCTCGCGGGAGGCGACGGGGAAAATACTACCCGGCCCGCGGGGGTGCTCCCGACCACGTCGGCCCCGCCCGGCCGGGTCCCGGATCGAGGGTCCTGGATGCCGGGTCTGTATGCCGGATCTGGACGCCGGGTCCTAGATCGCCAGGGACAGCAGGACCGGGGCCGCGTTCCGGTTCAGCGCGTCCGCGGCCTGTTTCAGCCGGTGCGCGTGCTCCAGCGGCAGCGACAGCGCCAGGCTGCCCACCGAGGAGCCCGCCGTGATCGGCACGGCCGCGCACACCGTCCCGATCGCGTACTCCTGGAGGTCCAGTACGGGCACCGTGGGCGGCTGGGACTCCAGCCGGGACAGCAGCAGCTTGTCGCTGGTGATGGTGCGCGAGGTCAGCCGGGCCATCTTGTGCCGGGACAGATGGTCGCGGCGGGCGTTGTGGTCGAGCTGGGTGAGCAGGCTCTTGCCGACCGCCGTCGCGTGCGCCGAGAAGCGGAAGTCGACCCACTCGTTGACCGCGGGCGTGGCCGGGCTGTCGGCGTACTGGGTGACCTTCACCTCACCGTCGACGTACCGGCTGAGATAGACGGCCGCGCCGACCGAGTCGCGCAGCCGGCCGAGGGTGCGCTGGAGGGTGGCGCTCAGGGCCGCCTCGCGGCCGTGCGCGGAGCCGAGCCGGCGCAGGGCGTCCCCCGTGACGTACGCGCCGTCGGTGACCTGCGCCACGTACCCCTCGCGGCGCAGCATGCGCAGCAGCGTGGTCAGCCGCTCGGGGCCGAGGCCGGTGCCGCGGGCCAGTTCGGTTTCGGTCACTCCGGTGGGGTGCTCCGCCACGGTCTCCAGGACGCGCAGGGCGTCCTGCGCGGAGTGGTACGGGGCGGTCGGCTCGTGCTTCAGCGCCACGGTGGTCCCCCTGCGCTCGCTCTTTGGGCCGTAATCCGGACAGCGGATCCCCTCCACGATAACGGCCACGGCGCGCGGGCGGAGGGCCTGTTGGCAAGATCGTGGCCCTGGGCGACCTCCGCCGTTCGCGCGTCCGTGGAGCACGGCGCCCGGGAACCCGGGCACGGCGCTCCGGATCAGAGCACGGCGCTCAGGAACTCCCGGGTCCGGTCCTGCTCGGGATCGCTGAAGATCTTCTCCGGCGAGCCCGCCTCGATGACGTGCCCCGAGTCGAACATCAGGACCTGGTCGGAGATGTCCCGGGCGAAGCCCATCTCGTGGGTCACGCAGAGCATCGTGATGTCGGTGCTGCGGGCGATGTCCCGCAGCAGGTCCAGGACGCCGGCGACCAGTTCCGGGTCGAGCGCCGAGGTGACCTCGTCCAGCAGCAGCACCTGCGGCCGCATGGCCAGCGCGCGGGCGATCGCCACCCGCTGCTGCTGGCCGCCGGAGAGCTGGGTGGGGCGGGCGTCGCACTTGTCGGCGAGCCCCACCAGTTCCAGCAGCTCCCTGGCCCGTGCCTCCGCCTCGTCCTTCGACAGGCCGAGCACGGTGACCGGGGCCTCGGTGATGTTCCTCAGCACGGTCATGTTCGGGAACAGGTTGAACTGCTGGAAGACCATCCCGATCTTCTTGCGGACCTCCCGCAGCTCCTTCTCGGTGGCCGGGAAGAGACGCTCGCCGTCGACGGTGATCGTGCCCGTGTCCGGCTTGGTCAGGGTCATCAGCAGTCGCAGGATCGTCGTCTTGCCGGAGCCGGACGGGCCGATCAGGGTGACGTGCCGGCCCGCCTGCACGGACAGGTCGAGGCCGTCGAGGACCGTCTGGTCCCCGAACCGCTTGGTCACGCCCTCCAGGCGGACCAGGTCGGAGGGCCGGGCATCGGTGGCAGCGGGTTTCGTGCGGGTCTCAACGGACAAGGCGACGCTCCAGGGTGCGCAGGAGGAGGGAGGCGAGGTAGGAGACGGCGATGAAGGCCACGCCGATCACCGTCACCGGCTCGGTGAACTGGAAGTGCTGCTGCGAGAAGAGCCGCGCCCGCCCCAGCATCTCCAGCACGGTGATGGTCATGAGGATGGGCGTGTCCTTGAGCATCGCGATGACGTAGTTGCCGAGCGGCGGCACGACCCGGCGGATCGCCTGCGGCAGGATCACCGCCGTCCAGGTGCGCCGCACCGGCAGGCTGAGCGCCGTCGCGGCCTCCCACTGACCTGGCGGGACGGCCTCGATGCCGGCCCGGTAGACCTGCATCGTGTACGTCGAGTAGTGCAGCCCGATCGCGAAGACGCCGGTGGTCAGCGCCGAGAACGCCAGGCCCCACTCGGGCAGCACGTAGAAGAGGAAGAACAGCTGTACCAGCAGCGGGGTGTCGCGCACGAACTCGGTCACCGCCGCCACCGGCCAGCGCACCCACCGGGTCGGCGTGCGCATCAGCAGTGTCCACACCATGCCCAGGCCGAACGAGATCAGCGAGCCGAGCACCAGCGTCTGGAGGGTGACGAGCAGGCCGTCCCAGAAGTGCGGCATGAACTCCCGTACGGCGTTCCAGTCCCAGGTCATGCGACACCTCCGCCCGCGGCGCCGACGCCGGTCGTGCGCGCGCGATCGATTTCACGCGCCGCGGCCTTCGTGCCGGGTGCCCTGCCGATGCCGGCCCGCAGCCGGTTCTCCAGCGCCCGCATCAACCGGGTGATCACGAAGGCGATCACGAAGTAGATGAGCAGGACGTACGTGTAGATCTCCGCGCTCTCCTGGAGCGCGAGGCGCACGAGGTTGCCGCTGAACGCCAGGTCGCCCATGCCCATGACCGACACCAGCGCGGTGCCCTTGAGCAGTTCGACCAGCAGGTTGCAGAACGACGGCATCATCTCCGGGATCGCCTGCGGCAGCAGGATCAGCCGCAGCCGTTGCCAGGGCGAGAAGCTCAGCGCGATGCCGCCCTCCCACTGCGCCGGGTCGACCGCGTTCAGGGCGCCGCGCACGATCTCCGAGCCGTACGCCCCGTAGGTCAGCCCGAGCGCCAGCGTGCCCGCCCACAGCGGCACCAGCTGCCAGCCGAAGGCCAGCGGCAGCACGAAGAACACCCAGAAGATCATCACCAGCGCCGAGGTGCCGCGGAACACCTCGGTGTAGAGGCCGGCGAGGAAGCGGACGACGCGCAGCCGGTGGGTGCGCGCGGTGCCGACGGCGAAGGCGACCGCGGTCGCCAGCAGGGCGCCGAGGACCAGCAGCTGGAGCGTGGTCCAGACGCCTTCGAGCACGAGTTTCCACAGTCCCGAGGTCATCCGCCGCACAGCTCCTTCGCGGTGAGGTCCGTCATCTCGGCCTCGGTGAAGCCGAACGGCCGCAGGACGTGGAAGAGTTCACCGCTCTTCTTCAGCTTGCGCAGCTCGACGTTGAAGGCGTCCCGCAGCCGCGTCTCCGTCGGCCGGAACGCGAACGCGCCCCCGTCCACGTGGGGCTTGCCGTCGACGAGCGGCGCGAACGCCTTGGTGGCCTCCGCCTTCGCCGACTTCTTGACCACCTCGCGGGTGGTCAGCGCCGTACCGGCGAACACGTCGGCCCGCCCGGCCTCCACGGCGTTCAGCCCGGCCACCTGGTCGGGGACGATCAGGATGTCGCTCTCCTTGCAGCCGGCGTCGACGGCGTACTGGATCTCCGCGTAGCCGGTGCCGGTGGCGAACTTCGCCTTCTTCTCGACGACGTCCTTGTAGTTGTGCAGGCCCTTCGGATTGCCCTTGCGCACGATGAAGGAGTCGAGCATCTGGTAGTCGGGGTCCGCGAAGACGACCTGTGCGCAGCGCTCGGGATTGACGTACATCCCGGCGGCCACGACGTCGAACTGCTGCGAGTTGAGGCCCGGGATCAGCGAGCCGAACTCGGTCGGGACGGGCTGCACCCTGTCGATGCCGAGCCGCTTGAAGACGACCTTCGCCAACTCCGGCGCCTCACCGGTGAGATGCCCGTCCTTGTCTATGTAGCCGAAGGGGATCTCGCCGGCTATGCCGAGCCGCACCACCCCCTGCGCCCGCAGCCGGTCGAGCAGGTCACCTCCGCCGCCCGCCGCGGCGGTGGCGACGCGCGAGCAGCCCGCGGCCCCCAGCGCGCCCAGCGCCGCGAGGCCCGTGAGCACCGTCCGGC
The DNA here is from genome assembly GCF_040638185.1 of Streptomyces sp. NPDC026672. Taxonomy (NCBI): domain Bacteria; kingdom Bacillati; phylum Actinomycetota; class Actinomycetes; order Kitasatosporales; family Streptomycetaceae; genus Streptomyces; species Streptomyces sp. NPDC026672. The sequence continues at coordinate 6,319 of NZ_JBEZXS010000029.1, forward strand.
GGGAGCGTCTCTCGTGCCGTGGGGTGTCTTCGCCGTACCCAAGTCGTGAAGCCATGGCGGCGCGGCTACCCGACTCCACACGACTTATGCGTTCCCGATTTCGGGGGAATCGGAAGAAAAGGAGCGGGAGTCGTGACCGTTTCGCGGGGAAAGGTGGGCGATCAGTGCCCGGGGACGTATCCGCGGCGCTTGTCGACCACGTTCACCAGGGACCGGCCGGCCGCCCAGCGCTCGAACAACTCCACGAACTGGGCCGACAGTTCGTCGTGGCGCCCCATAGCGGCGCCGGCCATGTGCGGGGAGACCAGCAGACCGGGCGCGCCCCACAACGGGCTGTCGGGCGGCAGCGGTTCGGCCGCGAACACGTCGAGGGCCGCGCCCGCGATCCACCGCTTCGCCAGCGCCTCGGCGAGCGCCTCCGCCACCACCAGCGCGCCCCGGCCCACGTTGACGAAGTGCGCCGAGGGCTGCATCACACCGAAGCGGTGCGTGTCGAACATGCCGTACGTCCGCTCCGTCAGCGGGGCCGCCGCGATCACCCAGTCCGCGCGGGACATCAGCCGGTCCAGGTCGCCCGGCCCGTGGATGCCGGTGCGCGGGACCCGGCCCACGACCGCCGGGACGACGCCCAGCGCCTTGAGGGTGCGGGCGACGGCCCGGCCGACGGGACCGGAGCCCACCACGCACGCCCGTGTGCCGGCCAGCGCCCGCGTCTCGCGGGGCAGCCAGCTCCGCTCGCGCTGGAGGGCGACCGTGCGCGGCAGGTCCTTGGCGATCGCCAGGACCAGCGCGGCGACGTACTCCGCGACCGGCTGCTCGAACACCCCGCGGGCGGTGGTCACCACCGTGTGTGAGGCCACGAGTTCGGGGCACATGACATGGTCCACGCCCGTGCTCGCCGTGTGCACCCAGCGCGGGCGGGGCCCCTCGCCGGGCCACGCCTCGCGCACCGCGTGCGAGGCCGTGTCCCACACGAGCAGGACGTCGGCGGACGGCAGCAGCGCCGCGAGCGTGTCACGGGCGGCGTGCACGACCCGGACCCGGCCGGTCAGCCGGTCCAGCCGGGGGAGGGGTTCGGCGTCGAGCACGAGGAGCGTGGGGACGGGCATCGGCGGGCCGTTCCTCCGGGCGGGCGGACCGTGCGGGGCCGGACCACGCTCGCACCCGCGCGGGGCGTCGTCAATCGGGCGTACGGCACCCGGCCGGGTGACGATGGGGGCGGCGGCGCGTCGGCCGGGTACCCCGACGGTGGAGCCCCGTCGGGCCGACAGCAGGAGGGCTGGACATGACCGCACTGGGATTTCTCTACCCGGGCCACGGCGCGGAGGACGACTACCCGCGCCTCGAACAGCTGCTGGGCAGCGACATCCGCCTCGACCTGGTCCACACCACGGGCGGCGACGGCCCGCCCGGCGTGGCGGCCCTGCGCGCGTCGGGCGCCCCCGAGCGGCTGGCCCACGGCGTGGACGAGCTGCGCCTGGCGGGTGCCGAGGCGGTGGTCTGGGCGTCCGCAGGCGGGAGCTTCGTGTACGGCTGGGAGGGCGCCCACGAGCAGGTCCGCGCCCTGGCGGTGGCGGCGGGCACGCCGGCGTCCTCGACGTCCTTCGCGTTCGTGCACGCCGTACGGGAGGTCGGCGCGCGCCGCGTCGCCGTGGCCGCGCCCTACGACGAGGAGACGGCCGCCCTGTTCGCGGAGTTCCTGCGGGCCGGGGGCGTCGAGGTCACCGGCGTGCGCGCGGGCGGGCCCGGCGCGGCCGGTCCTGACGGGGCGGGGCTGATCGACATGGCGCGCGCCGCCGACCGCCCCGACGCGGAGGCCGTGCTGATCCCGGACACCGGGCTGCGCACCGTGTCCCGGTTGCCCGCCCTGGAGGAGGCCCTGGCCAAGCCGGTCCTCACCGCCAACCAGGTGACGGCCTGGGAGGCCCTGCGCCTCACGGACCGCCGGATCAACGCCCCGGCCCTGGGCACCCTGTTCACCAGGGAGCCGATCGTCCAGGTCTGAACCGGAGGCACGCCGGTGGGGGGCGTCCCGAAGGGGCGCGGGGAACTGCGCGACCAGCCACGACGGCGCCGCGGAATGCGCACCGACGACGAGGCCTCTCCGGGAACGAATCGGCCGGGAATAAAACGGAGACAGCCTCCTGTTGTGCGCCGGAGGACATGGCACGGTCGACAACAGGAGGCACCACCGTGGCGGCAGAAGAGATCCGGGGGACGACGCGGGGCACGGCACCCGTTCCCCTCTCGGTACTGGACCTGGTGACCGTCGGCGCCGGCAGCACCGCGTCCGACGCGCTGCGCACCAGCGTCGAGCTGTCGCGCGTCACGGAGGCCCGGGGCTTCCACCGCTACTGGGTCGCCGAGCACCACTCCATGCCGGGTGTCGCCTCGTCCTCGCCCGCGGTGATCCTCGCCCACCTCGCCGCCCACACCGAGCGCATCCGGCTCGGCTCGGGCGGCGTCATGCTCCCCAACCACGCGCCCCTCGTCATCGCCGAACAGTTCGGCACCCTGGAGGCCATGGCACCGGGCCGCGTCGACCTCGGCCTCGGCCGCGCCCCCGGCACCGACGGCGCCACCGCCGCCGCGCTGCGCCGCACCGACACCCTCAACGAGGGCGCCGACGACTTCCCCCAGCAGCTCGCCGAGCTGACCCGCTTCCTGGACGACGACTTCCCGGACGGCCACCCCTACCGCCGTATCCACGCCATCCCCGGCCCGGTGCAGGGCTCCGCGCCCGGCGGCGTCCAGTCCTCGCACCGCCCGTCGGTCTGGCTGCTCGGCTCCTCCGGCTTCAGCGCCCGCCTCGCCGCCATGCTCGGCCTGCCCTTCGCCTTCGCGCACCACTTCTCCGCGCAGAACACCGTCCCGGCGCTCGACCTGTACCGCGAGTCCTTCCGGCCGTCGGAGATCCTCGACGAGCCGTACGCCCTCATCGGCGTCTCCGCGCTCGCCACGGACGACGAGCACGAGGCCCGCCGCCAGGTCAAGGCCGCCGCGCTCAACATGGTGAAGCTGCGCACCGGCCGTCCGGGCCTGTTCCCCCACCCGGACGACGCCGAGAAGTACACCTTCAGCCCGCTGGAGGAGGAGTTCGCGCGCTCCTGGACGGACAACATCGTCCACGGCACCGCCGACGAGGTCCGCGCGGGGCTCGACGCCCTCCAGAAGCGCACCGGCGCCGACGAGCTGATGATCACCACCCTCGCCCACCGCGGCGAACAGCGGGTGCGCTCCTACGAACTGATCGCGGACGCCTACGGGTTGCCCACCGCGTAGGACTGCGCGCCCAGCAGCTCGGAGATGCGGTCCGGCGGCACCGGACGGGAGTACAGCCACCCCTGGCCGGTGTCGCAGCCGATGTGCCGCAGCCGGGTCGCCTGGGCCGACGTCTCCACGCACTCCGCGGTGACGGTCAGGCCCAGGCGGTGCGCGAGCTGGATCATCGCCTCGACCACCACCTCGTCCGCCGGATTCGGCCGGTCGCCCGGGTCGTCGTACTGGAAGCCCCGCACGAACGATCCGTCCAGCTTGAGCACCGACACGGGCAGCCGGCTCAGATAGGCGAGGTTCGAGTAGCCGGTGCCGAAGTCGTCGATGGCGATGCGCACGCCCATGTCGCTGAGCGCCTGGAGCGCCTGGAGCGGGCGCCCCGCCGAGCCCATCACCGCGGACTCCGTCAGCTCCAGCTGGAGCAGTTGCGGCGCGAGGCCCGTCTCCGCCAGGGTCGAGGCCACGTCCGCGACCAGGTCGGAGTCCCACACCTGGCGCACGGCCACGTTGACGCTGACGAAGATCGGCGGCTCGCCGGGGTGCGCCAGCTGCCAGTCGCGGGCCTGGCGGCAGGCGGTCACCAGCGCCCAGCGGCCGAGCTGCACGATCGAGCCGTCCTCCTCGGCCAGCGCGATGAACCGATTCGGCGTCAGGGTGCCGAACTGGGGGTGGTGCCAGCGCACCAGCGCCTCCACCCCGTGCAGCCGACCGTCCTCCATGCCGACCAGCGGCTGGTACTCCAGGGCGAACTCACCCCGGTCGATGGCGGGCCGCAGCGTCGAGGACAGCGCCTGGCGGGTCATGCGGTGCGCGTTGCGCTCCGGGTCGAACAGCGTCCAGCGGGCCTTCCCGTCGGCCTTCGCCCAGTAGAGGGTGGTGTCGGCGGCCTGCATCAGACCGGTCGCCGTGGTGCCGGCCGCGTGCCGTTCGACCACGCCGATCGACGCCGACAGCGACAGCCGCCGGCCCGCGATGTCGAAGGGTTCCTGGAGGGCGGCGAGGGCGGACCCGGCGAGGTCGGCGAGCTGGTCCGTGCCCGTCGAGTCCTCCACGAGCAGCGCGAACTCGTCACCGCCGAGCCGGGCCACCAGGGGCGCCCCCATCCGCGCGAACCCGGCCTCGTCCGCGACCCTGGTCAGCCGTTCGGCCACGGCCGCGAGCAGCCGGTCGCCGACGCGGTGGCCGAGGGTGTCGTTGACCGCCTTGAAGCCGTCCAGGTCCAGGTAGCACAGGCCGATCCGGCCGGTGCCGTCCTGCTCGTACGACTCGGCCTCCAGGGCGGCCGTCAGACGCTCGAAGAACAGCGTGCGGTTGGGCAGCCGGGTCACCGGGTCGTGCATCTGCAGGTGCCGCAGGCGGGCCTGGAGTTCACGGCGGGCGCTGATGTCGGCGACCGAGAGCAGGACGCCCTCCGGCCGCCCGGCCAGCGGCGCGGCCGTGACCTGCGCCCACACCGAGCTGCCGTCGGGGCGCTTCAGCCGCCGGGTGCAGCGCAGCCGCTCCTGCCGGCCGCGCAGCACCTCGCGGTAGGCGTGCCAGGTGCGGGCGTCGGAGGCCAGGTCGAGGAGGTCGGCGGCGAGACGTCCGGCGAGGGACTGCGGCTCGGTGCCCAGCAGGGTGCCGAACGCCCCGTTGACGCTGACGACCTGCCCGCCGGCGTCGACGACGGCCATCGCCAGGGGTGCGGTCGCGAAGACCGAGTGGTAGGTGTGGATCAAGGACTCGGCACCAGGAGGCGCGTCGAGATCACTCTCTGTGACGGCGGACCGGTCGAGGTCTGCCGCGGGCGTCGGCCCTTCGGACGTTCCGCTCACCGCTCGCTCCCGCAGTGCACTCGATCTCTGTCCGTGCAGGAAAGTGTGCCGATCATAGAGGCTGACCCGAGGGCCTTCCAGCCACTCTCCAGTGTCCCGGATCGAGAGGCCGTTCTGACAGATCGTTTCTGCTCGCGTGTGGACGGGTTCGGCAAGCCCCCGACCAGTTGTGACGTTCCGTGAGTGATTCGGGGTGTCGGCTGTTCGCCCGTGCGACACGCCCTCACCCTTCCGGGGCAGACAAACAGGGCATATGACCATCAGGCATTACAAGCTGGGTGCGGTGTCCCGTGAACCGCTCCGGAGGTCGACTTGCCGCGTCCGCTCCCCCTCAGGGGGCTTTCCCGTGGAGCCCTCGCGCGGCTCACCAGGACCGACGCGCGCCCCCGGCTGCGGAGCACAGCCGCCGTGTTCACCACGATGTCGGCGCTCGCCGCGACCTCGATCCTCACCGGCCCCTCGGTCGCCGAGCCCTTCTCGACCGCGCCCTGCGCCCTGCAACGCACCGGCGCGCACCACTCCGAGGGCGTCGACACCTGGAACGCCGCCTATGTGCGACCGCGCCGTTCCCTCGACGCCGTGATGGTGTTCCTGTCCTTCCCGGACGCTGTCCCGCGCACCACGCCCGCCGAGCTGACGGCCGACCACTTCCCGGCCACCAGCCGCTTCTTCACCCAGGCGTCCTACGGCAGGTTCACGCTGCGCCCGCACGCGCTGGACCGCTGGATCCGCATGCCGCGGCCGTCGACCTCGTACGACATAAGGCGCGACTGGAGCGTGGAGCGGCGGGGCGCCTATCTGCGCGACGCGCTGGCCGCGGCCGACCGGGAGGTCGACTTCTCCCGCTACGACATCGTGTACCTCGTGGCCGATCCGGACGCGCCCGGCGTGGACTCGGACGCGACCAAGGTGGTGAACCTGGACACCCCGGTGCGCCTGGACGGCACGGACGTGCGCCGGGTGGTCACCGTCTTCGAGAAGCATCCGCCCGACCGGCTGGTTCTCGCGCACGAGACGGGGCACGTCTTCGACCTGCCGGACCTCTACCACCGCCCGGTCGACGGCAAGGGCGACTGGGACACCTACGTCGGCGACTGGGACCTGATGGGCAGCCAGTTCGGTCTTGCGCCGGACCTGTTCGCCTGGCACAAGTGGAAGCTGGGCTGGCTGGACCCGCGCCAGGTGGTGTGCGTACGGGGGGCCGGGCCGACCCGGCTGACCCTGGAGCCGCTGGCGGCGGGGGAGGAGACGCCGGTCGAGGGTGCGGCCGGGTCGCCGTCGTTCGGTCTGGGCGACGGCGTGAAGCTGGCGGTGGTGCGCACCGGACCCGACAGCGCGCTCGCCTTCGAGGCGCGGGGTCCGGCCGGGAACGACCGCGCGGAGTGCCGGCAGGGGGTGCTGGTGTACCGGGTGCACAGCGGCGCGGAGTCCGGCGGCGGCCCGATCGAGGTGGTGGACGCGCATCCGCGCACCGAGGCGTGCTGGGAGGGCTCGGTCTACCCGCCGCTGGCCGACGCCCCGGTCTCCCTGGGCGAGAGCTTCACGGTCCCCGGCGAGGGCGTACGCGTCGAAGCCCAGTCCCGCACCACCTCCGGCGCCTGGACCATCAAGATCACCCCCACCCTGGGCACCTGATCGATCCCGGCCAGGGCAAGTGTGGCGAAGCCCCCGCCACGCGCGGCGAAGCCGTGCAAAAACAACGATGGCGAGGCCGGTTCGCGCTTTCCGCGAACACGCCTCGCCATCGTCATCGTGCGCCGCCAGGGACTCGAACCCCGGACCCGCTGATTAAGAGTCAGCTGCTCTAACCAACTGAGCTAGCGGCGCCTGCTGACGTCGTAGACATTAGCACCCTGGTCGGGGGGAGGAAAAATCGATATCCGCACGGTCGAGCGGGCCGCCCGCACGGCCGCCCAGAGCAGGGCCTCGGGCCCCGGCAGCCAGGGGTGACGGGTGTCCGGGGCGACCAGCCAGCGGCTGCCGCCGCCGTCCGCGGGGGAGTCGTCGCAGGGGGCCGGGACGGTCACCGCGTCGCCGGTGCCGTGGCACAGGAGCGGCGGTACGGCGCCGGCGCGGCCGTCGCCCTCGCCGGAGCCCCACTCCTCCCAGCCCAGCAGGGACGGCAGGCGCTGGGCGGTGCCGGGGGCGGCGAACAGCAGCACACGACCGCGGAACACCGCGACCGGGCCGGAGCCGGGGCCCTCGTCCCACAGCCGGTCCAGCATGCGGCGGCCGAAGATCGCGGGGGTGTTGACCACGTCGAAGACGGTGCCGCAGGGGAGGACGACCGGGGCGTCGGGGCGCTCCTCCCAGAACGCGAGCGTGCTGCGCGGATACGTTCCTGCCGAGGCGAGCCAGGCGGCGCCGGCCGAGGTGACATCCCGTGTGCTGCTCATGGCACATACATCTACCGGCCGTGAGCGGGTGCTTCCCGAGAGTTGCGGAAACCGGGACAGGGGGCGCGGCCGGGGGGTATCTTGCCGCCCCTCTGGCATATGCCGCGCCGCCCGGGTGGGGACGGTCACACCGGGTCGACGGTCTCCCGGCCCTCGGCACCGGCGCCGCGCATCAGGTCACGGCCGTACTCCACCATCTTCCTCGCGTAGTCCTCGGTCCATTCCGCGCGCTCCGCGATGTCCGCCGCCGTGAGCCGGTCGAAGCGGCGCGGGTCGGCGAGCTGGGCGGCCGCCATCGCCTGGAACTCCACGGCACGGTCGGCTGCCGCGCGGAACGCCTGGGTCAGCTCCGTCGCCCGGGTGAGCAGGGCGCGGGGGTCGTCGATCGACTCCAGGTCGAAGAAGTGTTCGGGATCGGCGGCCGCCGCCGCGGGCTCGAAGAGCAGGGGCGCGGGGCGTAGCCGCGGTTCGTTCCGACGCGGCGTGGGCTCCGCCATGTCTTCTCCTCCTCGTACGGTTCGTCGTCCACCGCCGTCGGGTGGGCCGTCGTCCATTGTCCCGCGCCTCCGCAAGTCCCCCTTGTGAACCCCTTCAGCGGCCCGGACCAAGCCACGACAACCGCACCACCCCACGGCCTGTTCCCCACGCGGTCACGGTCACCAGGTCACACGGTGTTCGGTCAGGTTGGACCACGTGGTTGGCCTCCTGGCAATGGGAAGATGGGATCACCAAATATGCTCGGGGCACCTGTAACGGAAGGTGAGACTATGTCCAGTACACATCTCTTGCCCGGTATGCGAGTCCTTAAGGTGCGGCGTATCAGCCGTGATGCCGAGGACAGCTCCGCCCTGCTGCGCCAGGGGGAGGAACTGGACCGGGCGACCGTTGAAGCTCGGTTCACCGTGGCTGGGGAAGTCGAGGACATCTGTGTCTCCGGCGCCGTCAACCTGGACGACCGGCCGAAGCTCGGCCGTTGGATGAGGGATCCGCTCTGGCACGAGTGGGACGCGATCATGGTCACGTCGTTGGACCGGATCACTCGGGATCAGCACCACTGGGACAGGTTCGCGGAGCGCTGCCACAAGGGCGGCAAAGAGATCGTCTGTATCCATGACCCGAGCCTGGATATCCACACGCCCACGGGCCGGATGATCGCCTATATCAAGGCGACCCAGGCGCAGGAGTACCGAGAAGCCATCGTGAAGAAGCGTCGCAACCAGATGCAGTACTACCGGGACTCAAACCTGTGGGGCGGCGGCACGTGGCCCTTCGGCTATCGGCCCGTTGTCGTGGATCACCACGGGAAGCAGCGGTTCAAGCTCGTGATCGACCCGGTGACCGGCCCCCTCATCCGGGAGGCGTACGAACGGATCTCGGAGCAAGGATGGTCCATGGGGCAGCTCTGCACTGAATGGAACTCACGCCCCCGGCACGTCGCGGATTGCGCCGACCAGGGCAGCGAGACGCCGCAGTGCGACTGTCCGCGCGGGGTCCTGACCTCCCAGGACTACCAGCGGAGCATCAACGCCGAAGAGAAGAAGGTGGGCGTCAAGACGCACATCAAGGGGACGAAGTGGAGCACCTCCACCCTCGGCAAGATGCTGAAGAAGCCCACGCTCAAGGGCGTGGCCATGCACAAGGGTGAGCCGCTGCTCAGAGACGGGCTGCCCGTCCGTTGGGCTGATCCGATCTTGACGGACGAGGAGTTCGACAAGCTGCAGATCACCGTCGCCGACCTGGGCAAGTACAGGGCGGGGATCAAGTCGAACGCGTCCCCCATGACGGGAGTCCTGTACTGCCCGTGCGGCATGAAGATCTACGAGAACAGCTCCCTGGTGACCCTGCGGACAGGCGAGACCAAGAAGCACCGGTATTTCCGCTGCGCCTCTTGGTCCAACGGTGAGGCGTGCAGGTTCTCCGCGTCGTGGCCACAGGAAGAGATCTACCGGGCTGTAGAGGAGTCATTCCTCTCCAAGTTGGGAGACCAGTACATCACTGAGCGCTCGTACGTCCCCGGCAAGGACAACAGGGCTCAGATCAAGGAGCTGGAGGCCGCGATGGAGAACCTTTCTCAGGCCATCGCCCAAGCCTCCTCGGCTGCTGCCGTTACGGCGCTCACGACGACACTGGAGCGTTACGCCGCGAACCTGGCGACGCTTCAGGAAGAACCCTTTGTCCCAGGCCGCTGGGAGGAGACGAGCACGGGCCAGACCTACCGTGCGAAGTGGGGGCAGATGGCCGAATGGAAGGAGCGCGGCCCGTTCCTCCGCAAAGCCGGTTTCCGGATCTTCCTCGTAGGTAGCCCCAAGATCGGGCTGTCCATCGGCCTCATCACCCCGAAGGACCTGGAAGGGTGGGCGATTGGTGCTCTGCAAGGCAACTGGGCGTCGAGTGACGGCGAAGAGTACGAGCGGGGTGCCTATGCGGTTTTCTGCACCATTCTCGATGAGCTGATCAATAAACTGACTGACCTGGAGGAACTGAAGCAGGAGAATACAGGGATTACTTCGCCCCCGAGCTGTAGCCGTCTCGCATGATCCCGTCAGGACCCCGCGCTTGTGCCCGGCGTCCTCCCACGTTATTTAGGGAGTGCGTATGACTGACAGTCCGTGGCCGCGTCGCCTGGTTGCTGCGACTCGTGATGCGAAGACTGATTGGACCCGAGCCCCGTTCGATTATTCACCGGGAATCCGACGATCGCGGATGAGTTGGGCTACAACGCGAACGATGGAAGTAAAGAGGTCGGAACCGCTCGCAGACTTCAACCCCTTCCGTGCACTGCTCTAACCAACCGAACGAGCCCCGGCCGCAAAGGTCGGGGATTCTTTGTTATTTCGACTGTGCGACTGGGTAGACCAATTCAGCGTTCGCACAATTTGGGGAACAGGGCGCCACTCGCCAGGGACAGATACGAGGTACGTTCCAGGTAGAAGTCGTACGACACATCAGCACCCGAGTGCAGTTGTGCGGCAGCAGAATTCACCAGTCGATCCAGGCGCGTGGTGTCTCTCGGTCTCTCTCCTCGGCGGCAGGCGGGCGCGCATTTGGCCTACCCGATGAGACCGAGCCAGTGGCGGTACACCGAGGCGAAGGGCTCGACGCCATCACCATCGCGACGTGCCGCCTCCATCAACCACGCGCAGGTCTGTCGGGCCTTGACGCTGACGTTGTCGGGATAGCCGTAGCTGACTTGGTGTTCGGCGAACTCGTCCTCGTCCTTGAAATAGGCCTCGCCGCTACGAGGCCGCACGACATCGAGATCGAGGTCCACCATGCGCAGGACAGTCCCATCCGTGTTCCATTCCGGCACTGTGCACACGTCGCAGTACATCTCGGGCCCCGGGTCCACGCAGAATGTGGCCGTCCACCACTTACCACGCGGGACCAACATCACGTACGCAAACCGGTTTGTCCAGCCACCCGTGACCGAACTAACGGGGATACCCTGCGCCGTTCCCAACCACACGCCGTGCTCATCTTCGCCAAGCCGGGTCGCGGTCCACTGCGCACTCAGACCGCCGTCGTACTTCCGCACGTCGACCCGCACGGAGTTGCTCTCTACGACCACGCCAAGACGCTAACTCGACGGCGCCAACGAAGGAACCCCGCCTGACTCGTCACCCCAGGGCGAAAGCCTCAGCGGCCCGAAGAGCGGGCTCCCTATGCGTTGGAAACCGGCGTGACCGGAGGGGGCCGTGTGGCTCATGCACTCCACATCGACGGACGCCGAGTCGTCGGAAGGCGTTGCCTTCCACTTGCAGCGCAGGCATTCGGCCTCGAATATCACGTCTGTGTCCGGGTACTCCGTGATCCGGTGCATCACGTACTGCATGGCCGCTCTGATGCTCACAGCCCACCCCTACGGCTCCTCGTGTTGGCCTCAGGGGCTGTGTTGTTCAGTCCCTCCAGCAGCCTATGCGACGGGGCCTTGTAGTCGGGACGCTTCGAGCTCCCGCACTTGCACCGAGGCCAGAGTAAGGCCGAACTGCGGGGCCAGCTCGGCGCCCTCGGGGCCGGGATCGCCCTTCTGCACCATGAGCACGTCGCCGACGCCGAAGGCTTAGGAAGTGGCGAGTGTCGGGCTCTACGAACTTGCATGAACTTGCACGGCAATTGGCGTGGCCGGTAGCTCTATTGACGGTGTCTCCGCAGTTCAAAGAAGCTGATGCAAGCCCGGGGCCATCGTGCGGATTCCGGCCCGGATGATCCCGATGATCAGGGAGGCGTGTGGTGTCGTCGAGCGTGCCCAGCTTCGCTGAGCTGCTTGGCCAGTGCGAGCGGTTCGCCATTAACCTGGAACTGCGTGACTCCTACGCCCCGACGGGCCGGTTCGAGGCGTGGAAGCGGGGCGAGCGGATCGATTGGGAGGACCGCGCATCCTGGTGGCACTCCTACGACCAGTTGATCACGGACACCGTGGCCCAAGGCGTAGCGATCCGCCGGGCCGAGTGGTCTCCGAGCCTGTAGCGGATTACATCCGCTGGGAACACTAAGTGACCCGCGCCAACGTCACGGCGGGCGAGGAGGTGTGGTGGGTGCCACGGCGACGGGCTACGAGCATCGCCCTGCCGGGCAATGACTTCTGGCTCTTCGACAGCACTCTGCTTCGGGTGCATCACTTCTCAGGTGATGGAGTGGTGATGGAAGGCGAAATCATGGTGGACCCGGCAGCCGTGGAGCTGTGCTCTGCCGCCTTCGAAGCGGTCGGGGAGCGAGCGATCCCGCACCACCTGTACGAGATCTGACGAAAGTCAGCTCCATGCCCCACGCCCCTCCTCGCGCGTTCAGGAGGCCCGTGAAGAACTGGCTGGCCGTCTGCGTGAGATCCGGAAGGGCGCGGGGATCAGCGGGCGGAGCCGGCAGTCAGGTGCGGCTGGTCAGAGGCGAAGTCATCACGCATTGAGAACACCAAGACCCCTCCCTCCGACGCGGATGTCAAAGCCTGGTGCTGAGCCTGCGCTGCCGGTGAACAGGCCCCCGACCTGATCGCTGCCAACAGGTGGTCCGCAGATGCTCATGTGCAGTGGCGGCGACTCTAGCGAAGCGGTCTCCGTCGATTGCAGGAGTCCATCGGGGATCTGTACCAACAAACAAAGATTTTCAGGGTTTATGTCTCCGATGTGATCCCCGGATTCCTCCAGACACCGGGATGCGCCGCCGCTCTGCTGCCCTCCAGGGGGACGTCGGACGACGTGAGCGATGCCGTTGCGGCCCGTATGAGGCGTAACGAGGTGCTCAGCAACGGTGCACGCCGGTTCTCGTTCGTGCTGGAGGAGTCGGTGTTGCGGTACCGGCTGTGCAGCGCGGAGACCATAGCGGCACAGCTTGGTCACCTGCTCGGGGTTATGGATCTCCAGAACGTTGCCGTGGGGCTCATCCCGTTCTCAGCCCAACGAGCCGTGTGGCCCATGCCTACCTTCACAATCGCGGCTCAGGGACGCCAGGACACACGGTGCTCCAGCAGGTGAAGGTGTGTGGTGAACATTGCCTCCCAGCCGTCCGGAAATTTGACCACCGTGCCCAGTTGGACCGGTTCCGTCGACGGGTAGTCGTCCAGGAGGTCGGTCACGCCCGCGCGGCAGATCATGATGCAGGCGTGGCGGTGCCGGGAGGCGAGGACGCACAGGCGGCCCGTCTCCAGGTGGAACGCCGTGGCGTCCGGGCGCCCGGACAGCGGGTGGAGGACCACCGTCACGTCGTACTCCCGGCCCTGGAGACGGTTGGCGGTGTCCACCGTGACGTCCGCCACCCCCAGCTCCGCGAGCGCCGCCCGCACCGCCGCGGCCTGGTCCCGGTGCGCGGTCCCCACCGCGATCCGGTCGGCGGTCAGCGGCGCCGGGTCCGGCGAGCGCTCCGACACCGCCGCACCGCCCCGGTCGAGCAGCCGCCGCACCACCTCCGCCACCGCGCGCACCGCCTCCGGGTCCGTGCGCGGGGTGTGCCGGGCGGGCAGTTCGAGCAGCCCCCACCCCGACACCGCCGCCTCGTCGATCACCCGGTCCGGCCCGGAGCCGTCCGACGGCACCGCGAACGACAGCCGCCGGTCGCCGTGGTCCGTACCGCTGCGGAACGGCGTGTACGGATAGAACGCGTCCGACACCAGCGGCGCCGCCGACGCGGGCAGCCGCCAGGACACCGGCAGCCGGTGCTGCGGCAGCCCCGGATTGTGCGCGAGCAGCGTCGTCACGGCCGACGCCGACGGGTCGTACGACAACCCCGCCCACTGCTCGCTGCCCACGATCGCGAACGGGTCCAGCTGGCCGGGGTCGCCCACGAACAGCGCCCGCTCGAACAGCCCGGCCACGGCGAGCAGACTGTCCGAGCGCATCTGGTACGCCTCGTCGACGATCGCGTGCCGCCACGGCTCGTCCACCGTGACGTGCGCCCACTTCGCCGCCGTGGACAGCACCACCGGCAGCCCCGCGAGATCCGCGGCCTTCGCCGACCTGCGCACCTGGGGCAGCTCGTCCAGTGCCTTGTCGTACGCGTCGGCGTCGCTGCTGTGCAGCCGGCCCACCGGCAGCTCGGGGTTCTTCTCGGCGAGCCGCAGCACCAGGTCGTCGACCTGTGCGTTGGTCTGCGCGACCACCATCAACGGCCGCCCGGCGTCCGCGAGTTCGAGCGCCGCCCGCACCACGAGCGTGGACTTGCCGGCCCCCGGAGGCGAGTCCACGACCACACCCCGCTCCGTGCCGCGCAGCGTGTCGCGCAGGATGGCGTCGGTGGCCCGCGCGGCCGCCGTACCGGGGTCGAAGGCCAGGGCCGTCACAGCACGTCCTCCTCGGTCGGGGCGTCGGCGGTCTCCGCGGCAGGCTCGCCCGGCGGCCCGCCGTGGGTCCACGGGGTCTCCTCCGGGTCGGGCAGCTTCGCCCCGCCGCGCTGCTCGTGCTCGAACAGCGTGAAGCAGAGCCGGTCGCCCTTCTCCGGCACGGACCCGGCCTCGGGCTCCTTGCCGCGGCCCATCTTGTCCAGGACGCGCAGCACGACCAGCCCCTCGTCCTCCTGCCCCACGACCTGCGCCGACTGCGGTCTGCCACCCAGCGAGCGGTACACCTTCACGCCCTCCGCGAGATGCGGCCGGTCGTCCGTGCGCACGGTCACCAGCGGGCGCGGGCTCGGCCGCTTCCCCTCGCCGTACGCCATCTCCACGTCCACGACCTCGCCCGCGAACGCCTCCCCGGCCAGCCGCCGCCCGGCCATCACCAGCGGGTCGTCCAGCGCCTCCTGCGCCTCCAGACGGCCCTGTTCGCGCTCGCGCACGGCCAGTTTGTTGGCGGCGGTGACCGCGTCGTCGCGGCGCGGCTGCGGGGGCTCGCCGGCGATCACCCGGTCGCGGTGGCCGGTGAAGGACCAGCGGTCACGGGTCCAGCGCTCCGCCACGTGCGCCCCGGGCGGAAGGGCGCGCAGCAGGTCGAGCCCGCGCCACACCGCGTCCCAGGTCGGGCGCGTACGGCTCTCGACCAGGTCGCGGATCTCCTGCTCGGCCGCGGTGAGGGCCGCGAACCGGGCGTCGGCCTGTAGTCCGTCCTCGGCCGCGGCCAAGGCCGTGCGCGCCCGGTCGTAGCGCTCCATGGCCGGGGCCAGCAGCTTGTTGTCGAAGGCCGGGTCGGTGGCAGGACCCGCGGGCGGCCACAGCAGCTGGCCCCGCGCGTCCCGCGCCAGCTCCGCCCGCAGCGCGGCCTCCGCGCCGTTCCCGTCCTCCGGCGGGTCGATCCAGGCGAGCAGCGCGCCGAGGTGCTGGTCCTCCAGGCCGGACTGCCCGGTCGCCCAGTGCCGCGACAGCAGCTCCGTCAGGGCCGGCAGCAGCGACGAGCCGGGCACCCGGGCCCGCTCCCCGAAGTGCGTCAGCCAGCGGCCCAGCAGCGGCACCCGGGGCGGCGCCGGGTAGGGCGTCTCGGGGTCCTGCTCGGCGGTGCGCCGGAACCGCATGGACCGGCCGAGCAGCCTGACGAAGTCGACGCCCGCGCGGCTCGGCACGATCAGCTGGGGCGCGTCCGCGCACAGGTCGACCTCGACCTTGACCCGCTTGCCGGTCTCCGGGTCGGTCTCGGTGCGCTCGGCGGCCTCCACGGCGTCCGCGTGCGCGTCGACGTACGGCAGGATCACGTCGGCCAGTTCGGCGAGGAACGCGAAGCGCAGGTCGCGGTCGCGGGGCTGCGGCACGACCAGCAGCCGCGGCGCGTCCCGGTCGGTGCCGACGAGCGCGCCGAGCGGGGCGCCGGCCTCACCCGCGGTGGTGAGCGGCACGAACACCAGGGGGCGGTCGGACAGATGGCGGTGCCGCACGGTGGCGGTGGGACGGGCGCGGCCGGTGCTGACGGCCTCCAGCCGGGCCAGGGTGTCGATCAGCGACAAGGCGCCACCTCCGGGGCGCCCGCGCGGGTGTCCGCGTCGGCGGTGTCCATGAGCCCGGTCAGCGCCTCGGCGCGCAGCTCGGCGGCCCGGCGCAGGGCGGCCACGGCCGGGTCGTCCGGGTCGCCGCTCTCGCCGCGCGCCGCCGCCAGCACGTCGTCGACCGTGGTCAGCCCGCCCAGGTCGGCGCGGACCGAGCGGCCCAGGGCGGTCACCGCGCCGGCCGCGCGGGAGCGGGCGCGGCAGTGGAAGGCGAGTTCGCAGGCGGCCAGGCACTCGGGCGTGTACGTCGCCGGGACCGACGCGACGGAGGCCGTCAGCTCCTCGGCCGGCCGCTCCGGATCGAAGCAGGTGCCCTCCGGCAGAGCGTCGGCGATGTCCTGCACGCGGGTGAGCCGGGTCAGCTGGCGCGCGGTGACCGCGCGCTGCTTGCGCACGTCGACCGCCGAGGCCGTGGCCAGGTTGGAGAAGTCCTTCGGGCACACCAGCAGCACCCGGTGGCGCACCCGCGCGGGGGGTCCGCCGGCCTCGGTGAGACGGGCCGCGACCTCCTCGAGGGCCAGCACGTACACCGCGGCCTGTCGGGCCGCCGCGCCGACCTTCGCCGGGTCGGCCGCGCCGTCCAGCATCGGGAAGGACTTGATCTCCACGACCGTCCAGCTGCCGTCCGGGTGCACGACCACCGCGTCCGGTTCCAGGAACGCGGGGGAGCCGGCCACGTCCAGGGCGAGCATCGGATGGTCCAGCAGCGTCCAGGTGCCGGGCGCCCCGGTGGCCTCGCGCAGCGCCAGCGCCGTACGGGCCGTGCGCCCCTCGGGGCCGGTCGCGGTCAGGTCGGGGACGGCCGCGTCCCGCGGCGGCTCGGCGGCCGGGTCCAGCCGGGAGTGCACCAGCCGCAGCAGCTCCGCGCCGCCGTCGGCCTTCACCCGCGTCTCGAAGGCGTTGCCCCGGGTGAGCGCGAACTGCGACTGCCCGAAGGCGGAGGGCGAGCCGAGCGCGCTCGCCAGCGCCGTCTTGTCCACCCCTGCGCCGTCCAGGATCGCGCGCCTGCGGCACCCCGGGTTCGCGGCGAGCGCCGCGAGGGCGCGCGCGTCCAGTGCCTTGGCCGGTACGTCGGGGCCGCGCAGCTCAGCGAGCCGCTGCCGGAGCCCCTTCTCCCGCGTCCTTGGGGGAGACGTCCGGCTCGGCTCCGGGGCCGAACCGCTCCTCGCGCTGCCGTGGAAATCGCTCACCCGGGGAAGTCTGGCATCCGCCACTGACAATCGGGGAGCCCGTGCCGCCCGTGGCCGTCGCGACGCCCGTGCCGCGCGGGACCAGACGGGACCCGAGCTGCCGCGCGGCGCGCGTCACGTACGGCCCGAGCAGGAATCCGGCACCCATCACGGCGGCGCCCGCGACCGCGTCGAGGAAGTAGTGGTTCGCGGTGCCCATCACCACGATCGCCGTGCACAGCGGGTAGGCCACTCCGAGGACCTTCGTCGTGCGCGTGCCGCCGTGGCGCCACAGCATTACACCGCACCACAGCGCCCAGCCCACGTGCAGGCTGGGCATCGCCGCGTACTGGTTCGTCATGCCGCCCAGTCCCCGCGGGGCGCTGGCCTGACCGCCCCACCAGCCGTACGAGCTGTACTCGGCCATGGTGTCCACGAACCCGTACCCCGGTGAGAGCAGCCGGGGCGGGCAGGTCGGCAGCAGGGTGAAGCCGATGAGACCGATGAACGTGGACGTCATCAGCCAGGTGCGGGCCGCGCGGTAGTGGGCGGCGCGGCGGCGGAACAGCCAGACCAGGATCAGCGGCGTGACGAGGTAGTGCAGCGAGGCGTACCAGAAGTCGGCCGGCACCCCGAGCCACGCCTCGCGCGTGAACAGCCGGTTGAGGGGGTGCTCCGCGTTCAGGCGCAGAGCCTTCTCTATCCGGAGTATCGCCAGGCCGTGGTCGACGGCGGTGGTGACGTCGCCGCGGGCGAGCAGACGGCCGGCCGAGTAGCAGCCGTAGACCAGCAGGATGAGGGGCAGTTCGGTCCACCAGCGCAGCCGGGTCGGTGGCGACACCTCGGTGCCCGGTGTCTCGGTCTGCGGCATCCGATCGTCCTCCCCCTGTTTGTGGTCACGCGGCGCCCGCGGAGGCGGCCGTGTCACTTTACGGTGTGCGTATTTCCCCCCTGCGGGCCGCTCCAGCCCTCAAAGACGCAGAGATCGCCCACCGGGTTGCCCAGGGCCGGCGTGCGCGATGATGGAGGGGTTCCGTGTCCGTTCCCCGCTGTTCCCCTTCTCGTCCTCTCCTTTCCACTCCCTTCCACTCCCTTCCACTCCCTTCCTCTTCCTTTCTTCTTCCTCGTCCTCTCTTCGCTTCTCCCGGAAAGGCGCATTCATGGCACCGCGCATCCTGCTGGCCCGGCACGGACAGACCGAGTGGTCACTGTCCGGCAAGCACACCGGCAGGACCGACGTACCGCTCCTGGAGGAGGGCCGCCGGGGTGCCGAGCTGCTCGGTGAGCGGCTGCGCCGGGCGCCCTTCGACGGACTGCCCGGCGTCGAGGTGCGCACCAGCCCGCTGACCCGCGCGCGGACGACGTGCGACCTCGCCGGGTTCGGTGAGCGGGCCACCGTCTGGGACGCGCTCCTGGAGTGGGACTACGGCGACTACGAGGGCATGACCCCCGCCGAGATCCAGGCGGTCCGGCCAGGCTGGCTGATCTGGCGCGACGGCGTACCCGGGGGCGAGACCCTCGCCGAGGTCACCGCGCGGGCCGACGAGGTGGTCGGCTGGGCGCGCTCCGCCGACCGTGACGTGCTGGTCTTCGCCCACGGGCACATCCTGCGCTCCATAGGAGCGCGCTGGCTGGGCCTGCCCCTGGACTTCGCCGCCCGCATCCGCCTCAACCCGACCTCGATCTCGGTCCTGGGCTGGGCGTACGGGGAACCGGCGATCGAGAGCTGGAACGACCTGGGACACCTGGCGGCCTAGGCCGGAGCCGTTTTCCGCCCCTGTGTGTGGGGCGGAACGTTCACACCGCGCGGGGCAGCGTCGCGTGGCGGTCCAGGAAGTCCGACACCCCCGGGGCCCGGCGGTGCGGCAGCAGGACCCGGGCCGTGCCCGCCAGCATCGTGTGGACACGCGACGACTGCACCTGGTCGAGCAGGTCCAGGACCCGCATCCCGGCGGGCGCCGCCTCGTCGGGGTGTCCCCCGCGCGCGAGGTCGTCGGCGAGCTCGGCGGTGTAGAGGGCGATGTTCCGGGTGAAGTGCGGGTCCTGGAGCCGCGCCGCGCGCCGCGCGTACCGGGCCGCGCGCGGCCAGTCGCCCAGCGTCGACCAGCACTGCGCCTCCAGACCCGCGAGCTCGGCCTCCCCGTAGAAGCTCATCCACTCGGGGTCGGCGTCCGAGGGGCCGCGTTCGAAGAGGGCCAGCGCGCGGGCCAGCGCCTGTTCGCACCCGGCGCGGTCGGCGAGCCCGGCCCAGCCCCCCGCCTCGCGCAGCGCGAGCAGCGACATCAGCCGCGCGGAGCCCAGCGGACGCGCCGCCCGCTGCGCCGCCTGCGCCGCGCGCACCGCCTCCCGGGGCCGCCCCGCGTCCCGCGCGAGGAACGCCGTGTTGCAGAAGGCGTGCGCCTCCAGGGCCGGGTCGGTGGTCATCCGCGCGGTGGCCAGCGCCTCCGCGTAGTGCGAGCGCGCGTCGTCGAAGCGGCCCGAGTCGTGGGCCAGCCAGCCCACCGAGATGGCGAGTTCACCGGCGCCCGAGTACAGCCGGTCGGCGGTCGTCCGCCGGGTCGCGCCGGCGTCCAGCAGGTCGTAGGCGGCGCGCAGCGGGGCCGCCGCGCGCCGGTAGAGGCCGTCCGCGCCGTGCCGGTCGTCGAGCAGCCGGATGCGGCGGACCGCCTCCTCCACGGCCGCCGCCTCGCCGGTGCCGACGCGGCGCGCGGGCCGGTCGGCCGCCGCGGCGTCGAGGGTGAGCCCGAACGGACCGAGCGCGGCGGCCACCGTGGCGCCGCCGGTCATGAACGCGCGACGTAGCACGTCGCTCTCCTCGTGGTTCTCGTGCGTGTCGTACGGATTCTGTGTCTCATACGGATCGACGGCCCCCGGCGACTCATCCGCCCCGCGCGCCGGGTGCGCGACGTGCGCGACCTGCCCGGTGGACTCGGCGTGTTCAACGGGTGCGGTGGGTGCGGCGGTTGTGTCCTGCTCGGCCGGGCGCGCTCCGCGTCCGCGTACGGACGCGCGGGGCGCGAAGCCCAGGTCGGTGAGTGTGCGGCCGGGGTACATGTGCAGGAACACCCGTTCGTACGCGTAGTTGGGGCAGCGGATCTCGCCGGCCTCCACCCGTCCCACGTACCGGGCGTCACAGCTGACGCGCTCGCCGATCTCGCGGGCGGCCCGCCGTACCAGCGCGGCGAACTCGGCCGGTGAGCGCCGGCCGCGCAGCTGTCGGAAGGCGGTGTTGGGCCGCGCGGGCCGATCGGGCTGCGACGAGGCCGCGGTTGACGACGCCATGGCCGGGTCCTCTCGTACGAACCGTCGAACCATGCCGGATCCGGGGTGAGTTGTGCCTGTGCCGCCCCGATTCCGGCGGGCTCGAACGTACCGGCTGTGACGGAGTCACCACGCGGTGTTTGCCCACAAACCGGATATCTCCCCCGCGATCTGCCATGAAGTGCCATCCTTTGCGGCTGACATGTGCCGTAGCCGTTGACGCTTTCCGGCGTTGAACTCCGTGGACTGCAAAGGGCTGCGCGGTGGAGGCCGGCATGGAGACCAGCCAGAGCAACGATCCTCGGGGGGCGGCGGCGGGCGGCCGCGCCCTCGACCTCGTGACGGTGCCGACCCGGCAGGGTCTGGAAGCGGTCGACATCCTGCGCCGGGGCGCGGCCGAGGCCGTGGGGCCCGTCCTCCACGACGGCGGCGACGACACCCTCGGCTTCCTCGTGCCGCCCGGCACCGCCGCCGCGTGGGACGTACCAGGCAGCACCTGTACCGGCACCGGCGGGCGGGGGCTGAGACTCGCCCCCGAGCCACCGGTGGCCGGCTCGGACTGGCTGGTGCCGCCCGGGGAGGCCGACCTCGCCACCGACCCGGCGGTGCTGCGCCGGGCCCTCGGGGAGGCCGCCCGGATGATCGAGGCCGCGGACAGCTGCCGCTGACGCCGCCGACGCTCGCGCCGCCGACCCCGCCGACCCCGCCGACCCCGCCGACCCCGCCGACCCCGCTCACGCCGGGGCGCTCCGGGCGCGGTCGGCGAGGCCGTGCGCGGACTGCGAAAATGGTGTCATGGGCAGGTCCAGGAATCCGCGGCGCAAGGGCGCCGACACCACCGTCACCGAGACGGTGGACGGCGGCCTCGCGCAGCTCGTCCCGGACCCGGACCGCGCCAGGGCCTGGACCCTGCTGATCGACGGCGCCCCGCAGTCCCACGTCGACCTGGACGACCCCGCGCACCTCTCCTTCGAGTACCAGCGGCGCCTCGGGCACGTCGTCGACCTGGTCGCCCCGCCCGGCCGGCCGCTGCGGGTCGTGCACCTCGGCGGCGGCGCGTTCACCCTCGCCCGGTACGTCGCCGTCACCCGCCCCCGTTCCACCCAGCAGGTCGTCGAGCGTGACGCGAGCCTCGTCCAACTGGTGCGCCGCGAGCTGCCGTTGGACCCCGGAGCCCGGATACGCGTGCGGTCGGTGGACGCGCGCGAGGGCCTGGCCAAGGTGCCGGACGGCTGGGCCGACCTCGTCGTCGCCGACGTCTTCAGCGGCGCCCGCACCCCCGCCCACCTCACCTCGACCGAGTTCCTCGACGAGGTCCGCCGGGCCCTCGACCCCGCCGGGGTGTACGCCGCCAACCTCGCCGACGGGCCGCCACTGGCCCATCTGCGCGGCCAGATCGCCACCGCAGCCGCCCGCTTCACCGAACTCGCGCTGGTCGCCGACGCGGCCGTACTGCGCGGCAAGCGGTTCGGCAACGCGGTCCTCGTCGCCGCCGACCGCCCCCTCCCGGTCGCCGAACTCACCCGCAGGTCCGCCTCCGACCCGCACCCCGCCCGCGTCGAACACGGCGGCAGGCTCAAGGACTTCGCAGGCGGCGCGGCCCCGGTCACGGACGCCGCGGCGGTCGCCTCACCGGCCCCGCCACCGTCGGTCTTCCGCTGACTCCGGTCCCGGCCGGAGCGGTCGACCCGCGCCTACGGCCGGGTGGCCGCCCGCGGTGACGGCCCCTCAGTACGTGCCGACCTCGACCCTCGGCGGTCCGTCGTGCCAGGTGCAGAACACCGAGACCCGGTCGGTGCCCCGGGTGAACTCCACCCGGATCCAGCTCTCCGTCTTCCACACCTGCATCGACCAGCCGGTCCCCGGTGTCGCCGAGACCAGCGTCGCGTCGGCCGACCCAAGGTCGAACACCGCCCGCCCGCCGCCCGTGTCGTACGCCTTGACCTGCCCGGACGCGGTCGGTGACGGCGGCGGCGCGGACGGACTCACCGACGGCTCGTGCGACTTGGCCGAAGGGGTCGGCGACGGCGCCGACGCGGACGGCGTGACCGGCACACCAGGTGTGGCGGACGCGGACACGGACGGGGGCCGGTGCGAGGCCGGCGGCCGGGGCGGCTCCGCACCCTGCGTCGTCGCGTCCGCCGCCGTGATGGGCAGGGCGCGCGGTGGGTCGTACGCCGTGCCTTCCAGCACCGTGTGGACACCCCACCAGGACAGCGTGACCGCCGCGCCCGTGGCGAGCGACCAAGCCAGTACGTGTGCGAGTCCCCTGAGCATCGCGGGCCATACTGCCGCACCCGTACCGGGGGCCGCATCCGTCTGGGAGGCCGCACCCGTCCCGGCGAGCGCACCCGGCGCCGGGACCGTGTCGGCCCCCGGTCGTCCACAGGCGGTCCGTTGTCCACAGGCACCGGACCGGTGTCCCGCGCATGGCGTACGGTGCGGCGCATGGCAAGTGTGCTCGTGGTCGAGGACGACCAGTTCGTACGCTCGGCGCTCATCCGGCATCTGACCGACGCCTCGCACACCGTGCGCAGCGTGGGCACGGCACTGGAGGCGCTGCGCGAGGTCGCGCACGTTCCCTTCGACGTGGTCGTCCTGGACCTCGGACTGCCGGACCTGGACGGCTCCGAGGCCCTGAAGATGCTGCGCGGCATCACCGACGTGCCCGTCATCATCGCCACCGCACGCGACGACGAGGCGGAGACGGTGCGCCTCCTGAACGCGGGGGCGGACGACTACCTCACCAAGCCGTTCTCCGTCGAACACCTCTCGGCCCGTATCGCCGCCGTGCTGCGCCGCGCCCGTGCCGCCCACCCGGACACCCCGCCGTCCACCGTGATCCGCGTTGGCGGTCTGACCGTCGACCCGCTGCGCCGCCAGGCCGAACTGGACGGCGTACGACTCGACCTCACCCGCCGCGAGTTCGACCTGCTCGCCTTCCTGGCCGGCCGCCCCGGCGTCGTCGTGGCCCGCAGGGAACTGCTCGCCGAGGTCTGGCAGCAGGCGTACGGCGACGACCAGACCATCGACGTCCATCTGTCCTGGCTGCGCCGGAAGCTGGGGGAGACCGCCGCCCGCCCGCGCTATCTGCACACCCTGCGCGGCGTCGGCGTGAAGCTGGAACCACCCGGAGCGGAGCCGCCGCGATGAGATGGGCACTGGTCAAGGTCTGTCTGGCGGTCACCACGATGGTCGTGGTCGCCTTCGCCGTCCCGCTCGGCCTGGTCGTCAGGGAGATGGCCCGCGACCGTGCCTTCTCCAACGCCGAGCGCGAGGCCGCGGCCGTCGCCCCCGCGCTGTCCATCACCACCGACCGGGACAAGCTGGAGCGCGTGGTCGCCTCCGCGGGCTCCGACTCCGGAATGGCCGTGCACATCCCCGCCGTTGACTCCGCGGCGCCCGTCGACCTCGGCCGGCAGCGCGCAGCCGACCGCGACATCGCGACCGTGCGGCGGCTGGGCCGCGCCTCCACCACGGAGGTGCCCGGCGGCTCCACGCTGCTCCAGCCGGTCGCGCTCGGCTCCGGCGCCATCGCGGTCGTCGAGGTGTACGTCCCGGACGCCGAGGTCCGGCACGGCCTCGGCACCGCCTGGGCGGTCCTCGCGGCGGTCGGCGCCGCGCTGATCGTCGGCTCGGTCGCGGTCGCCGACCGGCTCGGCGTACGGATGGTGCAGCCCGCGCAGCGCCTGGTGGAGGGCGCGCACGAACTGGGGGAGGGCAAACTCGGCGCCCGGGTGCCCGAGGAGGGGCCGAACGAACTCCGGCTCGCCGCCGTCGCGTTCAACTCGATGGCCGACCAGGTCGTCCAACTCCTCGCGAACGAACGGGAGCTCGCGGCGGACCTGTCCCACCGGCTGCGCACCCCGCTGACCGTGCTGCGGCTCAACGCCGCCTCGCTCGGCGAGGGTCCGGCCGCCGACCAGACCCGGGCCGCGGTCGCCCAGCTGGAGCGCGAGGTCGACACCATCATCCGTACGGCGCGGGAGGCCAAGCCGCAGACCGTCGCCGCGGGGCCCGGCGCCGGGTGCGACGCGGCCGAGGTGGTGCGCGAGCGGATGGGGTTCTGGTCCGCGCTCGCCGAGGACGAGGGCCGCAAGTGGCGGGTGGCCGGCGTGGACCGGCCGGTGCGGATACCCGTGGCCCGCCCCGACCTCGCCGCCGCGCTCGACGCCCTGCTCGGCAACGTGTTCCGGCACACCGCCGAGGGCACGGCCTTCGCGGTCGACGTGCACAACGGCGAGGACGCGGTGATCGTGCTCGTCTCGGACGCGGGCCCGGGGATACCCGACCCGGCCGCCGCGATGGCGCGCGGCCGGGGTTCGGGACACCCGGGCTCGACCGGGCTCGGCCTCGACATCGTGCGCCGGCTCGCGGAGTCGACCGGCGGGGACGTGCGGATCGGCTCCTCGGTGCTCGGCGGCACGGAGATCCGGGTCTGGATCCAGCTCGACGGACGGGAACCGGTGCGCAGGGGCCACCGGGGACCGGTGCGCAGACGGCGCCGCCCGGCCCTGAGATGACGGTCCGCGACCGCCCCGGCCGGTGCCCGAGGCCCTGGATTGGTCTCTACCTTTAACCCGCTCCGATCGGCTCCTTAAGCGCACCCTAAGAATCCCGACTCCCGTCCGGATCAAGCGAATTGCCCGATTCCGGATCGCTAGCGTGCTCGTGTCACCACCCCCGTGAACGGCTAAGGCAGGCACGCGCATGACCACGCACCGGCGCAGCACCGGCGGCAGGACCAAGGCGATCGGCGGTCTGGTCGCTGCGGCCGTGGTCGGCGGCGGCGCGGTCCTGCTCACCGGTACGGCGCACGCGGCGGGCGTCGGGGCCGCGTACACGAGGACCAGTGACTGGTCGACGGGGTACACCGCGCAGTACGTCGTCACCAACAACAGCGGTGGCAGGGAGCGGGACTGGACGCTGGAGTTCGACCTGCCGACGGGCGCGAGACTCGGCTCGCTGTGGAACGGCGAGGCGGGGGTCAGCGGCCGGCGCGTCACGGTGAAGCCGCCGAAGTGGGACACCGACGGACTGGCCGCGGGGGAGTCGGTCACGGTCGGTTTTGTGGTCGACGGCACCGGTGACCCGACGGCCTGTCTGATCGGCGGCGCCCGGTGCTCCGCCGACTCGGCCGCGACACCCGAGCCGAGCGGCCGCCCCACCGGTCCCGCCACCCCCGCCCCCACGCCCAGCAGGACGGCGACCGCCACGTCCACCCCGGCCTCCACTGCCACGCCGACCAGGACGCCGCCCGCCGCGACGCCCACCCCCTCGCAGAGCCCCGGCGCGGGCACGAAGGCGGCCGGCGGCTTCGCGCCGTACGTCGACACGTCCCTGTACCCGGCCTTCGACCTGGTCGGCGCCGTCACCGCGACCGGGGTCAAGGACTTCAACCTCGCCTTCGTCACCGACGGCGGCGGCTGCACCCCGAAGTGGGGCGGGGTGAGCGACCTGCCGAACGACGCCGTGGCCGCGCAGACAGGCGCCCTGCGGGCCAAGGGCGGTGACGTGCGGGTGTCCTTCGGCGGCGCCTCCGGCTCCGAGCTGGCGACGACCTGCTCCTCGGCGGACGCACTGGCGGCTGCGTACGGCAGGGCGGTGGACGCGTACAGGCTCACCAAGGTCGACTTCGACGTCGAGGGCGGCGCGCTGCCCGACACCGCGGCCAACATCCGGCGTGCACAGGCCATCGTTCAACTCCAGCGGCAGCACCCCGGCCTGGACGTCTCCTTCACCCTCCCGGTGATGCCCGAGGGACTCACCCAGGACGGCGTCAACCTGTTGGCGAACGCGAAGTCCAACGGTGTGCGGATCAACACGGTCAACATCATGGCGATGGACTACGGCGCCGCGTACAGCGGTGACATGGGCACCTACGCCGAGCAGGCGGCGACCGCCACACAGGCCCAGATCAAGGGAGTTCTCGGCCTCTCCGATGCCGCGGCCTGGAAGGCGGTGGCGGTCACCCCGATGATCGGCGTGAACGACGTCGCGTCCGAGGTGTTCCGGACCGACGACGCCTCCCAGCTCGTCGCGTTCGCGAAGTCCAAGGGTCTGGGCGGACTGTCCATGTGGTCGGCCGGCCGCGACAAGCAGTGCGCGGGCGGCACCAAGCCCACCGCCGACCCCACGTGCAGCTCGATCACCCAGTCCCCGTTCGCCTTCCTGAAGTCCTTCGCGACCTTCAACTGAGCCACCCACCCAACGGGGCCCGCCCCGGCCGGACTTCCCCCCACACCTCCGGCCGGGGCGCGTGGCGTTCCCGGGCCGCCGTGAGCGCGAGCGACACCCTGCGTCCCGTTGGATATACTGCTATGGATTCCGTATATCCAGGAGGCTCCTCGTGACCAAGACGCTGATCGACATCGACGAGGAGCTGCTGGCCGAGGCGGCCATAGCGTTCGGGACCAAGACCAAGAAGGACACGGTCACCGCCGCGCTCAGGGAAGGCGTCGAACGCAAGAAGCGGGCGCTCGCGCTGGCGCGGCTCGCGGCGCGCGCGGACGCGGGCGAGTTCGACGTATTGCTGGACAAGGAGAACTACCGCCGGTGAGCACGGCCGCCTATCTCATCGACACCAGCGCCCTCGTCCGCATCCTGAAGCGGCCGGTCCGCGCCCTGTGGGAACGGCCGTTGGAGGAGGGGCTGATCGCCCGGTGCCCGCTCACCGAGATCGAATTCCTCTACAGCGCCAGGAACGCCGAGGACCGGGCGGAGCTGGTCCACGACATGGACGCGCTGTTCGGCTGGACACCGTTGGACGACCGCGCGGTGACCAGGGCGTGGGACGTGCAGCGTGAGCTCACCGAGAAGGGGCAGCACCGTTCCGCGGGAGCGGTGGACCTGCTTGTTGCCGCCACGGCCGAACTCCAGGGGCTGACCCTGCTCCACTACGACAACGACTTCGCGACCATCGCCTCGGTCACCGGCCAGCCGGTCCAGTGGCTCGCCCCGCCGGGCACCCTCTGACGGACCGGGACGCGAGCAGGGGGGCGGCGCTCTCGACGCACGTCGCCCCTCCGGCAACCGCGGGAGCGCTCCCACCCCCGCGAAAAAAGCTCGTGGGGATCCGCGCTCACGTGGACGCGCGTATCACCAGTTCCGTCGGGAGGACCACCTCTCGGTGGCCGTTGCCCGGGTGGGCTATCTCGGCCAGGAGCAGGGTGGCCATGGTGCGGCCCATCTCCTCGATCGGCTGGCGGACGCTGGTCAGCGGGGGGTCGATGTGCCGGGCCACGATCGAGTCGTCGAAGCCGACGACCGCGACGTCCTCCGGCACCCGCCGCCCCGACGCGCGTAGTTCGAGCACCGCACCCGAGGCCGTCACGTCGGACGCGGCGAAGACGGCGTCCAGGTCGGGCCGTCTGCGCAGCAGTTCGCGCATCGCCGCGCGCCCGCCCTCCTCGGTGAAGTCGCCCTGCGCGATCAACTCGTCGTCGGCCGTGACGCCCGCCTGCTCCAGCGCCTCCCGGTAGCCCTCCAGACGGGCCCGCGCGACGTCCATGTCCAGCGGCCCGGTGATGGTGCCGACCACCCGGCGCCCCCGGTCGAGCAGATGCCGTACCGCGAGCCGGGCGCCGCCGCCGTTGTCCGCGCGGACGTGCCCCAGCGGCTCCCGCTCACCGCGCCGTCCGGCCAGCACCGTCGGCACGGACAGCGCCTCCAGCAGATCCGGCAGCCGGTCGTCGCGGTGGACCGCCACCATCAGCACCCCGTCCACCCGCTGCGCCGACAGATAGGAGGCGAGACGATCCTGCTCCTCGCCGTCGCGCCCCAGCACCAGCAGCAACTGCATGCCGACGCCCGCGAGTTCGGCGGACACACCCCGGATGATCCCGGAGAAGTACGGCTCGGAGAAGAGGCGGGTCTCGGCCTCGGGCACGACCAGGGCCACCGAGTCGGTGCGCTGGGTGACCAGGGTGCGGGCCGCGCGGTTGGGGACGTACCCCAGTTCGGCGATCGCCCGCTCCACGGCCGCCCGGGACCGGGAACTCACCTTGGGGGAACCGTTGATCACCCGGGAGACCGTGCCGCGGCCGACGCCGGCGCGGGCGGCCACGGCGTTCAGCGTGGGGCGCCGGGCGCCCGCGGCGTCTGGCGGCTGGGCGGCAGGGCTCATCGTTCACCTTCCGGTGTTCTGCGGGACGGGCTTCATTGTGACCCAGAAAAAAACGGGCCCGGCCGCCGCGGGGCGGTCCGGGGCCGGCCGGGGACCGGGCGCACCATGCGTGACCTGCGTGGATCCGGCAGGCGACGGCAGCGTGTCCGGGCCGTGACCGTAAGTCGAGCGACACGTTCACGTGACGCACAGGACACGCTCGGGCAACAACGCCGTTTTCAACTCTTGACACCCGGCCGCGCAGGAACGAGTCTTCGGTCATGCCGCGTGGGAGCGGTCCCACGGGTCGCCGGGGGTCACTCCGGCGTGGTCCCAAAGAATCCATGGCCCTTCCCTCAAGCTCGCATGGCACACCGTTGACCAGCACCTTCGCACCGCACGCCCGCGTGCAGTGGGCTGGCCGCTGCTCGAATCGAGAGGGCAGGACACGCATCGACGGCCCAGGCGGTCCGTGTCCTGAGGCCCCGTTCCCCCTGGAACAAGGAGTAGTGGAATGCGCATCACCCGCACCGGCGGCGGACGCGGCCGCAGAGCAGCGGCCCTCACCACCACGGTCCTGACGGCCTCGGCCCTGTTGCTCACGGGTTGCAGCAGCGACGACGGAGACTCCAACGCCTCGGACTCCGACGGGAACATCACTCTGACGGTGGGCGACTACGGCCAGTTCGGCTACAAGGAAGCCGACCTGTTCGCCAAGTACCACCAGCTCCACCCGAACATCACGGTCAAGGAGGAGACGACCGCCAACGAGCAGGACTACTACCCGAAGTTCCTTCAGCAGCTGAACACGGGCAGTGGCCTCGCGGACGTCGCGGGCATCGAGGTCGGGCGCATCAAGGAGGTCGTCGACACCCAGGCGGACAAGTTCACCGACCTGAGCAAGTCGGTCGACGTCAACGACTGGGTGTCCTGGAAGGAGAAGCAGGCCACCACGAAGGACGGCGCGGTCATCGGAGTCGGCACCGACATCGGCCCGATGTCGCTGTGCTACCGCCGCGACCTGTTCGAGAAGGCCGGCCTGCCCACGGACCGCGAGGCGGTCGCCAAGGCCGTCGCGGGCGGCTGGGAGGACTACCTCAAGCTCGGCGAGCAGTACAAGAAGAAGGCCCCCTCCGGCACGTACTTCATGGACTCCGCGAGCGCCATGTACAACGCGGTGGTCAGCTCCGACTCGACGCAGTACTACGACGCCGACGGCAAGGCCATATACAAGGACAGCGCCGCGGTGAAGCAGGGCTGGAACCTGGCCGCCGAGGCCGCGTCGAAGAAGCTGACCCAGGGCCTGCCGCAGTTCACCGACGCCTGGACGGCCGCCCTGCGCAAGGGCTCCGTGGCGACGGTCGCGTGCCCGGCGTGGATGGCCAACCAGATCTCCAACAACTCCGGTGACGCCTACAAGGGCAAGTGGGACATCTCCCGCGCCCCCGGCTCGACCGCGGCCAACTGGGGCGGCTCCTTCCTGGCGGTGCCCAAGGGCGGCAAGCACGTCAAGGAGGCCATCGAGCTGGCCAAGTGGCTGACGGCTCCCGAGCAGCAGGCCGCCGTGTTCAAGGCCGCCGGCATCTTCCCGTCGAACCAGGGCGCGTACGAGCTGGCCGACGTCAAGGACGCCAAGCTCCCCTACTTCAACGACGCCCCCATCGGCCAGATCTACGCCGAGGAGGCCAAGACCATCCCGCAGGCCGTGCTCGGCCCGAAGGACGGCGTGATCAAGGACGCGATCTCCACGCAGATCAACAACATGGAGCAGCGGGGCACCAAGCCCGACAAGGCATGGCAGGCCGCGACCGACACGATCGACAAGGCGATCGGCTGACGCGGCGCCGGTGCGGGCGGCCCTCCGAGGCCGCCCGCACCGCGCTCGGCGCACCGGCCCGCACGGCCGCCCGCCACGGCACGGGTTCCCCCTGAACGGCCGGGCCCACGGCGAGCCCCCCGCGCCCGGCCCGTGACACCCTCCCCCCTACCCGGCCGAGAACCTCCTGGGAAGGACTCCCTCCGTGGCAACGACGACCCCCACCCGGGGTGCCCACACCTCACCCCCCGGCGGCGCCGTGTCGAAGGACCACGACCGGCGCTCCTGGCGCACCCGGCTGTGGCGTTTCGACGACCTCGCCTCGCCCTACGCGTACATCGCCCCCTTCTTCCTCGTCTTCGGCGCCTTCGGTCTGTACCCGCTGCTCTACACCGGCTGGATCGCCCTGCACCGGGTGGAGATGACGAGCCTCGACCAGTCCGAGTGGGTCGGCTGGGACAACTTCGCGAGGATCCTCCAGGACTCCGAGTTCTGGACGGCCGTGACGAACACCTTCGTCATCGGCGTCATCTCGACCGTCCCCCAGCTCCTCATGGCGCTGGGCCTCGCCCACCTCCTCAACTACAAGCTGCGCGCCAGCACCTTCTGGCGGACGGTGATCCTCACCCCGTACGCCACCTCGGTGGCGACCGCGGCCCTCGTCTTCGCCCTGGTCTTCCGCGCCGACGGCGGTCTGCTCAACTGGGTGCTGCACTTCGTCGGCATCGGCAACACCGACTGGGGCAACGGGGAGTGGACCTCCAAGATCGCCATCTCGGTCATCGTGATCTGGCGCTGGACCGGCTACAACACCCTGATCTACCTGGCGGCCATGCAGGCCGTGCCGACCGATCTCTACGAGGCGGCCTCGATCGACGGGGCGACCCGCTGGCAGCAGTTCCGCAAGGTGACCATCCCCTCGCTGCGGCCGACGATCCTGTTCACCATCGTCATCTCGACCATCGGGTCCATGCAGCTGTTCGGTGAGCCCCTGCTGCTCCAGGGCGGCACCCTCGGTTCCATCGGCGGCAACGAGCACCAGTACGAGACGCTGAGCATCTACCTCTTCAACTACGGCTGGAAGCTGGGGCACCTGGGCCCGGCCGCGGCCGTGGCCTGGGCCATGCTCGTCCTCCTGCTGCTCATCGCCCTGATCAACTGGATCGTCGGCCGGTTCGTGCGCAAGAGCGCGGTCTGACGGGAGCGGAATCCATGACCACGACCAGCCCCACCGCCGCACCGGACCTCGCTGCGGCCACGCTCCCCGCCCCCGGCAAGGGCCGCGGCCGTTTCAAGATCGGCGCGGGCCAGCAGCTCAAGGGCGGCCCGTTCACCTACGCCACCCTGGTCGTCGTCGGCCTGGGCTCGATCTTCCCGCTCTACTGGACGCTGGTGGCCGCCTCGCACGACCAGCAGCGGGTCCTAGACACCCCGCCGCCGCTCGTGCCGGGCGGCCATCTGTGGAGCAACCTCCAGTCGGCCTGGGAACAGGCCCACCTGGGCAAGGCCATCGTCAACAGCGTGATCGTCTCCGGCTGCATCACCGTGGCCACGCTGTTCTTCTGCACCCTGGCCGGCTACGCCTTCGCCAAGATGCGCTTCCGCGGCCGGGGCGCCCTGATGACCGCGGTCATCGCCACCCTGACGATCCCGCCGCAGCTCAGCGTCGTCCCGCTGTTCATGATGATGTCGGACATCGGCTGGGGCGGAAAGCTGGAGTCGGTGATCTTCCCGACCCTGGTCGGCGCCTTCGGTGTCTTCTTCATGCGGCAGTACCTGCTGGAGGCGCTGCCGTACGAGCTGATCGAGGCCGCCAAGGTCGACGGCGCGACCAACATCCGCATCGTGTGGAACGTGGTCCTGCCCGCGGCCCGGCCCGCGATGATGGTGCTGGGCATGCTCACGTTCGTCCAGGCGTGGAACGACTTCTTCTGGCCCTTCCTCGCCCTCAACCAGGAGAACCCCACCATCCAGGTGGCACTCGGCCAGCTCAGCGCCTCGTACACGCCCGACCAGAGCATCGTCATGGCCGGCGCGCTGATCAGCACGCTGCCGCTGCTGCTGGTCTTCGTGATCTTCGGAAAGCAGATCGTCGGGGGCATCATGGCGGGCGCCGTCAAGGGCTGACCCCCACCGAGCCGCCGGTCACGCACCCTCCCCGGTGCGCCGTACGGTCCGCGTCCGCGGGCCGTACGGGACCGGCGCCGCCGTTCCTCCCCGCTTCACCGGACCACCGTCCGATCCTCCACCGCCAATTTGGGAGCGCTCTCACATGACCGCCGTACGACCCGAGACCACTGCCCGGCCGGCCTCGGACACCAGCTTCCCGCCCGGTTTCGTCTGGGGCACCGCCACCGCCGCGTACCAGGTCGAGGGCGCCGCCGCCGAGGACGGGCGCACCCCCTCCATCTGGGACACCTACAGCCACACGCCCGGCAGGGTCCGCAACGGCGACACCGGCGACATCGCCGCCGACCACTACCACCGCTACCGCGACGACGTGGCCCTGATGAAGGACCTCGGCCTCAAGGCGTACCGCTTCTCCATCTCCTGGTCCCGTGTCCAGCCGACCGGCCGCGGCCCCGCCGTCGAGCGCGGCCTCGACTTCTACCGCCGGCTCACCGACGAGCTGCTGGAGGCGGGCATCACCCCCGTCGCCACCCTCTACCACTGGGACCTGCCCCAGGAGCTGGAGGACGCGGGCGGCTGGCCGCACCGCGACACCGCGCACCGCTTCGCCGAGTACGCCGACCTCGCGGCCCGCGCCCTCGGCGACCGCGTCGGCGTGTGGACCACCCTCAACGAGCCCTGGTGCTCGGCCTTCCTCGGCTACGGCTCCGGCGTCCACGCCCCCGGCCGCACCGACCCGGCCGCCACCCTGCGCGCCGCCCACCACCTCAACCTCGCCCACGGACAGGCGATCGGCGCGCTGCGCGCGGTCCTGCCGGCCACCGCGCAGACCTCCATCACCCTCAACCTGCACCAGGTGCGCCCGCTCACCGACAGCGCCGACGACGCCGAGGCCGCCCGCCGCATCGACGCGGTCGGCAACCGGGTCTTCACCGGCCCCATCCTCGACGGCGCCTACCCCGAGGACCTGCTCGCGGACACCGCCCACCTCGTCGACTGGGGGCGACTGGTCCAGGACGGCGACCTGGCCGAGATCTCCCGGCCCATCGACGTGCTCGGCGTCAACTACTACTCGCCGACCGTCGTTTCCCTCTCCCGCGACGGCGCCGGCGCCACCAAGAACGACGGCCACGGCGCGAGCGACCACTCCCCGTGGACCGGCTCCGACCAGGTCGCCTTCCACCTTGCCAACGACCGGCTCACCGCGATGAACTGGGCCATCGACCCGAACGGCCTGCACACCCTGCTGACCGGTCTCGCGGCCTCGCACCCCGACCTGCCGCTGATGGTCACGGAGAACGGCGCCGCCTTCGACGACTACGTCTCGCCCGAGGGCAAGGTCAACGACCCGCAGCGCATCGCCTATCTGCACGCCCACCTCGACGCCGTCCGCCGGGCCGTGGCCGACGGCGCCGACGTGCGCGGCTACTTCCTGTGGTCCCTGCTCGACAACTTCGAGTGGTCCTACGGCTACTCGAAGCGCTTCGGCGCCGTGTACGTCGACTACGGCACCCAGCGCCGCATCCCCAAGGCGAGCGCGCACTGGTACGCCGACGTGATCCGCGCCAACGCCCTGCCGGCCGACGCCCCGCAGGACTGACGCCCGGCCGCCGAGCCACGAGGGGCGCCGCCGGGACACCGGCGGTGCCCCTCCGTCGTCCGAACGCCCCCACGGCGGAGTGATGAGGGGAGGGAGTGCCCGAGGGGTCCCTACTGTTACATTCCTGCCCCGACGGGTGAGAACGGAAGGCGGCGACCATGACGGTCAATGGCGGGCGGGGCGGGCGGCGGCCCACCCTGGAAGAGGTGGCCGCCCGGGCCGGTGTGGGCCGGGGCACGGTCTCCCGGGTGATCAACGGTTCGCCCCGCGTCAGCGACGCCACCCGCGCGGCCGTCGAGGCGGCGGTCGCCGAACTCGGGTACGTGCCCAACACCGCCGCCCGCGCCCTGGCCGCCAACCGCACCGACGCCATCGCCCTCGTCGTGCCCGAGCCGGAGACCCGGTTCTTCGCGGAGCCCTACTTCTCCGACATCCTGCGCGGCATAGGCTCCGAACTCTCCGACACCGGCATGCAGTTGCTGCTGACCTTCGCGGGCAGTGACCGGGAGCGGGAGCGGCTCGCGCAGTATCTGGCCGCACACCGGGTGGACGGTGTGCTGCTGGTGTCCGTGCACGCGGACGACCCGCTGCCCGACCTGCTCGCCCAGTGGGAGATCCCGGCCGTGATCAGCGGCCCGCGCTCGGCGGCGGAGACGCTCACCTCGGTCGACTCGGACAACTACGGCGGCGCCCGCTCGGCGGTCGAGCACCTGCTCGCCCGGGGGCGGCACACGATCGCGCACATCACCGGGCAGCTCGACGTGTACGGCGCCCAGCGGCGGGCCGACGGCCACCGGGACGCCCTGCGCGACGCCGGGCACCCCGAGGACCGACTCCTCGTGGAGACCGGTGACTTCACCGAGGAGGGCGGCCGGCGCGCGATGGCCCGGCTGCTGGAGCGCCGCCCCGGCCTCGACGCCGTCTTCGCCGCCTCGGACGTCACGGCGGCGGGTGCCCGCCAGGTCCTGCGGGAGGCGGGCCGCCGCATCCCCGAGGACGTGGCGCTGGTGGGGTACGACGACTCGGCCATCGCCCGGCACATGGACCCGCCGCTGACCAGCGTGCGCCAGCCGATCGAGAAGATGGGCCGGGCGATGCTGGACCTGCTCCTGACCGAGATCGCCGACCGCCGGCTCGGCGCCTCCCGGGAGGCGGAGCGCCGGCACGTGGTACTGCCCGCGGAGCTGGTGGTGCGGGCGTCGTCGTGACGGGCGGGGGACACGGAAAAGCCGGTGACCCCGTCTTCCGACGGAGCCACCGGCTGATCCTTCAGGGTGAGTGACGGGACTCGAACCCGCGGCATCCTGGACCACAACCAGGTGCTCTACCAGCTGAGCTACACCCACCATGACCGGCGGTTGACTTTGTGGTTTCCCCGACCGGCCGAGAAAAAGTGTACAGGGTCCGAAGGGGTGCTCGCGCACGGCTTTCGCGGCGCCCCGCCGCGCGCCGCGCGCGGGGGACTAGCGGGCGGGCAGGACGTACTTCGCGGCGATCGTCCGGGCGGTGTCCGAGTCCGGGCCGGGCTGGGGCACGAAGACGGCCTCGCGGTAGTAGCGCAGCTCGGCGATGGACTCGCGGATGTCGGCGAGGGCCCGGTGGTTGCCGTTCTTCTCCGGGCTGTTGAAGTAGGCGCGCGGGTACCAGCGGCGGGCCAGCTCCTTGATGGAGGACACGTCGACGATGCGGTAGTGGAGGTAGTCCTCCAGGGTCGGCATGTCGCGCAGCAGGAAGCCGCGGTCGGTGCCGACGGAATTGCCGCACAGCGGGGCCTTGCCGGGTTCCTTCACGTGTTCGCGCACATACGCCAGGACCTGCTGCTCCGCGTCGGCCAGTGTCGTGCCGCCGGACAGCTCGTCGAGCAGCCCGGACGCGGTGTGCATCTGCCGCACCACCTCCGGCATCGTCTCCAGCGTCGAGTCCGGCGGACGGACGACGATGTCCACGCCCTCGCCGAGCACGTTCAGCTCGGAGTCGGTGACCAGCGCGGCCACCTCGATGAGCGCGTCGTCGGACAGCGAGAGGCCGGTCATCTCGCAGTCGATCCACACCATGCGATCGTTCATGTGTCTCACCTTACGGCGAGGTGGCGCGGGGTGAGCCGACCGTGCGGTGACCTTGTGGGCCGGGGCCCGAGAGAGGATCTCGGGCCCCGGGGTGTCACGAACCCGCGCGGGGCCCCGGGAGGGCCGCCCGGCTGGTGACGTACTGGTCGGGCGACAGGCTCATCGCGGCCGCCGTGCGCCGGGTCTGCATCGGGACCGAGGTCTCGGGGTGCAGCACGGAGGGCATGGACAGACCGGCGGGCGGGCCCGAGGGACCACCCGGCACCGGGGCGTCGGCGTCGGTCCTGTCGCCCTGGGGCCGGCGCGCCCGGTACGCGGCGCGGTACGCCGCCGGCGACGAGCCCAGCTGTCGCCGGAAGTGTCCGCGCAGGGCCACCGGGGAGCGGAAGCCGCAGCGGCCCGCGACCTCGTCCACCGAGTAGTCCGACGTCTCCAGGAGCCGCTGCGCCTGGAGTACCCGCTGGGTGATCAGCCACTGCAATGGCGCGCTGCCGGTCAGCGAGCGGAACCGGCGGTCGAACGTACGGCGGCTCATGTACGCGCGGGCCGCCAGCGTCTCCACGTCGAACTGCTCGTGCAGGTGCTCCAGCGCCCAGGCGACGACCTCGGCGAGCGGGTCGGCGCCGATCTCCTCGGGTAAAGACCTGTCGAGGTAGCGCTCCTGACCGCCCGAGCGGCGCGGCGGCACCACCAGACGCCGGGCGAGCGCGCCCGCCGCCTCGTTGCCGTGGTCCGTACGCACGATGTGGAGGCACAGGTCGATCCCGGCCGCCGTACCGGCGGAGGTCAGGACGTCCCCGTCGTCCACGAACAGTTCCCGCGGATCCACGTGCACCGACGGATAGCGCTTGGCCAGCGTCGGCGCGTACATCCAGTGGGTCGTGGCGGGGCGGCCGTCGAGCAGGCCGGCCGCCGCGAGCACGAACGCGCCGGTGCACAGACCGACGATGCGCGCGCCCTCCTCGTGTGCCCGGCGCAGCGCGTCGAGCGCCTCCTCCGGCGGCGGGGAGGTGATCGAGCGCCAGGCGGGCACGACGACCGTGCCCGCGCGCGAGATCGCCTCCAGGCCGTGCGGTGCGGAGAGTTCCAGGCCCCCTGTGGTCCGCAGCGGGCCGTCCTCGCCCGCGGCCACCAGCAGTCGGTAGCGCGGCACTCCGGCGTCCTGGCGGTCGATCCCGAACACCGAAAGTGGTATGGAACTCTCGAAGATGGGGCCGCCGCTGAACAGCAGCACCGCGACGATCTCCTTGCGGCGTCGCCCGGCCAGCTTGCGGGCCGCGGCCTCCGGCGCGGCAGTGGAGTCGTGGCTCATCCTGCTAAGCCCCCCTCGGTGGTCGCGGCTCCTCGGTTGTGTCGCTCCTGCACGTTTCCCCTCGGTCCTGCACGAGTCCCCCGCCGTAAGACAGTCAAGATCGAATCTACTGGGTCCCGCGGGCCCGCGGTGACCAGTTCGACTCGCGGCACATTGTCGACATGACAACTTGGCGTGAAGCATTCGATCACGAAGCGTTGCACTCGCGGGCCGTGCAGGGAAGTGCGCCTTGTCGCAGTGGCCAAACCGCATAGGGTGCACGGGTCGCCCGGGACCGTTTCCGTGCAGGTGGAACGGGGGTTGGGGGGTGGTTCGGGTACCTCTCGCACCGGGTCCGGAAGTTGGCTGAAAAGCGACGGGAACGTGCGCCGAAACCGGTCAGTCGACCGGTGTCCGTCGCCGGGTGTGACGTCCGCCTCTTCTGTGCGCCCCGCGCTCGGAACGGCGCAGGAGGAAGCGGCACGCGCCGGTCACGGCGGCCAGTCCCAGAGCCGTACCCGCGGCGCCGGCGAGCGACCCGCCGTACCAGACCAGAACCAGCGGGACGAGGACACAGCTGAAGGCCGCCCAGCGGACGAGATCACCCACGGTGTCCGGGGTGTGACGCGATTCGGTCGTGGCCCGCCGTCCGGACATCTCGTCGCTCCCTGTGGCGCTCCCCGGGTACCTGTGGATCACGGGGTTCAACGCGTGTTCGATCTCCCGGTCACTGTGCGGGTCCGGGCCGTGCGGCCACCCGGCGGAATCCCGTGCAAACCGCCTGTACGGGGCAGGGGCCATTGCGTTTGCCCGGCCCCTCGTGCATGCTCCGGTGAACCCCGACGGGCCTTCCGTGGATCTCTCCGCGGAGCGCACGCGGGATCTGGGCTAAGGAGGCGTGCAGCCGTACCCTTGGGGGTATGGGGTTGGGAAGATGTTTCCCGGACACAGCTCCGCCGCACACTGTCGTCCCACCCACGAGGATCACAACGCCGAGACACCCATGGCCGGTCACGAATTCTTCGAACCCGCGGACCGCAAGCGGCCCGTCGCCGATCCCACGGCGGCCGAGCCCCTGGCGGCGGAGGAGTCACGCCCTTCCTGCGACCCAGCCTTCAAACACGGAGTGGTCGTCGGTTTCGACGGCTCCACGTCCAGCGAGCGCGCCCTCGCCTATGCGATCGGCATGGCGTACCGCTCCGGCTCGGGTCTGATCATCGTCCACGTCGCCAACCGACTGCCCACCACGGTGTGGGCCGGCTGTGAGCCACCCGTCTTCGTCGACGTCCCGGACCACCGCACGGAGGTGCTCGGGCTGGAACTCGCCTGCGCGGAGCACCTGAACGAGGTGCCCTGGATACTCGTCGAGCGCGGTGGCGACATCTGCCACGAACTCGAAGAGGTGGGGCGGGAGTACGAGGCGGACGCGATCGTCGTCGGGTCCACCCACGGCATCGTCGGCCGGATCTTCGGCTCCGTCGCGGGGCGGCTCGCCAAGCGTGCGCAGCGTCCCGTGATCGTCATTCCCTGACGGTTGCTCCGCTGGTTCCGCCGGGTTCAAAAGGCTTGCGGAGGCTTGCGTCGGGCATATACCCGGCATCGCACGTGAGCGAGCGGGCGGGCGGGCTGCGGGTGCCGGGGAGTGACGGCCACGGTTTGGCGCAGCCGGGGCCGGGAGTTGGGCATCCCGGTGACTATGACGGACCCCCCGTGGTGGTGGCTACACGTGGGGGTCCGTTTCGTTGTCCGGCCCGTGCGGGTGTGTGGGGGCTGATCGCGCAGTTCCCCGCGCCCCTTTGGGGCGTGGGCTATTCGACCGTTACCGACTTGGCCAGGTTGCGGGGCTTGTCGATGTCTCGGCCCAGGGTCAAGGCCGTGTGGTAGGCGAGGAGTTGGAGGGGGATGCCCATGAGGATCGGGTCGAGCTCGTCCTCGTTCTTGGGGACCACGATCGTCTCGTCGGCCTTCTCCTGCTCCTGGTGGGCGACCGCGAGGATCCGGCCGCTGCGGGCCTTGATCTCCTCCAGGGCGGCGCGGTTCTTCTCCAGCAGGTCGTCGTCGGGGACGATCGCGACCGTGGGCAGGGCCGGCTCGATCAGCGCCAGCGGCCCGTGCTTCAGCTCGGACGCGGGGTAGGCCTCGGCGTGGATGTACGAGACCTCCTTGAGCTTCAGGGACGCCTCGCGGGCCACCGGGTAGCCCCGGACACGGCCGATGAACAGCATCGAGCGGGCCTCGGCGTAGCGCTCGGCCAGCTCCCTGACCGTCTCCTCCTGCTTGAGGATCTCGGTGATCTGCTCGGGCAGCCTGCGCAGCCCCTCGATGATCCGCTTGCCGTCGCGCACGGACAGGTCACGGGTGCGGCCGAGGTGCAGGGCGAGCAGGGCGAAGGCGACCGTGGTGTTGGTGAAGCACTTGGTCGACACCACGCAGACCTCGGGGCCGGCGTGCACGTAGATGCCGCCGTCGGCCTCGCGGGCGATCGCCGAGCCGACGACGTTGACCACGCCGAGCACCCGGGCGCCCTTGCGCTTCAGCTCCTGCACAGCGGCGAGCACGTCGTAGGTCTCGCCGGACTGGGAGACCGCGACGTACAGGGTGTCGGGGTCGACGACGGCGTTGCGGTAGCGGAACTCGGAGGCCGGCTCGGCGTCGGCGGGGATGCGGGCCAGCTCCTCGATCATCTGGGCGCCGATCATGCCCGCGTGGTACGAGGTGCCGCAGCCGAGGATCTTCACCCGGCGGATCCGGCGGGCCTCGCGGGCATCGAGGTTGAGGCCGCCGAGGTGCACGGTGGAGAAGCGGTCGTCGATGCGGCCGCGCAGCACGCGGTCCACGGCCTCGGCCTGCTCGTGGATCTCCTTGTGCATGTACGTGTCGTGGCCGCCCATGTCGTACGACTCGGCCTCCCACTCGACGGTGGTCGGCTCGGCGGTGGTGCGGGTGCCCTCGGTGGTGTAGGTGCGGAAGTCGTCCGCCTTGAGGGTGGCCATCTCGCCGTCGTCGAGGGTGACGATCTGCCGGGTGTGGGCGACCAGCGCGGCGACGTCGGAGGCGACGAACATCTCCTTCTCGCCGATGCCGAGGACGACGGGCGAGCCGTTGCGGGCGACCACGATGCGGTCGGGGAAGTCGGCGTGCAGGACGGCGATGCCGTACGTGCCCTCGATCAGGCGCAGCGTCTCGCGGACCCGGTCCTCCAGCTTCTCGGCGGTGGAGCGGGCGATGAGGTGGGTGAGGACCTCGGTGTCGGTCTCGGAGAGGAACCCGACGCCGTCCGCCTCCAGCTTGCGGCGCAGGTCGGCGGCGTTGTCGATGATGCCGTTGTGGACGACGGCGACCTTGCCCGCGGCGTCCATGTGCGGGTGGGCGTTGACGTCGGAGGGGGCGCCGTGGGTGGCCCAGCGGGTGTGCGCGATGCCGGTGGTGCCCTTGAAGCGGGCGGGGACCTTGGCCTCCAGGTCGCGGACGCGGCCCTTGGCCTTGACCATCTTCAGGCCGGCCGTCTTCGGGGCGGTGACGACGATGCCCGCGGAGTCGTAACCCCGGTACTCCAGCCGCTGGAGTCCTTCCAGCAGCAGCGGGGCGACATCACGCTTACCGATGTATCCGACAATTCCGCACATGTGTATGGGTATCCCTCAGCCGTAGACCATGCGGCGCAGCTGCCGGAGCGAGAGCTCCGGCGGGGACACCGCCCGGTATCTCAGGTCCGCCTCGATCCGTTCGAAGATCGCCGTGTTCACCAGGCCCTGGGCCCGGAGTTCACGGTGGCGGCGACGGACGAACTCCTCGGTCGTCTCGTCGAAGAACGCCAGCACGTCCTGGACCACCCGCAGGGCCTCGCCCCGGTTCAGGGGCGTGGACCGCGTCAGATGATCAACGAGTTCGTCGTGCACCCGGTAGATCCTGGGGCACGGACGCCGCTTTCGCAAGAATCCTGCCCGATTCCGGGCACCGGCCGGTGGGATTCCTCGGCGGGGCGGCCGGTCCGGTAGTCGGCGCCGGCGGCTCTTGTGCGGTTCTTCGGGAGGATCGCACCCCGCGGGGCTCGGCGCGCCGGTTGTGCGGGAAGGTGGTCTCCACCATTTCCGAAGGGAGCGCATGTGAGACGGCACCACAGCACGACTCCCCGTATGGCCCGGATCCTCGGATCCCTGCTGCTCGTCGCCGCGGCGGGCGCCTTCACCTCGGCCGGGGCCCCGGCGGCCGAGCCCTCCGGGATCACCCCGCTCGGCCGGGTGATCCCGGCGCCCGCCTCCGTCGTCCCGGCCGGATCGCCGTACCGGATCACCCGCGACACGCGCATCGGCGTCCCCGACTCCCGTGCGGCGCGCGAGGTCGGCGAGTACCTGGCCGGACTGCTGCGGCCCTCCACCGGCTACGCCCTGCCGATTACCACCCGCGGCGACGCGGACCTCCGACTCCGGCTCCGCGAGGGCGGGTTCGGCGCCGAGGGCTACCGGCTCGACAGCGGGCGGGGCGGGGTCACCATCACCGCGAGCG
This sequence comes from Streptomyces sp. NPDC026672, assembly GCF_040638185.1. Taxonomy (NCBI): domain Bacteria; kingdom Bacillati; phylum Actinomycetota; class Actinomycetes; order Kitasatosporales; family Streptomycetaceae; genus Streptomyces; species Streptomyces sp. NPDC026672. Next base: position 48,142 of record NZ_JBEZXS010000029.1, read on the forward strand.
CCCCGGCCGGTCTCTTCCACGGTGTCCAGACCCTGCGTCAGCTGCTGCCCGCCGCCGTGGAGAAGAGGTCCGCGCAGCCCGGACCCTGGACGGTGGCCGGCGGCACCGTCGAGGACAGCCCGCGCTTCCCCTACCGGGGCGCGATGCTGGACGTCTCCCGGCACTTCTTCACCGTCGACCAGGTCAAGCGCTACATCGACGAACTGGCCCTCTACAAGGTCAACGAGCTGCATCTGCACCTCAGCGACGACCAGGGCTGGCGCATCGCGATCGACTCCTGGCCGCGCCTGACGGCCCACGGCGGCTCCACCCAGGTCGGCGGCGGCCCCGGCGGCCACTACACCAAGGCCGACTACCGGGAGATCGTCCGCTACGCCGCCTCCCGCTATCTGGAGGTCGTGCCCGAGATCGACATGCCCGGCCACACCAACGCGGCCCTCGCCTCGTACGCGGAACTGAACTGCGACGGCGTCGCGCCCCCGCTCTACACGGGCACCGAGGTCGGCTTCAGCTCCCTGTGCGTGCCCAAGCCCGTCACCTACGACTTCGTGGACGACGTGGTCCGGGAGATCGCCGCCCTCACCCCTGGCCGCTACCTCCACATCGGCGGCGACGAGGCGCACTCCACCGCCCACGACGACTACGTGACGTTCATGGACCGGGTCCAGCCGGTCGTCGCGAAGTACGGCAAGAAGGTCATGGGCTGGCACCAGCTGACCGGTGCCCACCCGGCGAAGGGCGCCCTCGCCCAGTACTGGGGCCTGGACGACACCGACGCCGCCGAGAAGGCACAGGTCGCCGAGGCCGCCCGGAACGGCACCGGGATCGTGCTGTCCCCGGCCGACCGGGTGTACCTCGACATGAAGTACACCGACGACACGCCCCTCGGCCAGGACTGGGCGGGTCTGGTGGAGGTGCGGCGCTCCTACGACTGGGACCCGGGCGCCTATCTGGACGGGGTGCCGGCCTCGGCCGTGCGGGGCGTGGAGGCGCCCCTGTGGACGGAGACCATCGCCGACGTCGCCGGCATCGAGTACATGGCGTTCCCGAGGCTCCCCGGCGTGGCCGAGCTGGGCTGGTCCCCGGCCGCCACCCACGACTGGGACTCCTACAAGGTGCGCCTCGCCGCGCAGGGCCCGCGCTGGGAGGCCCGCGGCATGTCCTACTACCGCTCGCCGCAGGTGCCCTGGACCACCTGAGCCAGCGCTGACGGGCACCCCGGAGGACCGTACTCCGGGGTGCCCGCCGGTCCGTGCCCCAGTGGGGCACCACAGTCGACGGCGGGACGGCGACGGTCAGGTCGGCAGGCCCAACTCGCGGGCGATCAGCATGCGTTGGACCTCGCTCGTGCCCTCGCCGATTTCGAGGATCTTGGAGTCGCGCCACATGCGGGCGACCGGGTACTCGTTCATGAAGCCGTAGCCGCCGTGGATCTGCGTGGCGTCGCGGGCGTTGTCGACCGCGACCGTCGACGAGTGCAGCTTGGCCAGCGCGGCCTCCTTCTTGAAGGGGGCGCCGCTCACCAGACGGGCGGCGGCGTCGCGCCAGGCCAGGCGGGCCGTGTGCGCCTTCATCTCCATGTCGGCGATCTTGAACTGGATCGCCTGGTTGGCACCGATCGGGCGCCCGAAGGCGTGCCGCTCCTTGGCGTACTTCACCGACTCGTCCACACACCCCTGGGCCAGCCCGGTGGCGAGGGCGGCGATGGCGATGCGGCCCTCGTCCAGGATGCGCAGGAACTGGGCGTAACCCCGGCCCTCCTCGCCCAGCAGGTTGGCGGCGGGCACCCGGACGTCCGCGAAGGACAGCTCACGGGTGTCCGAGGCGTTCCAGCCGACCTTGGAGTAGGGCGCCGCGACGGTGAAGCCCGGGGTGCCGGACGGGACGACGATCGCCGAGATCAGCGGCCGGCCGTCCGGCTTGCGGCCGGTCACCGCCGTCACCGTCACCAACCCGGTGATGTCCGTACCGGAGTTGGTGATGAAGCACTTCGTGCCGTTGATCACCCACTCGTCGGTGTCCGGGTCCAGCCGCGCCGTCGTGCGCGTGGCCCCCGCGTCGCTGCCGCCGTCCGGCTCCGTCAGCCCGAACGCGCCCAGGACCTCCCCGGAGCACAGCCGCGGCAGCCACTCCCGCTTCTGCTCCTCGGTGCCGAACAGGTGCAGCGGCATTGCGCCCAGTGAGACCCCGGCCTCCAGCGTGATCGCCACCGACGAGTCCACCCGGGCCAGTTCCTCCAGCGCCACGCCCAGCGCCAGGTAGTCGCCGCCCATCCCGCCGTACTCCTCCGGGAACGGCAGCCCGAACAGGCCCATGCGGCCCATCTCGCGGACGATCTCGTAGGGGAACTCGTGCTGCTCGTAGAACTCGCCGATCTTGGGCGCCACGACGTCGTGCGCGAACTCCTCGACGGTGCGCCGGAGTTCTTCCAGCTCGGGGGAGAGTCGGTAGTCCATGGCTGTGATCACTGCTCCTGGTGGGAGAGGGCGCGGACGGTGCGCGACGGGCTCGGACGGCCCAGCCGCTCGGCCATCCACACGCTGGTGGCGGTGAGACGGCCGAGGTCGACCCCGGTCTCGATGCCGAGGCCGTGCAGCATCCAGACGAGGTCCTCGGTGGCGAGGTTGCCGGTGGCGGACTTGGCGTAGGGGCAGCCGCCCAGGCCGCCCGCGGAGGCGTCGACGGTGGTGACGCCGTGCTGGAGCGCGGCCAGGGTGTTGGCGAGCGCCTGCCCGTAGGTGTCGTGGAAGTGGACGCCGATCACATCGGTCGGCACCCCCTCCTCGTTGAGGAGGGCGAGCAGGTCGAGGACCTGGCCCGGCGTGGCGACCCCGATGGTGTCGCCGAGACTCAGCTCGTCGCAGCCCATGTCCCGCAGCGCCCGGCACACCCGCACCACCTGGTGCGCCGCCACCGGGCCCTCCCACGGGTCGCCGAAGCACATGGAGACGTAGCCGCGCACGTGCCGGCCCTCGTCCTTGGCGTGCCGCACCACCGGGTCGAACACCGCGAGGGACTCGTCCAGGGTGCGGTTGAGGTTGGCCTTGGCGAAGGACTCGGTGGCGCTGGCGAACACGGCCACCCGGCGGGCGCCGAGCGCGAGCGCCCGGTCCAGGCCCCGCCGGTTGGGCACGAGCACCGGCAGCGCCACCTCGCCGAGGTCGCCGAGCAGCGGGAACAGCTCCTCCGCGTCGGCCAGTTGGGGCACCCACTCGGGGCGCACGAAGCTGGTCGCCTCGATCGTCGTCAGCCCCGCGTCGGCCAGCCGGTGGACGAACTCGGCCTTCACCGCGGTCGGCACGGACGTCTTCTCGTTCTGCAGCCCGTCGCGCGCGCCGACCTCGTGGATGCGGACCCGGGCGGGCAGGTCCGGGGCCGGCACGGTCATCGGCAGTCCGAGTTCCGGGGTGCTCATGCCGTCTCCTCCTCGTGCGGGGCGACCAGGGCCTCGTGCGGTGCGACCACGGCGAGCACCTGGTCCATGGCGACCGTGGTGCCCGGCGTGACGTCGAGTTCGGTGACCGTGCCGGCGTGCGGGGCGGAGACGACGTGCTCCATCTTCATCGCCTCCACCACCAGCAGGCTCTGCCCGGCGCTCACCTCGTCGCCGACGGCGACCTTCACCACCGTGACCGTGCCGGGCATGGGCGCGGTCAGCGAGTCGGCGCCCGCGTGCGCGGCGCCCGTGAGCGACGCGGCCACCGGGTCGTGGTCGCGCACCTGCCAGGCGTCCCCGTCCCGGCCCAGCCAGGTGCCGTCCGGCAGGGCGGCGAAGGAGTGGGCGACGCCGTCGAGCAGGAAGGCGAACCGGTGCTCGTCGCCGGGGCGGGGCCGGCCCCCGGACGCCCGCAGCGGTGTGCCGGCCCCGGGCAGCAGCAGCTCCGTCCCCCCGTCCGGCGTGCTGCGCACCCGCACGGTGACCGGGTCGTGGCCCGGCACCCGCAGATGGTGTGCCGTCCAGGCCCGTTCGCCGCCCAGGCGCCAGCCGTCCGCGGCGGCGAACGGGTCGGTCCAGCCGGAGCCGTCGGCGGGCGCGGCAGAGGGCGCCAGGGCGGCCTGGCGCAGCAGCGCCGCCGCCGCGTACGCCTCCGCGGGCACCCCGTCCGGCACGAGTGCGTCCATGTCCCGCTCGACCAGCCCCGTGTCCAGCTCGCCCGCCACAACCGCCGGATGGGCCAGCAGCCGGCGCAGGAACCCGGCGTTGGTCGGCACGCCCAGCGTGACCGTGCCGGCGAGGGCCGCGCGCAGCCGGCGCAGCGCGGTCTCCCGGTCGGAGCCGTACGCGATCACCTTGGACAGCATCGGGTCGTAGAGGCTGCTCACCTCGGTGCCCTCGGTCAGTCCGGAGTCGGTGCGCACACCGTCGCCCTGCGGCTCGCGCAGGGCGAGCACGGTGCCGCCCGACGGCAGGAAGCCGCGCACGCCCTCCTTGACGGACACCGTCTCGGCGCAGAGGCGGGCCTCGACCGCGTGCCCGGTCAGCCGTACGTCCTCCTGCGCGAGGCCGAGCGGTTCGCCCGCCGCCACCCGCAGCTGCCACTCCACCAGGTCGAGCCCGGTGACCAGCTCGGTGACGGGGTGCTCCACCTGGAGCCGGGTGTTCATCTCCATGAAGTAGTACGCCGAGGGGTCGCCGCCGGGGACGATGAACTCGACCGTGCCCGCGCCCCGGTACCCGCAGGAGCGCGCCGCCTGCACGGCCGCCTCGCCCATCGCCGCCCGGGTCGCCTCGTCGAGGAGCACGCTGGGCGCCTCCTCGATGAGCTTCTGGTGGCGTCGCTGGAGGGAGCACTCGCGCTCGCCGAGGTGGACGACCCGGCCGTGTCCGTCGGCCAGCACCTGGATCTCGATGTGCCGGGGCCGGTCGATCCACCGCTCGACGAGGAGCGTGTCGTCGCCGAAGGAGGCGCGGGCCTCGCGGCGGGCGGCGGTGATCTCGTCGGCCAGCGCGCCCTCCTCCCGCACCAGGCGCATGCCCTTGCCGCCGCCGCCCGCGGACGGCTTGAGCAGCACCGGCATGCCGATCTCCCGGGCCGCGTCGGCGAGCTGCGCGTCCGTGAGGCCGCTGCCGCTGGAGCCCGGCACGACCGGCACCCCGGCCGCCCGCACCGTCTCCTTGGCGCGGATCTTGTCGCCCATCAGGGCGATCGCGTCGGCCGGCGGCCCGATGAACACCAGGCCCGCGTCGGCGCAGGCGCGCGCGAAGGCGGCGTTCTCCGCCAGGAACCCGTACCCGGGGTGGACGGCCTGGGCGCCGGTGCGGGCGGCGGCCTCCAGCAGCCGCTCCACCGACAGATAGCTCTCGGCCGCGGGCGCCGGACCGATCCGCACCGCCGTGTCGGCCTCCCGCACGTGCCGCGCATCGGCGTCCGCGTCGGAGAAGACGGCCACCGAGCGCACGCCCAGCGCGCGCAGCGTACGGATGACCCGCACCGCGATCTCACCGCGGTTGGCCACGAGGACTGTCTCGAACATTCCCACCCTCACATCCGGAAGACGCCGAACTGCGGCTCGCCCAGCGGGGCGCCCGCACAGGCGGTCAGGGCCAGGCCCAGCACCTGCCGGGTCTCCAGCGGGTCGATCACGCCGTCGTCCCACAGCCGCGCGGTCGCGTAGTAGGCGTTGCCCTGCCGCTCGTACTGCGCGCGGATCGGGTCCTTGAACGCCTCCTCCTCCGCCGCGGGCCACTGCTCGCCGCGCGCCTCCAGCTGGTCGCGCTTGACGGTCGCGAGGACCGACGCGGCCTGCTCGCCGCCCATCACGGAGATCTTGGCGCCGGGCCACATCCACAGGAAGCGGGGGGAGTAGGCCCGGCCGCACATCGAGTAGTTGCCCGCGCCGTACGACCCGCCTACCACGACCGTCAGCTTGGGCACCCGGGTGCAGGCGACGGCCGTGACCATCTTGGCGCCGTGCTTGGCGATGCCGCCCGCCTCGTAGTCCCGGCCCACCATGAACCCGGAGACGTTCTGGAGGAACAGCAGCGGGATGCCGCGCTGGTCGCACAGCTCGATGAAGTGCGCGCCCTTCTGGGCGGACTCGGAGAACAGGATGCCGTTGTTGGCGACGATCCCGACCGGGTGGCCGTGGATCCGCGCGAAGCCGGTGACCAGGGTCTGGCCGAACTCGGCCTTGAACTCGGCGAAGCGGGAGCCGTCGACCACGCGGGCGATGATCTCCCGCACGTCGTAGGGGGTGCGGGAGTCGACGGGCACCGCGCCGTAGAGCCCGTAGGGGTCCACCTTCGGTTCCACGACGGGGGTGGTCCGCCAGGGCATGGGGCCCCGGGCGGGCAGCGTCGCGACGATGTCGCGCACGATCCGCAGCGCGTGGGCGTCGTCCTCGGCGAGGTGGTCGGTGACCCCGGAGACCCGCGCGTGCACCTCGCCGCCGCCCAGTTCCTCGGCGGTGACGACCTCGCCGGTGGCCGCCTTCACCAGGGGCGGGCCGCCGAGGAAGATCGTGCCCTGGCCGCGCACGATGACGGCCTCGTCGCTCATCGCCGGGACGTACGCCCCGCCCGCCGTGCAGGATCCGAGGACCGCGGCGATCTGGGGGACGCCCGCGCCGGACATCCGGGCCTGGTTGTAGAAGATCCGCCCGAAGTGCTCGCGGTCCGGGAACACCTCGTCCTGCATGGGCAGGAAGGCGCCGCCCGAGTCCACGAGGTAGAGGCAGGGCAGCCGGTTCTCCAGGGCCACCTCCTGCGCGCGCAGGTGCTTCTTCACGGTCATCGGGTAGTAGGTGCCGCCCTTGACCGTGGCGTCGTTGGCGACGATCACGCACTCGCGGCCGGCCACCCGGCCGATCCCGGCGACGACCCCGGCCGCCGGCGCCTGCCCGTCGTACATCCCGTCGGCGGCCAGCGGGGCCAGCTCCAGGAAGGGCGAGCCCGGGTCCAGCAGTGTGTCCACCCGGTCGCGCGGCAGCAGCTTGCCGCGGGCCGTGTGCCGGGCGCGGGCCTTCTCGCCGCCGCCGAGCCGGGCCGCGGCGAGCTTGTCGCGCAGTTCCCCGACGAGCGCGCGGTGCGCCTCCTCGTTGGCCCGCCAGGCCGCCGACGCGGGGTCCGCCGCGCTCGTCAGCTCCGGTGCCTCTTGCATCCTCGCGGTCCCCTCACCCAGTGGCCTGCCGTTAATGAGCGTTAACCATCTCCCTCAGGTTAACGAACGCTAACCTCCCTGTCTACAATTGCCTCCATGGTCACCAGAGCCGACGCGCCCACCCGCCGCGAACAGATCCTCAAGGAGGCCGCGCGGCTGTTCGCCGAGCGCGGTTTCCACGGTGTCGGGGTCGACGAGATAGGGGCCGCGGTCGGCATCAGCGGCCCCGGTCTCTACCGCCACTTCCCGGGCAAGGACGCGATGCTCGCGGAACTGCTCGTGGGGATCAGCGGGCAGTTGCTGACCGGGGCGAAGCGCCGGCTGGCCGAGGCCGACGGCGCGGCCGGTCCGGTCGCGGTGCTCGACTCCCTCATCGAGGGCCACATCGACTTCGCGCTCGACGACCGGCCGCTGATCACCCTGCACGACCGCGAGCTGGACCGGCTGCGCGAGACCGACCGCAAGCTGGTCCGCCAGCTCCAGCGGCAGTACGTCGAGCTGTGGGTGGAGGTGCTGCGCGAGGTGTATCCCGCGCTGACCGAACCGGCGGCCCGCTCGGCGGTCCACTCGGTCTTCGGCCTCCTCAATTCCACCCCGCACCTCGCCCGCCCCGGCGCCCTCCCCGGGCGGGCCACCACGGCGGGCCTGCTGCACCGGATGGCGCGGGGCGCGTTCGCGGCGGCCGGGGCGGAGTGAACGCCCGCGCCCTCCGCGCGCGTGTGCGCAACGGCCGTACCCTCCCTCGCGCGTACGTGATGAGCGTTACGGCCGGCATCCCCTGGACGGGTGTCCCTACCCGCCGGTACGGTTGACTCTGAGCAAGCGCTTAGACATGCGGCAGTGGAGGTGGCGGCGATGCGCCGTACGGTGTTCGACGAGGATCACGAGGCGTTCCGGGAGACCCTGCGGGCCTTCATCGAGGCCGAGGTCGTGCCGGTGCACGACGAGTGGTTCGCCGCCGGCCAGGCGCCGCGCGAGTTCTACTACAAGCTCGCCGAACTGGGCCTCTTCGGCATCAACGTCCCCGAGGAGTACGGCGGCGCCGGCCTGGAGAGCCACAAGTTCGAGGCCGTGCAGTACGAGGAGACCGCCCGCGCCGGCGTGAGCTTCGGCGGCTCCGGCGTGCACGTGCTGCTCGCCCTGCCGTACCTCAAGATGCTCGCCACCGACGAGCAGAAGAAGCGCTTCCTGCCGAAGTTCGTCTCCGCCGAGGAGATGTGGGCCATCGCGATGACCGAGCCGGGCACCGGCTCCGACCTCGCCGGCATGAAGACCACCGCCAAGCTCTCCGAGGACGGCACCCACTACGTCCTCAACGGCGCCAAGACCTTCATCACCGGCGGCGTCCACGCCGACCGCGTGATCGTCTGCGCCCGCACCTCCGCGCCCACCGCCGAGGACCGCCGCCACGGCATCTCCCTCTTCGCCGTCGACACCAGGTCCGAGGGCTACTCCGTCGGCCGCAAGCTCGACAAGCTCGGCCTGAAGACCTCCGACACCGCCGAGCTGGCCTTCGTGGACGTCAAGGTCCCGGCCGAGGACCTGCTCGGCGAGGAGAACCGCGGCTTCTCCTACCTCGGCGCCAACCTTCCCTCCGAGCGCTGGGGCATCGCTTTCGGCGCCTACGCGCAGGCCAAGGCCGCCGTCCGCTTCGCCAAGCAGTACGTCCAGGAGCGCACCGTCTTCGGCCGGCAGGTCGCCCACTTCCAGAACACCAAGTTCGAACTGGCCGCCTGCCAGGCCGAGGTGGACGCCGCCGAGGCCGTCGCCGACCGCGCCCTCGAGGCCCTGGACGCCGGTGAGCTGACTCCCGCCGAGGCCGCCAGCGCCAAGCTGTTCTGCACCGAGGTCGCCCACCGCGTCATCGACCGCTGCCTCCAGCTGCACGGCGGCTACGGCTATATGAACGAGTACCCCATCGCCCGCCTGTACGCGGACAACCGCGTCAACCGCATCTACGGCGGCACCAGCGAGATCATGAAGACGATCATCGCCAAGGACATGGGTCTGTAGGGCACGTGACGGCACCGGCGACCTCACCGCACGGCACGACCACCCCATGACCCGGGCACTGCGGTCCCTGCTCGATCTGCTCGACCTGGAGCGGATCGAGCAGGACATCTTCCGCGGCCGGTCCCGCTCCGCCGTCGTCCCCCGGGTCTTCGGCGGGCAGGTCGCGGCCCAGGCCCTGGTCGCGGCCGGGCGCACCGTCCCCGCCGACCGGCCCGCGCACTCGCTCCACGCGTACTTCCTGCGCCCCGGCGACCCGGGCGCCCCCATCGTCTACACCGTCGACCGCATCCGCGACGGCCGCTCCTTCACCACCCGCCGGGTGGTCGCCGTCCAGCACGGCCACCCGATCTTCCACCTCTCGGCGTCCTTCCAGACGTACGAGGACGGGCTCGACCACCAGGCCCCGATGCCGCCCGCCCCCGACCCCGAGACGCTGCCCACCTCCCCGGAGCGGCTGCGCGCCTACGCCCATCTGGACCCGCGGGTCGTCGAACGGCTCCTTGAGGCCCGCGAGGCGGTCGACCTGCGCTACGTCGACGAGCCGCCGTACGGCAGGTACGGCGAGCCGCGCGAGCCGCACTCCCAGGTCTGGTTCCGCGCGGCCGGCAAGCTCGACGGCGAGATCGACGCCCCGCTGCTGCACGTCGTCCTCGCCACCTATGTCTCCGACATGACACTGCTCGACTCCGTGCTGCTCGCGCACGGCCGCGGCGGCTGGGCCGTCGGGGACGTCGTCGGGGCGTCGCTGGACCACGCGATGTGGTTCCACCGCCCCTTCCGCGCCGACGAGTGGCTGCTCTACGACCAGGAGTCGCCCTCCGCCCACGGCGGCCGGGGACTGGGCCAGGCCCGCATATACACCCGGGACGGACGGCTCGCCATCTCGGTGATCCAGGAGGGTGTCGTTCGTGTCCCGCGGTAACCGTTGCGGCCCGTGGGTTTCCCGAGGTGCCGAGTCGCACGGGCGGGACTAGGCTCTCTGAGTGAAAGCCGCACGCACGGCACGCCCGGCCGACCAGGTCCGGTGACCGCCGGACCGGGGCCGCAGTGTCCGCCCGCGCACCCTCGCGGGGGACCTGGAGGCGTCGGCGGTCGAGCCCGTGCTTCTCAGATCAATACGCGGTGAACCTACGACCGAGCCGTATCTCATGCACCTTGCGGCTGCGGCCATCCCTCGCGCGCGCCCTTCCGCGGCATGTGCGAAGACGATGGAACGAAAGGTATCTCTCATGCGAGCACAACGCGCCAGGCGCCTCTTCGCGGTGTCCGCCGCCGGGCTGATGGTGGCAGGCGGAGTCGCGATAGGCACGGCGGGCACCGCTTCGGCGTCCGAGCACTCCTACGACCACGGCAGTTACAGTCGCTTCCACAACGACAACAGCTACGGCTGGTGGAACGACGACAATGACGGCTACGGCAACCACAACGGCAACGGCTACGGCAACCACGACGGCCGCGGTGGTTACGGCGGTCACGGCGGTGGCTACGGTGGCGACCACGGCGGTGGCCACGGTGGCGGCCATGGCGGCGGCCACGGTGGTGGTCACGGTGGCGGCGGTCACGGCGGTGGCGGTCACGGTGGTGGCGGCCATGGCGGTGGCGGCGGTCACGGTGGCGGTGGTGGCCGCTGACCCACATCAACAGGCATGACACGGTGTGCGGTTCCGCTGGGCGGGACCGCACACCGTCGTGCAGGGGGCCCGAACTCCCTTACGCCAGGCCCGCTTCCGCGATCAGATAGGCCGTCATGGGGTCGTAGTGGCGGGGGCTGACGACATGGTCGTCGAGCGGCACCGCCACCTGGAGAGTGCCCTCCGCCTCGGCGATGAACAGGGCGGGGTCGTTGCAGTCGGCGTACCCGACCGAGTCGAGGCCGTGCTGCGCGGCGAACCCGGCCCAGCCGTGGTCGGCGACCACCAGGTCCGGCGGGGCCGCGCCCTCGCGCTCGAGTCCGTTGAGAATGGCGCGCATCGGCTCGCCGGAGTGGGTGTGCCACAGCGTCGCCCCGTGCTCCAGGACGGCCACGTCCGCGAACTGCATGACGTAACCCTCCTCCGTCTGGAGCCCGTCGGGGATGACCACGACGTCGCAGCCCGCGGCGCGCAGTGCGGCGGCGGTGGCGCGGTGCACGTCCAGCAGGCCCCCGGGGTGACCGGTGGCGAACAGCACCCGCTGCCGGTCCTCGGCCGCCTTGCGCAGCCGGGCCGCCAGCCGGTCGAGGCCGTCGACCGTCAACTGCGGGTCGATGGTGTCCTGTCCGTGCCGGTACTCGGCGTCGTCGTTGACCCCGACCCGCTCCGCCATCACCGCGAGCACGTCCTGCTCGTCGGTCCAGCGGTCCCCGAGTTCGAGGCCGAGCCAGAAGTTGCGGTCTCCGTTGGCCAGCTTGCGGTAATGGGAGAGGTTGTTCTCGCGCGGCGTGGCGACGTCGCCCGCGATACGGGTCCTCACCAGGTGGTCGACGAGCTCGGCGCGGCTGGGTGTCCCGGGTATCGGCATGCTCCCATTGTGAGGCAGCGCGGGCCGCGGTCCACCTGCCCCCGGCGCACAACGGTCGTGCGTCACGGTGCCGGCCGTCCGGTACGGTCCCGGCTCACCGGTAGAGTCGTACGACAAGCAGTACAAGCGCGACGAAGCGCTGGAAAGAAGGCAATCCCCCATGACCGGCAACGAGACGCCCCGCGGCCCCGTCGACTCCTCCCGCGTCCCGCGCTACGCGGGCCCCGCGACCTTCGCGCGGCTGCCCCGCCTCGACGAGGTCGGCACCGCCGACGTCGCCGTGGTGGGCGTGCCGTTCGACTCCGGGGTCTCCTACCGGCCCGGCGCCCGCTTCGGCGGCAACGCCATCCGCGAGGCGTCCCGGCTGCTGCGCCCCTACAACCCGGCGCAGGACGCCTCCCCCTTCGCGCTCGCCCAGGTCGCCGACGGCGGCGACGTCGCGGTGAACCCGTTCCACATCAACGAGGCCGTGGAGACGATCGAGGCCGCCGCCGACGACCTGCTCGGCACCGGTGCCCGTCTGATGACCCTCGGCGGCGACCACACCATCGCGCTCCCCCTCCTGCGCTCGGTCGCCAAGCGGCACGGCCCGGTCGCCCTGCTCCACTTCGACGCCCACCTCGACACCTGGGACACCTACTTCGGCGCCGAGTACACCCACGGCACCCCGTTTCGCCGCGCCGTCGAGGAGGGCGTCCTCGACACCTCCGCCCTCTCCCACGTCGGCATCCGCGGCCCGCTGTACGGCAAGCAGGACCTCACCGACGACGAGAAGATGGGCTTCGGCATCGTCACCTCCGCCGACGTCTACCGACGCGGCGCCGACGAGGTCGCCGACCAGCTCAGGCAGCGCATCGGCGACCGGCCGCTCTACATCTCCATCGACATCGACTGCCTCGACCCGGCGCACGCGCCCGGCACCGGCACCCCCGAGGCCGGCGGCATGACCTCGCGCGAGCTGCTGGAGATCCTGCGCGGCCTGGCGTCGTGCCACCTCGTCTCGGCGGACGTCGTCGAGGTGGCCCCGGCCTACGACCACGCGGAGATCACCTCGGTGGCGGCCTCGCACACGGCGTACGAACTGACCACGATCATGACCCGGCAGATCGCGGAGGCACGCGCCAAGTGACCCACGACCACGACCTGGTGCTCCGCCCGACACCCGCGCAGACGGAGGCCGCGCTCAGCCCTCCGCCCGGCCGCACCGGCGGGGACCTGGTCGTGGAGACCCTGGCCGGGCTCGGCGCGACCACCGTCTTCGGCCTGCCCGGTCAGCACACCCTCGGCGTCTTCGACGCGCTGCGCCGCTCCGACCTGCGGTACGTGGGCCTGCGGGTGGAGAACAACGCCGGGTTCGCTGCGGACGCGTACGGGCGGATCACCGGCGAGGCGGCGCCGCTGCTGGTGTCGACCGGGCCGGGCGCGCTGACCGCGCTGGCCGCGCTCCAGGAGGCCGCCGCGGCCTCCGCGCCGGTCGTCGCGGTCGCGGGCCAGGTCCCCACGGCCGGGCTCGGCGGCGCGCGCCGCGGTCATCTGCACGAACTCCCGGACCAGGCGGCCTCGTTCCGGGGCGTGGTGAAGTCCGTCCACACCGTGCGCACCGCCTCGCAGATCCCCTCGGCGATCGCGGCGGCCTGGAAGTCGGCGCTGACCGTGCCGCACGGACCGGTCTGGGTCGAGGTGCCGCAGGACGTGCTGCTCGCCGAGACGTCCCTGCCGGTGGTGACCGCGGTGGACGCCACCCCGGACGAGCTGCCCCCGAGACCCGAACTCACCGCCGTGGCCGCCGAGTTGCTGTCGGCGGCGGAGCGCCCGGCGATCATCGCGGGCGGCGGGGTGGTACGGGCGGACGCCGCGGGCAAGCTGCGCCGGCTCGCGGAGCGGCTGGACGCGCCCGTGGTGACGACCTTCGGCGGCAAGGGCGCCTTCCCCTGGGCGCATCCGCTCTCGCTGCGGTCCTGGCTGGAGGACCGGCACACCACGGAGTTCCTGGAGGACGCCGACGTGCTGCTGGTCGTCGGCTCGGGCCTCGGTGAACTCTCCTCGAACTACCACACGTTCCGGCCGCGCGGCCGGGTCGTCCAGATCGAGGCCGACGCGGGCAAGCTGGAGGCCAACCACCCGGCGCTCGGCATCCACGCGGACGCCCGCCTCGCCCTCCAGGCGCTCCTGGAGACGGTCCGCGAACGCACCGACCCCACGGCCCCCGAGCGCGTGCGCGACCTGCTCGCCCGGGTCTCCCACCGCCTCGCCCCCCAGGGACTCGACCTGGAGCAGGACGTGCTGGCGGCGGTGCGGCGCGCGCTGCCCGCCGGTGCGCCGTCCTTCTGGGACATGACGATCCTCGCGTACTGGGCGTGGTCGGCGTTCGACCCGCGCGGGACGAACACCATGCACTCGGCACAGGGCGCCGGCGGCCTCGGCTACGCCTTCCCCGCGGCCCTCGGCGCGGCCGTCGCGGACCCCGCCCGCCCGGTGCTCGCGGTCTCGGGCGACGGCGGGGCACTCTACTCGATCGCCGAGCTGGCGACCGCCCGGCAGCACGGGCTGGACGTCACCTGGCTGATCGTCGACGACGGCGGGTACGGCATCCTGCGCGAGTACATGACCGACGCGTTCGGCGCGACGACGGGGACCGAGCTCGCCGGGCCCGACTACGTGGCCCTGGCCGAGTCCTTCGGCGTCCCCGGGGTGCGTACGACCCCGGGGACCCTGGCGGAGGACCTGGCCACGGCCCTGGCCGCACCGGGTCCCTCGGTGGTCGTCCTCCCGGCGGTCCTGCGGATGTTCGCCCCGACCCACCAGGGGTGAGCGCCGACCGGCTCAGCAGCCGCCGGGACCCACACCGTCGATACGGCCGCCGAAGTCGCCCAGGTAGCGGGAGCGCCAGTCGCCGGAGAACACGTCCCGCTTCTCGACCGGGGACCAGTTGACGAAGCAGGCGCGGGTGCCGGCGACGACCGAGCCGACGTGGTCGTGGAGGCGGGGCGGCATGTCGCGGTAGCCGGAGGCGGCCGTCCACTCCCAGTAGTCGCCGCCGAAGCCCTCCTCGCTCCAGAAGCACACCGACCCGCCGGGACAGTGCGGCGGTGCCGCCGCGGCGGCACCCTGGGCGGGCAGGAGCAGGGCGGCCAGGCCGAGAACGGCACCGAGCGCGGCGGAACGAAGCTTCACGAGACCCTCCAGAAAGGGGAGTGGGAACGCCCCCGCTGAGCTGCCGGGGCTCCGCCATGCTCGCGCCGGCACGGGGAGACACGCCCGGGTTCAAGATCGGCTTCACCGGTGTGAGCGAAGTAGTAGGACCGGATACGCACCGATCCCACCCGGCGTACAACCCTTCACCCGAGATCGTGAGTCATCAGGTGCATGACTCATTGGAGATCCAGACGCGCCCGTGCGCTCGCGGTCGTCGTCGGCGGGGCGGTGCTCATACCCGGCGTAGCCGCCGTCGCGCCCGCCGCCGCGGCGACACCCACCGTCAGCTGCACGTCCGCCAAGGCGGGCCTCGCCGCCAAGCTCAAGAAGGACATCACGGCCGCCCTCGCCACCCGCAAGGGCACCGTCGCCGTCGGCGTGTACGACCGCACCACCAACACGACCTGCACCCTGCGCGCCACCAGCGCCTACGACTCGGCCAGCGTCGTCAAGGTCACCGTCCTCGCCGCGCTGCTGTGGGACGCGAAGAAGCACAACCGCTATCTGACCGACCGTGAGACCTCCCTCACCAAGGCCATGATCACCCAGTCGGACAACAACGCGACCAGCACCCTGTGGAAGCAGCTCGGCCTCACGAAGATCAAGGGCTTCCTCGGTGCGGCGGGCATGAGCCAGACCAAGCCCGGCGCGAACGGCTACTGGGGACTGACCCAGATCACGGTCACCGACGAGCAGAAGCTGCTCAAGCTCGTCACCGCCAGGAACGGCGTGCTCAGCGACAACTCCCGCGCCTACATCCTCAAGCTGATGGGCCAGGTCGTCTCCTCCCAGCGCTGGGGCACCCCCTACGGAGCGCCCTCCGGGGTCGCCTGGCACGTCAAGAACGGCTGGCTGCAACGCTCCACGCACGGCTGGCGGGTGCACAGCGTCGGCACCTTCACCGGACGCGGCCACGACTACACGATCACCGTGCTGACCCACGACAACAGCACCATGAACTACGGCATCACCACGATCCAGGGCGTCGCCAAGGCCGTCCACAAGGACATCACGGCCCCCTGACCGGGTCCAGGGAGCGAGCTTTCACTGGACGTCCGCCACGGCGTCACCGACCCGTCCTACGGTGACGACCATGCGCCTGAGAACCGTACTCGCCACGCTCACCGCCGGCCTGGCGGCGGCCGCCACCCTGACCGCCGCCGGATCCGCCGGCGCCACCGGCCGCGCGCCCCACGCCTGCTCCTCCGCCGTCACCCTCGACCGCTTCTCCGACGCGCTCGACAAGACGACGTACCAGGACACCTTCGTCGGCAACTTCTCCGCGCTCGCCGCGGACGGCCGCTCCCTCGCCGCCCTCTCCGACCGCTCCTCCCTCTTCCGCCTGGACGCCCGGACGCTGCGCCCCACCTCCGTCGTGCGGCTGGCCGACGAGAAGGGCGCCGACCTCGACTCCGAGGGCCTGGTCGCGGAGCGCGACGGCACCTTCCTCGTCAGCTCCGAGACCGAGCCGTCCATACGCCGGTACTCCCCGGACGGCCGCATCCTCGACCGTCTCCCGGTGCCGGCCGCCCTCCAGGCCGTCCCCGCCGGCCGCGCCACCACCAACCAGACCTTCGAGGGCCTGACCCTGCTGCCCGGCGGCCGCACGCTCCTCGCGTCGATGGAGAACGCCCTGTCCGGCGACTCCCCGACGATCGTGCGCTTCCAGACCTGGCAGCGGACCGCGGGCGGCCACTTCCGGCTCGGCGCGCAGTACGCCTACCCGCTCGACGCCGGTCTGGGCGTGCCCGAGGTCCAGGCGACCCCGGACGGGCGCCTCCTCGTCCTGGAGCGTGGCTTCACCACCGGCGTCGGCAACACGGTCCGCCTCTACCTGGCCGACCCGCGCCACGCCTCGGACACCCGCGACGTCGAGAACCTCACCGGTCAGCGCGGGGTGCGGCCGATCGGGAAGACCCTGCTCGCCGACATCGCCGACTGCCCCTCCCTCGGCGCCACGGCCAAGCAGCCCCAGCCCAACCCGCTGCTCGACAACATCGAGGGCATGACGATCACGGGCCGCGAGAAGGGCCGCCTGAAGGTCCTCCTGGTCAGCGACGACAACCAGAACACGACACAGACGACACGGTTCTACTACCTGCGGGTGAGGACAACGCCCTAGCACTCCAGCGGCGCTTTGACGCTCTCCCTGTTCAGGGGCAGTTTCGTCGGGGTCTGGAACGACGAACTCGCGGAACTGCCCCTGAGCACCGGCCACGGTTTCAGACGTGCCGAAGTCGGTCGGACCGCGCTTTGCCCGCGACAGGGATGGTCGATCCCGTGGTGCTCGTCGGCCCGGACGGCCTGCGCTCGTTCATCGGCGGCGCCACGGGGCGACGCCGACCTCACGTGCGACCGGCGCTCACGGCGGGTCGATGCTGAAGACCACGCGGTGACCTGTGTACTCGTTCAGCCCCCAGAGTCGGCCGGAGGCGGTGCTGTAGGAGAGATTCTGCGTGAGGCTGGGGATCCGGGTGAGTACGGACGGCTCGCCTCCCGGCTGTGCCCGGTGGAGGCATGAGTAGGCGCCGGTGGCGGTGGGGTCCGCGACCCAACCCGTGGGGCACTCGCCGGACATGTAGAACCAGGTCCCGTCGGTGGCCACGCCCTGCATCTGGTAAACCGGCGTCGAGTAGGCGGCGGTGGCCGTCGTCGTACCGATGGTGGCGCCGTTGTCGGCGAGCGGCAGGTCGGTGCTGTCCCGCAGAGGCCACCGGATGACGCGGCCGCCGGCCCCCGCGTCGTGGGAGCGGTACTCGCCCGAGATCAGGGCAGGACCCTTGGCCGAGCGGTCGAGGCTCAGCGAGCCCAGACATGCCCGGCCACTCCCGCCGGTGCAGGCACGGGGATCCAGGCTCCGGTCACCGGTGTAGTAGCGGCCTTGCAGCGGCACTGCCCACTGGTGATAGCGCGCCGAGGACGCACCGTTGCGGATGCCGACGTAGTCGCTGGCGGTGGAACTCATCCTCCACAGGTACTGCATGTCGAAGACGAGCAGTTCGCCGCCGTTGGCCACGAACAGCTTGTTGCCGTACCACACGATGCCGTCGGCGTGGACGTTGGTGATGGGGATGAAGTCGCCTTCGTCGGCGTTACCGGTCGGCTGCACGAGCATGACGTGGCCGTAGGTGACCGAGGCACCGGTGGACTCGGCGATGGTGACGCGGCCGTACTGGTTCTTGGTGGTGCTGTCGCCGTAGTACCAGGAGGCGAGGTAGAGGTTGTGGCCGTTGTAGGTGCTGCCCGTGGCGTCGTGGGCGGCGGTCAGGCCCTGCGGGTGCCAGCCTCCGGTGCTGGAGTAGGCACTGGTGTTGTCGTCGGTCGTGTCCCAGCAGAAACCGTCGTACTTGAGGGTTCCGTCCAGGCCGGTGTCGTGACAGAGCGCCGCCCGCCCGGTGTGCTGCCCGGACTCGGCCACGTCCAGGGGCGTCGCCCGGGTGACGGCGCCGCTCTTCTCGACGCCGCGGATGGCATCCCCGTAGGCGGAGTAGTCCGACACCGGGTCGATGTTCAGCTTGAAGGTGCTGACCGTCGAGGGCGGCAGGACGGCGAACGGCGTGGCGGCGGCGACCGGAGGTGCGGACACCAGCGTCGCCGCCACAGCGGTCAGGCCCGCGCACAATGGCGCCAATAACCGCCAACCCATCGAGTATTTACGCGAATTCATCGGCGCATACTACAAGATCACCATCGGGGCCCGCGGTACTCTCAGGTCCCGTGAGGGGTGCACTTCGTGGAATTCGCGCGTCACGGGCCTGATGCGCGTGGCTGACGGCTTGCTTTGATCGCTCACGGACGTATGAATTCCGCGAAGGGCGTCCATCGGCAGGTTCCTGACCAGCACGGTCGCTTCCTTCGGGTCGGGCCGTTGCATTTGTGCCTGCCGGAGTGGCTCTTCCCGTTCGCTGTTCCGATGGGTGCGTATCAGGGAGCCGCCCGGCAGCACCGTCCCGCAGCCCTTTCGGGCGATAGCACTGCCGGTGATATGGACGGACCGCCCCAGGAACTGCATCTGCTCATCGGAGAGCCGCCGGAGGAGACATGCTCCCGCCCGTTGAAGCCGGTCGGCGACCAGCCGCGACGGACCCGTGCTGTGGTGACGGCCGAACCCAGCGGAGCGCTTTGTTGCGGAGGGATGAAATCCGCTTCGTTGTGCGTTGGTGCCTTGCGGAAGATCAGGTCGACCGGAAGGCACCGGCGTGGCAACGCAACGGGGATGGGCAAGGCGGCTGGCCGCGTACGCGTGGCGGCATCCCAAGGACGTGATCCTCGCCCTCGGCTCCTCCCTCGCCGGCATGGCGGTCATGGCCCTGGTCCCGCTGGTCACCAAGGTGATCATCGACGATGTGATCGGCGACCACAGCCGTGACATGGCCCCCTGGGCGGGCGCCCTGATCGGTGCCGCCGTCCTCGTCTACGCGGCCACCTACGTCCGCCGCTACTACGGCGGCAGGCTCGCCCTGGACGTCCAGCACGACCTGCGGACCGAGATGTACCACACGATCGCCCGGCTCGACGGCCGCCGTCAGGACGAGCTGTCCACCGGCCAGGTCGTCGGCCGCGCGACCAGCGACCTCCAGCTGATCCAGGGCCTGCTGTTCATGCTGCCCATGACGATCGGCAACGTCCTGCTGTTCCTGATCTCCCTGGTGATCATGGCGTGGCTGTCGCTGCCGCTGACCCTGGTCGCCCTCGCCGTCGCCCCCGCCCTCGGCTGGATCGCCCGCCGCAGCCGCAGCCGTCTGCACCCCGCCACCTGGTACGCGCAGGCGCAGGCCGCCGCCGTCGCCGGGGTGGTCGACGGCGCCGTCAGCGGTGTCCGCGTGGTCAAGGGCTTCGGCCAGGAGGACCAGGAGACCGGCAAGCTCCGGGAGGTCGGCCGGCGGCTGTTCGCGGGCCGGTTGCGCACCATCCGGCTGAACGCCACGTACACCCCGGCCCTCCAGGCGGTCCCCGCCCTCGGCCAGGTCGCCATGCTGGCCCTCGGCGGCTGGCTGGCCGTCCGCGGACACATCACGCTCGGCACCTTCGTCGCCTTCTCCACCTACCTCGCCCAGCTCGTCGGCCCGGTGCGGATGCTCGCCATGGTCCTCACCGTCGGCCAGCAGGCCCGCGCCGGCACCGAACGCGTCCTGGAACTGATCGACACCGAGCCGACCCTCACGGACGGCACGAAGACGCTGCCCGCCGACGCGCCCGCCACCGTCGAGTTCGACGACGTCCCCTTCGGCTACGCGGACGACCGCCCCGTCCTCGCGGGGCTGAGCTTCGACATCCGCCCCGGGGAGACCCTCGCCGTCGTCGGCTCCTCCGGCTCCGGCAAGTCCACCGTCTCCCTGCTCCTGCCGCGCTTCTACGACGTCACCCACGGCGCCGTCCTCGTCGGCGGCCACGACGTGCGCGAGCTGACCCTCGACTCGCTGCGCGCCGCGATCGCCATGGTCCCCGAGGACTCCTTCCTGTTCTCCGACACCGTCCGGGCCAACATCGCCTACGGCCGCCCCGACGCCACCCAGGAGGAGATCGAGCAGGCCGCACGCGCCGCCCAGGCCCACCGCTTCATCACCGAGCTGCCCGACGGCTACGACACCACGGTCGGCGAGCAGGGACTGACCCTCTCCGGCGGCCAGCGCCAGCGCGTCGCCCTCGCCCGCGCGATCCTCACCGACCCGCGCCTGCTCGTCCTGGACGACGCCACCTCCGCCGTGGACGCCCGGGTCGAGCACGAGATCCACGAGGCCCTGAAGCAGGTCATGGAGGGCCGCACCACCCTGCTGATCGCCCACCGCCGCTCCACCCTGAACCTCGCCGACCGCATCGCCGTCCTCGACGGCGGCCGGCTCGCCGACCTCGGCACCCACGACGAACTCCAGGAGCGTTCCGCCCTCTACCGGCGGCTGCTCACCGACCCGGACGAGCTGGGCGGCGTCTCCCCGGGCCACGCCCCGCCCGCCGCACCGCCGCGGCAGGACACCAGCGTCCGCGAGGAACTGGACGCCGAGTTCGACGCCGAACGCGGGGTCACCCCCCGGCTGTGGACCGGCGACCGCGAGCCGAAGGACCTCGCCCTCGCCGGCACCCCCGCCACCCCCGAACTCCTCGCCCAGGTCGAGGCGCTGCCCGCGGCCACCGACACCCCCGGCGTCGACGAGGCACGGGCGGTGCTGCCGGAGGACTCCTACGGCCTGCGCCGGCTGCTGCGCGGCTTCGGCGCGCCCCTCCTCGTCAGCCTGTTGCTCGTCGCCCTCGACGCGGGCATGGGCCTGCTGCTGCCGGTCCTGATCCGGCACGGCATCGACCAGGGCGTCACCCGGCTCGCCCTCGGCGCGGTGTGGGCGGCCTCGCTGCTCGGTCTGGCCGCCGTCGTCGTGCAGTGGGCGGCGCAGATCGGCGAGACCCGGATGACCGGCCGCACCGGCGAACGCGTGCTGTACTCGCTGCGACTGAAGATCTTCGCCCAGCTCCAGCGGCTCGGGCTCGACTACTACGAGCGCGAGCTGACCGGCCGCATCATGACCCGGATGACGACCGACGTCGACGCCCTGTCGACGTTCCTCCAGACCGGCCTCGTCACCGCGTTCGTCTCCGTGGTCACCTTCTTCGGGATCATGGTCGTCCTGCTGGTGATCGACGTCCAGCTCGCCCTCGTCGTGTTCGCCACGCTGCCGCCGCTGATCGTCGCCACCTACTTCTTCCGCCGGGCGAGCGTGAAGGCGTACGAGCTGGCCCGTGAGCGGGTGTCGGTGGTCAACGCCGACCTCCAGGAGTCGGTGGCCGGACTGCGCATCGTCCAGGCGTTCCGGCGCGAGGGGGACGGCGGGCGCCGGTTCGCCGAGCGCAGCGAGAGCTACCGCGCCGCCCGCATCCGCGGCCAGTGGCTGATCTCGGTCTACTTCCCGTTCGTCCAGCTGCTGTCCTCGGTCGCCGCGGCCTCCGTGCTGATCGCGGGCGCGGGCCGGGTCGAGGCGGCCACGCTGACCACCGGCGCGCTGGTGGCCTACCTCCTCTACATCGACCTGTTCTTCGCCCCCGTCCAGCAGCTCTCCCAGGTCTTCGACGGCTACCAGCAGGCCAGCGTCTCCCTGGGCCGCATCCAGGAACTGCTGCGCGAGCCGACGTCCACCGCCTCCGCCGAGGAACCCCGGGAGGTGCGGTCCCTGCGCGGCGAGATCGCCTTCGAGGACGTGGACTTCGCGTACGGCGCCGCCGACGGGGGCGAGGCGGCCCTGACCGGCGTCGCCCTGCGCATCCCCGCCGGACAGACCGTCGCCTTCGTCGGCGAGACCGGCGCCGGCAAGTCCACCGTGGTCAAGCTGGTGGCCCGGTTCTACGACCCGACGAGCGGCCGGGTCACGGTCGACGGCACGGACCTGCGCGCCCTGGACCTGGCCTCGTACCGCCACCGCCTGGGCGTCGTCCCGCAGGAGGCGTACCTCTTCCAGGGCACCGTCCGCGACGCCATCGCCTA
The DNA here is from genome assembly GCF_040638185.1 of Streptomyces sp. NPDC026672. Taxonomy (NCBI): domain Bacteria; kingdom Bacillati; phylum Actinomycetota; class Actinomycetes; order Kitasatosporales; family Streptomycetaceae; genus Streptomyces; species Streptomyces sp. NPDC026672. The sequence goes on from NZ_JBEZXS010000029.1 coordinate 70,417, forward strand.
CGGGCGGCCCGACGCCACCGACGCCCAGGTGGAGGCGGCGGCTCGGGCGGTCGGCGCGCACGACATGATCGCCACCCTGGAGGGCGGCTACCTCCACGAGGTCGCCGAGCGCGGGCGCAATCTCTCGGCGGGCCAGCGCCAGCTGATCGCCCTCGCCCGCGCGGAGCTCGTCGACCCCGACGTGCTGCTGCTCGACGAGGCGACGGCGGCCCTCGACCTCGCCACGGAGGCCCAGGTCAACCTGGCCACCGACCGGCTCGCAGGTCGCCGTACGACCCTCGTCGTCGCCCACCGCCTGACCACGGCCGCCCGCGCGGACCGGATCGTGGTGATGGACCACGGCCGGGTCGCGGAGGACGGCACCCACGACGAACTCCTCGCCCTCGGCGGCCGGTACGCCGAGCTGTGGCGGACCTTCGTCGGCCAGGCGGAACCCGAGGAGCCGGTGGGCGCGGCCCGCTGAGGCGGGGGCACGGCCCGCTGAGCCGGTGGAGCGCGCGGCCGTCCCCGGGAGCGGGCAACCGTCCCGGGTGGAGCGTGCAACCGTCCGACACCCGTGCTGCGTCCGTACACCAGTACGCTCCTGACGGACGTACGGTCGCGGTACGGGAGGGACCGGAGTGAGCAGAGGTGCGACCCGCCGGCATCTGGCGCTGGCCGCCGCCGCGCTGACCGCGGCCGGCGCGCTCGCCCTCGCGGCACCCGGCGCCGCCCGCGCCGCCTCGGGCGGCTGCGCCGGACACGAGGTGCGCGTCCTGCCCTTCGCCACCGGCACCGTGCACGTCCATCGGCGCGGCGGTTACGTCTGCGCCGTCACCCTCCCCAGGAAGCCGGGGACCGGGCGGACCATGTCGGTGGGCGTGCAGGCGCGCGGCAACCTGCCCGTCGTCGACAAGGGCCGCTACGGGAAGCGCGCCGGCCCGGTGACCGTGCACGCCGGGCACCGCTGCGTCCGGGTCACCGGATCGGTCGGCGCGGCCTCGGTCGGCTCCGGCTGGATCCTCTGCTGAACCGCAGGCCAGCAGGGAATGTCACAAACCCCCCTGGTGTGAAGGCAGTTGCTCCGATAACTTCCGGCGCACATCTGTCTCACAGGGAGGGTGCATGCGCAAGGCGCTCAGATGGCTGCTCGCGCTCGCGGTGTTCATCGGCACGCTGGGCACGGCAGGCACGGCGACGGCCGCCACGACCGGCACTGCCGACATCAAGGACCGGCTCCTCGCGATACCGGGCATGAGCCTCATCGAGGAGAAGCCCTACACCGGCTACCGCTTCTTCGTCCTGAACTACACCCAGCCGGTCGACCACCGGCACCCGTCCAAGGGCACGTTCCAGCAGCGGATCACCGTGCTGCACAAGGACGTCAGCCGCCCGACGGTCTTCTACACCGGAGGCTACGGCGTCTCCACGACGCCGGGCCGGCGCGAGCCGACCCAGATCGTGGACGGCAACCAGGTCTCCATGGAGTACCGCTTCTTCACCCCCTCACGCCCGGCCCCGGCCGACTGGTCCAAGCTGGACATCTGGCAGGCGGCGAGCGACCAGCACCGCATCTTCACCGCGCTGAAGAAGGTCTACGCCGGCAACTGGATCGCGACCGGCGGCTCCAAGGGCGGCATGACCGCCACCTACTACGAGCGTTTCTACCCGCGCGACATGGACGGCGTCGTCGCGTACGTCGCCCCCAACGACGTGGTCGACCACGAGGACTCGGCGTACGACCGGTTCTTCGCCCGGGTCGGCACCGCGGAGTGCCGCGACCGGCTCGACGCCGTACAGCGCGAGGCGCTGGTGCGCCGCGCCCCGCTGGAGAAGAAGTACGCGGCGTACGCGGCCGACAACGGCTTCACCTTCACCACGATCGGCAGCCTGGACCGCGCCTACGAGGCCGTCGTCCTCGACTACGTGTGGGGCTTCTGGCAGTACGGCCTGCTCGCCGACTGCGACACGGTCCCGGCGGACGCGAAGCACGCGAGCGACGACGAGATCTGGAACTCCGTCGACGCGATCTCCGGGTTCTCGTTCTACACGGACCAGGGCCTGGAGCCGTACACGCCGTACTACTACCAGGCGGGCACCCAACTGGGCGCCCCGACCCTCCACTTCCCGTACATCGAGAAGAAGTACGTCACCTACGGCTACCAGCCGCCCCGGAACTTCGTGCCGCGGTCCATCCCGATGAAGTTCCAGCCGAGCACCATGCGTGACGTGGACGAGTGGGTGCGGCACAACGCCCGCCACATGCTCTACGTCTACGGCGAGAACGACCCGTGGGGCGCCGAGCGGTTCCGCCTCGGCCACGGCGCGAAGGACTCGTACGTCTTCACCGCGCCCGGCATGAACCACGGCGCCAACGTCGCGGGCCTGGTGCCCGAGCAGCGGGCGCTCGCCACCGCCCGCATCCTGGAGTGGGCCGGCGTCGCCTCCCCGGCGGTCACGGCCGACCCGTCGACGGCGAGGCCCCTGGCCCGCCACGACGCCGGGCTGGACGTGACGACGACGGAGCGCGAACCGGCGCTGCGTCCGTAGGCCGGGCCTGAGGCCGGGGCCCACGGCCCCGGCCTCGGGCTAGTGCCCCGGCAGGCGACGTTCGCCCGCCGGGGCACTAGTAGGACAGCCCGTGCCCGATCGGGTACAGCACCCGCGCGGGGTCGTCGGCCCGTTGCACCGGCACCGGCAGCCTGCCGCGCGGGGACACCCGGCCGGCGATCACCCGGGCCGCGGCCCGGACCTCGACGTCGGTCCAGGAGTACGCCGCCAGGAAGCCCGGGACCTCCGGGAGTTGGGCGACGTCGTACGGGTTGCGGACGGCCACCGCCACCACCGGCCGCCCGGTGGCGAGGAGTTGCCGGACGAGCGACTGCTGCGCACTGCCCGCCGTGACGTTGTACGTCCCCACGACCACCGCGTCCGCCTCCTGAGCGGCGGCCACCGCCGAGGCGACGACGGCCGCGGAGGGTGCCGTGCCCGTGGACAACGCGGTGGCGGTGAAGCCCAGTTCGGTCAGCGCGGCGGCCAGCACCCCGGTGGGCGGTCCCGTCGTGCCGGACGGGGAGGCGGGGTCGGCGCCGACGACCAGCAGCCTGCGGTGCGTGCGCCGGGACAGCGGGAGCAGCCCGCCCTCGTTGACGACCAGCGTCGTCGTCCGCTCCGCGATCCGGTCGGCGGCGGCCAGGTGCGCGGCCGTGCCCACCGTGCGGCCGACCCGGTCCTCCCGGACGTACGGCTCGTCGAGCAGCCCCAGCCGGTCCTTGAGGCGCAGCACCCGCAGGATCGACTCGTCGAGCCGTGCCTCCGTCAGCTCCCCGCCGCGCACGGCCGTGAGCACGGCGTTCCAGGCGGTGTCCAGGTCCGGCGGGTTGAGGAGCTGGTCGACGCCCGCCTTCAGGGCGAGCACCGGCACGCGGTCGTCGCCGTACTTGGTGCGGACGCCCTCCATGCCGAGGGAGTCGGTCACCACGACCCCGTCGTAGCCGAGTTCACCGCGCAGGATGCCCGTCAGGATCGGCTCGGAGAGGGTGGCCGGGTCGCCGGAGCCGTCGAGCGCCGGGAACTGGATGTGCGCGGTCATGATCGAGTCGATGCCGGCGCGGATCGCGGCCCGGAACGGCGCGGCGTCCAGTTCCTCCCACTGCTCCCGGGTGTGCGTGATGACCGGGAAGCCGTAGTGGCTGTCGACGGCGGTGTCCCCGTGCCCGGGGAAGTGCTTGGCGGTCGCCGCGACCCGCGCGCCCTGGTAGCCCTTCACCTCGGCGGCCACGAGCGCGGCGACCGCGTCGGGGTCGGCGCCGAAGGAGCGGACGCCGATCACCGGGTTGGCCGGGTTGACGTTCACGTCGGCGTCGGGGGAGTAGTCCTGGTTGACGCCCATGGCGCGCAGCTCCGTGCCCGAGAGACGGCCGAGCTCGCGGGCGTCGGCCGGTGAGCCGCCCGCCCCGACGGCCATCGCGCCCGGGAAGAGCGTGGCGGGCCTGCCGATCCGGCACACGATGCCGTGCTCCTGGTCGGTGGCGATCAGCAGCGGCAGGCCGCGGGGGAGGGCGAGGGAGGCGCGCTGGATGCCGTTCGAGAGGGCGGCGATCTGCCGCGGGTCGCGGGTGTTGTGGGCCCAGGTGAAGTAGATGATGCCGCCGACGCGGTACCTGGCGACCAGTTCGGCGGCGGTGCGGACGCCGATCTCGGAGAGGTTGGCGTCGATGTCGGCCTGGTCGGGGTCGGTGGCGGAGTGTCCGTACACCCGCATCACGAACAGCTGGCCGACCTTCTCTTCCAGGGACATGCGCGAGACGAGGGCGCGCAGCCGCCGCTCCCGGCCCGCGGCGTGGGCGGGGCCGCCGACGGAGAGGGTGGTGGTCACACCGGCGGTGGCGGCGAGGACCGTGCGTCTGGAGGGGGTGGGGATGTTTCCCACGGCGCTGTCGGGCACGTGCGCGCTCCTTCCGGAGGGGGGATCCGTGGAGTTGCGTGGCGTTCTGAAGGAAACTTCCGGGAGCCACGAATATCTTGACGCTTTCTGCCAGTCAAGAGGCCGCACGGGCCGCACGGGCCCTTCGGCCGGCCCGGGGACCGCCGTTCCCCGTCACTCCGGCACGTACTGCGTCACGCCGCCTCGTTCAGGAGGCGCACCAAGTGGTCGCGGCCGGGGCCCAGGAGGCCGGGGAGCGGGGCGGCCGACTCGTACCAGCGCTTCTCGTACTCCCAGCACAGCCAGCCGTCCCAGCCCCCGCGGCACAGGACGTCCACGCACTCGGTGAGCGGCAGCACCCCCGCGCCGAGCGGCAGCGGCGTGGTGTCGTCGGCCGACGCGATGTCCTTGACCTGCACGTACCCGAGGTGCGGGGCGAGCGCCGCGAAGGTCTCCTGCGGCTGCTCCCCGCCCAGCCAGGTGTGCATCACGTCCCACAGCGCGCCCACCTGCCGGTGTCCGACGGGCCCGAGGACCCGGATGGCGTCGGCGCCGGTGCGGTGCGAGTCGTGCGTCTCCAGCAGGATGCGCACACCGAGCGCGGCGGCGTCCTCGGCGGCGGTGCCGAGGCGCCGCGCGGCCGTCGCGTCCGACTCCTCCCGCGGTACGTCGGGGTCGCCGCCGGGGAAGACCCGGATGTACGGGGCGCCCAGGTCGTGGGCCAGTTCGAGGAGTCGGCGGATTTCGGTGAGCACCGGCTCGTCCTCGCCGGGCGCCGCGACCCGCGCGTACCCGGCGAGCCCCAGCACCTCCACGCCGGTCGCCTTGAACGCGGCGGCCACGTCGGCGCGCTCCGCCGGCCCGAGACCGGGGTGCACCGGTTCCTCGGGGTGGGCGCGCAGTTCGACGCCGTGGTAGCCGTGGGCGGTCGCGAGCGCCAGTACCTCGGGTACGGGCAGACCGGGGACACCGAGGGTGGAGAAGGCGAGCTTCATGTGCACGGACCCTACTCGTCAGCGGCCCGGTCCGTGGAGATCCAGGCGCCAGTCCTGGCCGACGAGATCCTTGCCGAAGGAGTGGTGCGGGGTCTCGTCGACGAGGACGAAGCCGTGCCGCCGGTAGACGTGGCGCGCGGCGGTGAGCACGTCGTTGGTCCACAGCACCAGGTGCCGGTACCCGGCGTCGCGCGCGAAGCCGATCACGGCCCCGACCAGCCGGTCGCCGAGGCCCGTCCCGCGGGCCGCCGGTTCGACGAGCAGGAGCCGCAGCCGGGCGGTGTCGGGCGTGTCGTCCCGTACGCACATCACACAGCCCACCGGCCGTCCGCCCTCGGTCTCCGCGATCCACACCCGCTCCCGCCCGGGGTCGTGGTCCTGCGCGAAGTCGGCGACGATCCGGGCGACCAGCCCCTCGTACTCGGCGTTCCAGCCGTACTCGGCGGTGTACAGCGCGGCGTTGCGCTGCACGATCCAGCCGAGGTCGCCGGGGCGGGGTTCGCGGAGGACGGTGTCTGGGCGGGGTTCGCGCAGGGCGGCGTCGGGGTGGGGTTTTCGCAGGGCGGCGTCGGGACGGGGCGCGGGCGGGACACCGTCGGAGTGGGGCCCGGGCAGGGCGGTGTCGGAGCGGGGCGGCAGGGTCCCGTCGCCCAGGACGTCGCGGATGGTGCGCATCGCCTCGGCGAGCCGGGCCCGGTCGTCCGGGACCACGGGCGCGAGCAGCGCGTCGACCGACTCCCGGGCCCGCTCGTCGAGCAGCCCGGCGGCCTCGCGGCCGGCCGCGGTGAGGGTGACGCGCCGTCGCCGCGAGTCCCGCTCCGACGGTGCCCGCTCGACCAGCCCGTCCCCCTCGAACCGGTTCAGGATGCGGCTCAGGTACCCGGCGTCCAGGGAGAGTTCCGTACGGAGGTCGGCGGCGTCGGTGCGCGGTGAGTGGGCCAGTTCGTACAGCACCCGGGACTCGGTGAGGGTGTACGGGGCGTAGAGGCGGCGGCCGTAGTCGAGGGCGCCGATCACGTTGGTGTAGAAGCGGTTGAAGGCGCGGACGTCCTGCGCTGTCATGATGGCGACCCCGGATCGTTGACTGGGTCAGAGATGTACTCCGAGCGTACGCCTCCGCCCGCGCCTGCGTGAAGACGCGGCGACGGCCGGGCAACATGCCGTCCGTGACTGTCATGGCTTGGCCAAGTTCATGCCGCGTTTTGTCCGCGCGTTCATCGCGCGCCTCTGACGCCGTACGCCGCCCCGGGCGGAGAGTGGCCGCGGTCCAGTCCGCGAGAACGCTCAAGAAGGGGCAACCATGGCTGAGTTGACGCGTCGCAGACTCCTGGGTTCGGCCGCCGGAGCACTGGGTGGCGCGGCGGCCCTCTCCCTCCTCCCTCCGAGTGTCCGCAAGGCCGTCGCCGCCGAGCCGCCGCGGAACGGCTCGCTGCGCGACATCGAGCACGTCGTCCTGCTGATGCAGGAGAACCGGTCCTTCGACCACTACTTCGGCACGCTGTCCGGGGTGCGCGGCTTCGCCGACCCGGACGCGCTGCGGCTCGGCGACGGGCGCAGCGTCTTCTACCAGCCCGACGATCGGAACCCGAAGGGTTATCTGCTGCCCTTCCACCTCGACACCCACACGTCCAGCGCGCAGGCCATCCCCTCCACCAGTCACGCCTGGTCGGTCCAGCACGAGGCGTGGAACGGCGGCCGGATGGACCGGTGGCTGCCGGCCCACCGCAAGGCCGACGGTGTCAACGGGCCTTACGTCATGGGCTACTACACGCGTGAGGACATCCCGTTCCAGTTCGCGCTCGCCGAGACGTTCACCGTCTGCGACAACTACTTCTGCTCGGTGTTCGGCCCGACCTGGCCCAACCGGCTGATGTGGATGACCGGTTCGATCGACCCGGGCGGCACCCGGGGCGGTCCGGTCATCAGCAACTCGGCGCCGTCGCCGTACCGTTGGACGACGTACGCCGAGCGCCTCCAGGCCGCCGGGGTCAGCTGGAAGGTCTACCAGCAGGACGACGACTACGGCTGCAACATGCTGGAGCAGTTCGCGGCGTTCCGTGCCGCGCAGCCGGGGTCCGACCTCTACGAGCGCGGTGTACGGCCGCAGCCCGAGGGCACGTTCGAGGACGACGCCCGAGCCGACCGGCTCCCGGCGGTGAGCTGGATCATGCCGACCAGCTTCCAGTCGGAGCACCCGGACTATCTGCCTGCCGCGGGCGCCGACTTCGTGGCGTCGAAGATCGAGGCGATCGCGGCCAACCCGAAGGTGTGGCGCAAGACGGCGTTCATCCTCAACTACGACGAGAACGACGGCCTGTTCGACCACGTCGTCCCGCCGACGCCGCCCGCAGGCACCAAGGACGAGTTCATCGGGGGCCTGCCGATCGGCGGCGGCTTCCGGGTGCCCGCGATCGTCGTCTCGCCCTGGACCGTGGGCGGCTGGGTCGCCTCCGAGGCGTTCGACCACACGTCGGCCCTCCAGTTCCTGGAACGCTTCACGGGCGTGGCGGAACCGAACGTGAGCGACTGGCGCCGGGCCACCTTCGGCGACCTGACCAGCGCCTTCCGCTTCACCGACGCCGACACCCGTCCGCCCCGCCTGCCCGACGACACGGCGGAACAACTCGAAAGGGCCAAGCAGGAGGTCGCCACCCTCCCCAAGCCCACCCTCCCGACGACGACCCAGCACTTCCCCCGACAGGAACCGGGCACGAGACCGCACGTATAGCCGTGCCACCCCAGCCACCACCTCGCCGGCCCGCCCCCACTCGCACTTGGGGGCGGGCACTCGGCACCCACCCGATCCGACGGCCGGGAGTGCCCTATCGTCACCCGATGCCCACACACCCCATCGACCGCCCGTCCGATCTCGACGTGGTCCGTGAGTCCTACGACCGCGTGGCCGACAACTACGCCCACATGGTGGTGACGACGGGGGTGGGCGACATCCGTCACCATCCATGGCTCAAGGCGTCGATCGACGCCTTCGCCGACACCGTGGGGGAGCTGGGGCCGGTCCTGGACGTCGGCTGCGGCCCCGGAACGGTAACGGCCTACCTCGCCGAACGCGGACTCGACGTGTCCGGGGTGGACCTCTCCCCTCGCATGATCGAGAACGCGCGCCGCCTTCATCCCCACTGCCGCTTCAGCGTGGCCTCCGCCACGGAGCTCGACCTCGCCGAGGCGTCCCTCGGAGGTGTGCTCGGATGGTGGTCACTGTTCAACCTCCCCCGGGACGTCCTCCCCCAGGTCCTCGCCCACTTCGCACACGCGTTGAAGCCGGGCGGACACTTCATCACCGGTACGCACGTCGGCGACGAGGACGTGGTGCGCACCGAGGCCTACGGGGGCGTGCCCGTTCGCTGGACGACACACAAATGGCAGCCGGAACAACTCAGGGACCTGATCGAGCGGGCGGGCCTGCACCCGGTCGCCGAACTCCACCTCCCCGCGGACGAACAGACCGGCCCAAGCCTGATCATCATGGCCGAACGCCCTGCCTGAACACCAGGTATTGGAGCCGACACAGGGTCCCGTGCCGGAACCCGCGTGAAGCGCCACCGGCTACCGCCAGCCCGCACATCGCGTGCGGGCTGAGGGGGTCGTTTCGTCGCCTCGGCACCCTGATGCTGACGGAACGTCTCTACATGGCTGATCAGATGTGGGCAGAGGCTTCCGCGCGCTGGATTACCGCGGAACTGGAACGCGGCCCGTCGACGATCAGGCGGGAGATACGCCGCAACCGCCGCCCCACCAACGGCGAGTACTGCCCCCGTGCTGCTGAGGCCCGCACCAAGACGCGCCGCCCCTCGCCCCGCCCCAAACGCGGGAAGAATGCGCTGAACCCGGAACTGCGGGAGTACATACAAGAGCGCCTGGACAGGCGCTGGAGCCCGGAACAGATCGTGTAGCACCTACGGCGGGACCTCCCAGCCGCCCGGAGATACACGCGGTCCACGAGACGATCTACCAGGCCCTCTACGTCCAGGGCCGAGGAGAACTGCGCCGGGAGTTGATCACCGGCAAGGACAACGACTCCATCATCGGCACCCTGGTCGAATGCTTCACACGCTACGTGGTGCTCCTGCACCTGCCCGACGGCCGCGGCACCAACTGGTCCGCGACGCAATGGTGGAGACCGTGAAGACATTGCTGACCCACCTCATACGGTCCCTCACCTGGGACCAGGGCAGCGAAATGAGACGGCACCTCCGCCACAGACATCCCGGTCTACTTCAGCGAGCGAGGCTCGAACGAGAACACCAACGGCCTGCTGCGGCAGTACTTCCCCATGGGTACCGGCCTGTCCGTCCACACCCGCGAGTACCTCGACGCCGTCGCCGAACTCAACGGCAGCCCACGCAAAACGCTCGGCCGGGAAATCCCAGCCGAGCTTCTGCATAAACTCCTCACGACTGCCTAACACTGATGACGTGTTGCAACGACCGATGGAATCCGCCCCTGCTGGTAGGTGGGGACGCTGCCTACACCGAACGAGGGCGCCGCTACGTGGCTTTTAGGCGTTCAGTCGCTGACCGTTCGCGGTGCTGGGCTCCCAATCAACGACAGTCGGTCGCTTTCCCTGATTGAAGCAGAATTCTTTTAGTGCGGCTTCAACCCTATCCACTGGCACGACGTTGCATCGTTCGTACCAAAGAGGATAGCCGGGGTCAGAGGTAACGCGCGGATCGAAGGAAGGTGGAGTTTCGTTGTGTGATACCCAGTAAAATTGATCGGGATCTTCAGGAATCTCCTCGCCCCACCAGATCATTCCGCCGTATCCGCTATCTCGATTTACCCCCACGATCAAGGAATTTTCCGCCACCGCGGGAACTTCTGTTCCTTCTGGAAGGTCGAACACATGGAACGATGCGATACTCCCCGCATCGAATCCCAAAGGAACCTCGCGTTCTGACTCCAGCTCGTTCAAGGCCCGGTCGATGGCGATCTTTACTTCCTGTGGAGCGGAAGTTCGCTTCATCTCGCCATTGATCCAGAATTCGACAATCATATCTTACCTGGCCCTCTGCCCTGGAATACCTTAGGGGTGCTCGCACCTGGATAGTACGCTGTGAGTGTAGATCCGACGGGAAGTATATTCTCGATGAGAACGCTGCGGGAATCTCGGCCGGTGCACACGCCTTTATTGTTGTTGATGACGATGGTCGCGTCCTTGACATCGTTCATCAGCATTTTGTAGGCGAGTTTGGTCTCCGCGTGCGTGTCTCCAAAAAAACTAGTCTGTTTAGGGTGGCCGTATCCGATCTTCTTGAGATAGGCCTGTATGCCTGCTGTGTCTTCATCTTTCATGCTGACAATGCTGTCCGGCAGGGATGGTATCCGATTTCCCTTGTCATCCCGAATTTTCCCCGTTGTAATCCACTCGCTCGCGAGTTCATCGAAGATGTCCTCTACCCATTTGGGGCAGGCCGCGTCGGTGTTGTGGACGAGGACATTGGTGGTGCCGGTGGAGACGTAGTAGGTGTGGAGGTCGTCGACGGTGAGGTCGTAGGCGCCCTGGAGGCCCTGCCAGTCGCGGGTGCGGGCGATGGCGGCAGTGCTGTTGTTCGGGGTGCGGAGGGTGTCGCCGGCCTTGAGGTCCGACGCGTTCTTCCACGTCCGGTCGTTCTCGGTCCAGTAGGGGTGGTGAGCGGTGGAGGTGAGGGTGGAGCCGTCGGCGAGGGTGACGTCGGTGAAGTTCCGGTCGTCGGGGGTATGGATGGTGCGGGTGACGGTCCGGGGGCCGGTTTCGCCGGTAGTGGGGTCTGTGGCGGTGACGAGGTCGCCGGGTTTGATCTGCTCGATCGGGCGGCTGGTGCCGTCGGCCAAGAGGACCTTGGTGCCGACCGGGAAACTGTGTGCCGCGCCGGCCAGACAGCTGACAGTCCGGCGGACGGCTCGCCCGCCCTTGAGCGCTTCGACACCCTTGCCGATCTTGGCGGCAAATTTGAGCTTGCCCCAGGGTGTGACGCCGACGACGGCCATCACGCAGTCCCCGAGGGTGGGGTCGGCGATGCAGGCTTTGATGTCGGCGAGCCCCGACAACTCCCAGATGATCGCCTTGTATGTGCGGGGGTCCTTCGCCACGTCCACGGCTTGGTCGATCGCCCCGTGGTCGCAGATGACCGTGTTGATCGGGAAGATCGAGTGATCGAACGGAAGGAGGTCGACGCAGAAGGCGTCGGGGGAATTGCTCTGTTGTGCTTTCCGCTCTTCCTTCGCCTGTTTGAGGGCCTCCTCCATCTCCTGATCAGCGAGGTCGCGGGTTGCCTGCCAGGCTTGTTTGGCTTCGGCCTCCGCTTCGGCGGCACTCTTGTCGGCGGCGGTGGCCGATGCGCGGGCCCGGTCGGCGGAGTTGTCGGCCTGCTGTGCCGAGTAGCGTGCGTAGGAGGCCGAGAACTCCGCGTCAGCGGCGGAATCCTCGGCGGCAGTGGCGTCCTGTGCGGCCCGGTCGGCAGCGCTGCGCGCGGTGACCGCTGATGCCGCTGCGTCGGCGGCGCTCTGGGCGGCGGCATTCGCCGACGTCTTGGCGTCGGCCGCGTACTGCGCGGCCTGGTCGGCCGACTTCTGCGCCTGTGCGGAGGCGGTTGCCGCTTCCGCGGCGGCGTTGATGGCCTTGGCCGCTGCTTCGGCGGCGCGCCAGGCGTTCTCTTGTGCCTTCGCGGAGACCAGGGAGCCCTCGGCGAGGAGCCGCTGGACCTGATGGACGTGGGTGGTGGCGAGGTCGTCCTTGCGCTGGGCCATGTACTGGCCGGTGCTGACGAACTCGTGGATCAGCTCGGGTGGTCCGGCGAGAGCGATTTTCGCCGCTGCCTGGACTTCGGCGCCGCCGGTCTCGGCGAGGCGGCCGGTGACGACCCTTTCGTCGGCCACGCGCTTGCTGTACTGGCCGATGTGCAGGAATGTCGCGAGGGTCTTGCCGTCTCCGCCGGCGAGTGCGGCCTTGGCGGCGTCGCTGACCCCGGGACCGCCGGTCTCGGCGAGGCGGGCGACTTCGACCCTCATGTCAACACGGGCGGCCTGGTACTGGCCGAGGGAGTGGAATGCCTCGATCTGTTCCGGGGTCCCGTTGCTCAGGACTTCGGCGGCCGCGGTGCGGACGGAGGCGTAGGGGCTTTGGGTGCTCAGGTTGACGACGCGTTGGCGTACGTCGTTGTCGCCGGCCTCTTTCCAGCGGGTGCGCAGGTAGTCGAGGACGTCCTGGTCGGTCCCGGAGAGTGCGCGCGCGCCGGCTTCCTGATGCCAGGGACCGAACCGGTTACGGCGAATCCGGTGCTTCCGGCAAGCCGACGATGCTCATCGAGCTACGGGTCACCAGCTGACCTGCGGTCTCCGAAACAAGGCCGTCGGCAGCCAGGTGCAGCCGCGCGGCGAAGCCGACGAGAGCCGCACTCCCTCTGACTGCGAACACCCGTCAATCGTGCTGCGGTCCGATTTTCGCCGGACGTGCAGGACTCACACCAGGAAACCAAGGTCATGCAACACACCAGACCCATACGTGGCTCCGCGCTTGCAGTGGTCCTTGCGGCAGCGCCCTTAGTTCTCGCACCTGTTCCGGCCCAAGCCGTCACCGGCGCCCCCGCTTCAACCGGTACTCACGCGTTCACGGCGCGGTTGGAGATCGGTGCAGGTGACAGCAGCCGCGCCTGCTCCGGTACGTTGGTGGACGCCGAGTGGCTGCTGACCGTCGCCAGTTGCTTCGCCGATGACCCGGCAACGAGCCTGTCGGTGCCGGCCGGAAAGCCGGAGTCGACCACAACGGCGACCATCGGACGCACCGACCTGACCACCGCTGACGGCGTTGTCCGCACCGTTGTCGAACTGGTCCCACGCACCGACCGTGACCTGGTGCTCGCCCGGCTGAATCGACCGGTCACCACTGTGGCCCCCATCGCCCTGGCGTCCACCCGGGCGACCGTGGGCGAGACACTGGCCTTCGCCGGGTACGGCCGTACCCGGGACGAGTGGGCACCTTTGAAGTTGCACACCGGCTCGCTGTCGGTGGATTCCTCCGATGCCACCACGTCGGCTGTCACCGGACAGAACGACACCACCATCTGCGCGGGTGACGCAGGGGGCCCCGAAATCCGTGTCACCAACGGTCAAGCCACTTTGGTCGCGGTCAACAGCCGCTCGTGGCAGGGTGGTTGCTTCGACACCGGCTCCACCGAGACCCGCACCGGCGGTATCGCCACCCGCGTTGACGACCTCGGCGGCTGGGTCGCCTCGAAGACCGATGCGCCACGGATCACGGATTTCAACTGCGACGGTATCGAGGACATCGCCGTCGCCGATCCCAAGGCGACTGTGGGAGGTGACACCGGAGCCGGCCTGGTGCGCATCGTCTACGGAGGCGGCAAGGGCACAGTCGAGATCAACCAGGATCTCGACTGGGTGTCAGGCGGTGCGGAACCCGACGACTGGTTCGGCGAGAACATGGACACCGTCGACTACGACGAGGACGGCTGCACCGACCTCGTCGTCGGCACCCCCTCTGAGGACCTCGGCACCAGCGCCGACGCAGGTATGGTCGACATCCTCCACGGCGCTCCCAATGGCATGGGAACCGGCACGGCCAAGGACACCCACTTCGAGCAGGGCCAGGGCAGCGGAGCGCTTGCCGCCTCCGCCTCCGAGTCCGGTGACCGGCTCGGCCATGCCGTCGCGGCCGGCACCACCACCACCGGCGAACCTTTCCTCGTTCTCGGGGTACCTGGTGAGTCCCTCGGATCCATCGCCAAGGCTGGCCAGGCGATCTACGTACACGGCAACACCAGTGTCGCCGTCGTCGGTGTCAACCAAGACAGCACGGGCGTACCAGGTGCGGCAGAGCCGAACGACAGATTTGCCAGCACTGTCGCTGCAGACGCCAACCACATCGCCATCGCCGCGCCCAACGACGCCATCGGCACCAAGGCGAACGCCGGCAACGTCATCGTCTTCGACCACAGGCTGAACGCCGAGGGGAAGCCCACACCACTGTTCGTTCTCGACCAGGACCTCGACACCGTCGCGGGCAACGCAGAGGAAGGCGACCTCTTCGGGGCGTCCCTCGCCATGGTTTCCCACCGGCCTTCCGGTTCCTCGACCGCCACCGAATCCATCCTGGCCGTGGGTTCACCCGGCGAGGACCTCGACATCGGCGGTTCCTCCAGATCCGACGCCGGTAATGTGGTCACCTTCCGTGTCACCGCGGCCGGCACCTACAGCCAGCTCAACGAAATCGACTCCGGCACGGACAGCGACGATGTGACCGGCACCGCCGAAACGGGCGACAACTTCGGCCAGACGCTGACGGCTGTGAACACCGCACCCCGCGCCGTCGGCTCCGCCACTACGCTGAAGCTCGCCGTCGGCATTCCCGGTGAAGCCATCGGCACCACCGCCAAGGCCGGTGCGGTCCATGCCTTCTCCCTGCTCGGCTCCCCCGGGACCAATGATCACTGGATCGAGGCCGGTGACGCATCCGGCATACCGGGGCCCCCGTCTGCCGACGCGCAACTGGGCGCGAGTCTCCACTTCACCGCAACCAACCTCTACGTCGGCATGCCCTACGGCCCCGGCACCGGCGCCGTCCACTCACTGCCCATGACCAACGTGACAGCGGGCGGAACCGACGGCCCGGTCACCACGTT
Organism: Streptomyces sp. NPDC026672; assembly: GCF_040638185.1. Lineage (NCBI taxonomy): Bacteria > Bacillati > Actinomycetota > Actinomycetes > Kitasatosporales > Streptomycetaceae > Streptomyces > Streptomyces sp. NPDC026672. The sequence goes on from NZ_JBEZXS010000029.1 coordinate 85,452, forward strand.
CCGGCCGGGCAGCGGCGGTCTCCCCGCCACAGGTGCCCGTTTTGGGTACGTCGTCCGGTAATTCACCTACCGGGCAACCTCGTCAGTCCTTCGAAGGTGATCGCTTCGAGAGGCTGACGAGGTGATCTCACAGGTCGGCGCTCACGGCGAACAGTGGGTATCGCCGCCGGTCGAACGGCTGAGTGTCTGCGCAGACGTCCGGCACGTCACGTGCGAGGTCTCCCCGAGGAGCCTCTTACCATCAGTTCGCCCCGTATCGTCGCCGTCCCCCCGGGCGGAGCCTCCTCCCGCCCCATCGCGATCCGTCCCGCCCGTGCCCCCGCCTCCGCCAGCGGCAGTCGTACCGTCGTCAGGGCCGGTAGCGTGTCGACGCTGAAGGGCAGGTCGTCGAAGCCCACCACCGACACGTCGTCCGGGATGCGCCGCCCGGCCTCCCGCAGCGCGGCGCACGCCCCCAGCGCCACGGAGTCGTTCGCGGCGACGACCGCCGTCAACTCCGGGTCCCGCCGCAGGAGTTCGCGCGTCGCCTCGTACCCGGACCGGCGGTCGTAGCGTCCGTGCACCGTCCGGCGGGCGTCCTCCTCGACGCCCGCCGCCGCGAGCGCCGCGCGGTGCCCCTCCAGCCGGTGCCGCGTGGTCGTGCGCTCCTCGGGCCCCGCGATGTACCCGAGCCGCCGGTGTCCCAGCCCGATCAGGTGCTCGGTCAGCTCCCGCGCGCCCCCGCGGTTGTCGAAGTCGAGCGCCACCGTGTCCGTCCCCTCGGCCGGCGGCCGTCCGCACAGCACCACCCGCGTCCCCGCCTCCGTCATCCGGCGCAGCTTCGCCGCCACCGCCTCCGCGTGCGGCTCCCCCTCCACCGCCCCGCCGGTCAGGACGACCGCCGCCGCCCGCTGCCGCTGGAGCAGCGTGAGATAGGTCAGCTCCCGCTCGGGCGAGCCCCCGGTGTTGCACACCACGGCCAGCCGCTCGCCCCCGGCCCGCCCCCCGGGCCCGCCGATCTCGGACTGGATCGCGCCCGCCATGATCCCGAAGAAGGGGTCGGCGATGTCGTTGACGAGGATGCCGACCAGGTCGGAGGTGGCCGCGGCCAGCGCGCTCGCCGGCCCGTTGAGGACGTAGTCCAGCTCGTCCACGGCCCGCAGCACCCGCTCCCGCGTGGCCGCGGCGACGGGGTAGTTGCCGTTCAGCACGCGCGACACCGTCGCGGGGGAGACCTGGGCGCGGGCCGCCACGTCCGCCAGGGTCACCGTCATCTCGTAGTCCTCCGGTCGCGCGTCTCTTCGTACGCCGTCCCTCGACGGTTCGTACGTCGTGCAGACCATAAGGCCACCGGCCCCGCCTGTTCGCCCCCTCGAACAACTCGATGCCGTCACGCTCTTGTCCGCCCTGCCCCGCAGGGGTTAGCTTCACTGCGATAGAAAGCGCTTGCTATCCGGGTTTCGGTCAACAGGCCGGGCGGACGAAGGGAACGACGTGACACGCAAGACGGTGCGGATCGCCATGAACGGCGTGACCGGGCGCATGGGTCACCGGCAGCATCTCGTCCGGTCCATCCTCGCCCTGCGCGAACAGGGCGGACTCGACCTCGGCGACGGCACCGTGCTGTGGCCGGAGCCCGTCCTGGTCGGCCGCCGCGAGACCGCCCTGCGGGCCCTCGCCGACCGCCACGGCCTGGAGCACGTCACCACCGACCTGGACGTGGTCCTCGCCGACCCCTCCGTCGACATCTACTTCGACGCCCAGGTCACCTCCGCCCGCGAGGACGCCCTGCGCCGGGCGATCGCCGCAGGCAAGCACGTCTACACCGAGAAGCCCACCGCCACCGGCCTCGCCGGCGCCCTCGAACTCGCCCGCCTCGCCCGGGACGAGGGCGTCCGCCACGGCGTGGTGCAGGACAAGCTGTTCCTGCCCGGACTGCTGAAGCTCAAGCGCCTGGTCGACGGCGGCTTCTTCGGGCGGATCCTGTCCGTGCGGGGCGAGTTCGGCTACTGGGTCTTCGAGGGCGACTGGCAGTCCGCCCAGCGCCCCTCCTGGAACTACCGCGCCGAGGACGGCGGCGGCATCGTCGTCGACATGTTCCCGCACTGGGAGTACGTCCTGCACGAGCTGTTCGGCCGCGTCACCTCCGTGCAGGCCCTCGCCACCACCCATGTCCCGCGGCGCTGGGACGAGTCGGGGAGGCCGTACGACGCGACCGCCGACGACGCCGCCTACGGCGTCTTCGAACTGGAGGGCGGCGCGGTCGCCCAGATCAACTCGTCCTGGGCCGTGCGCGTCCACCGGGACGAACTGGTCGAGTTCCAGGTCGACGGCACGGAGGGCTCCGCGGTCGTCGGGCTGCGCACGTGCCGGGTCCAGCACCGCGGTGCGACGCCGAAGCCGGTGTGGAACCCGGACGTCCCCGCCACCGAGGCGTTCCGCGCGCAGTGGCAGGAGGTGCCGGACAACGGCGAGTTCGACAACGGCTTCAAGGCCCAGTGGGAGCTGTTCCTCAAACACGTCTACGCCGACACCCCTTACCACTGGGACCTGTTCGCCGGCGCCCGCGGCGTTCAGCTCGCCGAACTCGGCCTGAGGTCCTCGGCAGAGGGCCGCCGCATCGACGTACCGGAGATCCAGCCGTGACCCTCCGACTCCCCGGCACGGACGGCCGGTTGCACGCCTACACCCCCCGCGCCGAACCCCTCGTGCCCACCCCGGGCGCCCCCTTCTCCTCCCGTACGGTCCTCGCGGCGGCGCACGTCGTCGCCGACCCGTTCGCCGACACCACCCCCGACCCGCCCGCCGCCGTCGACTGGGACGCCACCCTCGCCTTCCGCCGCCATCTGTGGTCCCACGGGCTGGGAGTCGCCGAGGCCATGGACACCGCGCAGCGCGGGATGGGCCTGGACTGGGCGGGCGCGGCGGAGCTGATCCGGCGCTCGGCCGCCGAGGCGAAGGCGGTCGGCGGCCGGATCGTCTGCGGCGTGGGCACCGACCAGCTCACCGTCACCGAGATCGGCTACCCCTACGGCCTGGACGGCATCCGCGCCGCCTACGAGGAACAGCTCGCCGTCGTCGAGGAGTCGGGCGCACGCGCCGTCCTCATGGCCTCCCGCGCGCTGGCCGCCGTCGCCCGGGGACCCGAGGACTACCTGGAGGTCTACGGCCACCTGCTGCGCCAGGCCGCGCGACCGGTCGTCCTGCACTGGCTCGGCCCGATGTTCGACCCCGCGCTGGAGGGCTACTGGGGCGCCACCGACCTGGACGCCGCCACCCGCACCTTCCTCGACGTCGTCGCCTCCCACCCCGGCAAGGTCGACGGCGTCAAGGTGTCCCTGCTCGACGCCGACCGGGAGATCGCGCTCCGCCGTCTGCTGCCCGACGGGGTGCGCTGCTACACCGGCGACGACTTCCACTACCCCGAGCTGATCGCCGGTGACGAGCACGGCTTCAGCCACGCGCTCCTCGGCGTCTTCGACCCGCTGGGCCCGCTCGCGGCCGGGGCGGTACGGGTCCTGGACACCGGGGACACGGACGGTTTCCGCGAACTGCTCGACCCCACCGTCGAGTTGGCCCGGCACCTCTTCCGGGAACCCACCCGCTACTACAAGACGGGCGTGGTGCTGCTGGCCTGGCTCGCGGGCCACCAGTCGCACTTCACGATGGTCGGCGGCCTCCAGTCGGCCCGCTCCCTGCCGCACCTCGCCCGCGCCTACGAACTCGCCGACCGGCTGGGCCTGTTCCCGGACCCGGCGCTGGCCGAGCACCGGATGCGGGACCTGCTCGCGGTCCACGGGGTGGCGCGATGAACCCGGCGGACCTGGAGCGCTTCTCCCTCAACCAGATGACCGTCAGACAGCTGTCCCTGCCCGAACTCGTCGCGTCCTGCGCCGAGTCGGGCATCCGGCACGTGGGCCTGTGGCGGGAGCCCGTGCGGGCGTACGGCGTCGGGGCCGCCGCCCGGCTGGTGCGCGGGGCGGCGCTGAACGTCACCACGCTGTGCCGGGGCGGTTTCCTCACCGCGCGGGACCCGGCCGGGCGGGCCGCCGCGCTGGACGACAACCGGCGGGCCGTCGAGGAGGCCGCCGCCCTCGGCACGGACACCCTCGTCCTGGTCTGCGGCGGGCTGCCGCCCGGGTCCCGGGACCTGCGCGGCGCCCGTGAACGTATCGCGGACGCGCTCGCCGAACTCGGCCCCTACGCCGAGACCCACGGCGTGCGCCTCGCCGTCGAGGCGCTGCACCCGATGTACGCGGCCGACCGCTGTGTCGTCTCCACCCTCGCCCAGGCCCTGGACCTCGCGGAGCGGTTCCCCGCCCGGCAGGTGGGTGTGGTCGTCGACACGTACCACCTGTGGTGGGACGACACGGCTCCCTCGCGGGTCGCCGAGGCCGGTGCGGCGGGGCGCATCCACGCCTTCCAGCTCGCCGACTGGACCACCCCCCTCCCGGAGGGCGTCCTCAACGGGCGGGGACAGCTCGGGGACGGCGTGATCGACTTCCGGGAGTGGAGGGGGTACGTGGAGGCCGCCGGATACACCGGGCCCATCGAGGTCGAGCTGTTCAACGAGGAGCTGTGGTCCCGTGACGGGCGCGAGGTCGTCGTGGAGACCGCGGCGCGCTTCGTGGAGCACGTGATCCGGTGAGACGCCGCCGGGCCGGGGTGGCACGGGTGCGCGAAAAAAACTTCGGGAACCCGTGCAACCCTTCGGTGGTCAGGTGTGTCGTATTTGGAGTCAGGACTTCTGGGGGGGATCCGGGGGGATCGCGGGGGTTCTGACGGGGAGGGAAGATCCGAGGGGTCCCGCCGACGGGCGGGACCCCTCGAAGCCTTTCCGGCCGGGTGCCGTGAGCCTCCGGCCGGGTGCCGTGAGCCGGGTGCCGGGGCCGGACGTCAGAAGAAGACCCCGCAGCGCAGCAGCACGTTCGCGTACGGAGTGGCCTCTCCCGTGCGCACGATCAGCCGCGCCGACCGCGACAGCCTCTTCAGCTCCTCGTGGGGGACCAGCGCCAGGTCGGGGAAGCGGTCGTCGAGCAGCGCGGCCGTCGCCGGGTTGGCCGCGCGGACCTCCGTCGCCGCCGTCGCGCCCTCCACCACCAGTTCGTCCAGCAGCCCCGTCAGCACCTCGGCGAAGGGCGGCACACCCGCCCGGAACGCCAGGTCCACGACCGCGGGGCCGTCCGGTATCGGCATACCGACGTCACACACCAGCACCCCGTCCCCATGCCCCAACCCTGCCAGGGCCCCCGCCAGCCCCCGATTGAGCACCCCACCCTTCTTCACACCCCACCGCCAGTGGCCCCGCCGCGGCCTCCCCGCCCACCGCCCCCGACCCCACCGCCGGCCTTCCGCCCGCCGGCCCCGGCTCCGTTGTCGGTTCCGCCCTCGGGTTCCCACCCGTAGGCCCCGGACCCGCCATCGGCTCCCCGCCCACCGCCAGCGGACCCGCCGTCGGCTTCCAGCCCACCGTCCCCGGTTCCACCGTCGGCTTCCCGGCCTCTGGTTCCGGATGTCGAGGCGGATGCCGGGCCGTCTGCTCCGGACGCCCCGCCTGTCTCCCGGCCCCCGGCCCCGGACGCGCCCTTGGCTTCCGGCCCGTCGGTTCCGGACGTGCCGTCCGTCTCCCGGCCATCGGCCGCGGATGTGCCGCCGACCTTCAGTTCACCCGTCCCGGATGCACCCTTCGTCTCCGGCCCGCCGATTCCCGACGCGCCGTCCGTCTCCTGGCCCCCGGCCCCGGACGCGCTCTTGGCTTCCGGCCCGTCGGTTCCGGACGTGTCGTCCGTCTCCCGGCCATCGGCCGCGGATGTGCCGCCGACCTTCAGTTCACCCGTCCCGGACGCACCCTTCGTTTCCGGCCCGCCGATTCCCGATGTGCCGTTCGGTTCCTGATCCTCGGCCTGGCCGAACTCAGAGAGTTCCGTCGGTGTGGGGAACGACTCCTGGGCGCCCCGGCGGGTGACCGCTGCCGCTCCGACGCGGGACGCGTACGTCGCCGCCTCCTCCAGGGTGGCGCCCGTGCCCAGGCGCCAGGCCAGGGCCGCCGTGAACGCGTCGCCCGCGCCGGTGGTGTCCACGGCCGTCACCGGCACCGGCGCCACCCGGCTCACGCCCCGGGCCGAGGCCACCAGCGCCCCGGCCGCGCCCAGCGTCACCACCACCGAGCGCGGGCCCTTCGCCAGCAGCAGCCGCGCCCAGTCCTCCGGCGCGTCGCCCACGGCCGTGTCACCGAGGAGCACCTTCGCCTCGTGCTCGTTGACGATCAGCGGATCGCAGGCCGCCAGCACCTCGGCGGGCAGCGGCCGCGGCGGCGACGGGTTCAGCACGAACCGGCCGCCCGGGGCGAGCGCCCGCACCGTCGCCTCCACCGTCTCCAGCGGGATCTCCAACTGCGCCGAGACCACCCGCGAGGCGTGGAACAGACTTCCCGCGGCCAGCACGTCGCCCGGCGTGAGCCGGCCGTTGGCGCCCGGCGAGACCACGATGCTGTTGTCCCCCGACGGGTCCACCGTGATCAGCGCGACCCCGGTGGGCGCCCCGCCGACCAGCACCCCCACCGTGTCCACCCCGGCCGCCCGCTGCGAGTCGAGCAGCAGCCGGCCGTGCGCGTCGTCGCCGACCCGGGCCAGCAGGGCCGTACGGGCCCCGAGCCGGGCCGCCGCGACCGCCTGGTTGGCGCCCTTGCCGCCGGGGTGCGTGGCGAGGTCGGACCCGAGGACCGTCTCCCCCGCACCGGGGCGCCGTTCGACACCGATCACCAGGTCGGCGTTGGCCGAACCCACGACCAGGAGGTCGTAGTCGTACATCCGTTGACTCCCGTCAGCCGCTGAAACCGTTCACGTTCTGCTTCGTGACGACCTTCACCGGCACCTTCACCGTCGTCTCGACCTTCTTGCCCTCGATCGCGTGGAGCGCGTTGTCCACGGCGATCTTCCCCAGCTGGGTGGGCTGCTGGGCCACCGACGCGTACAGCGTGCCGTTCTTGACCGCGGTCAGACCGTCCGGGGTGCCGTCGAAGCCGACCACCGGGACCGACGTGCCCGCCTTCGACCCCAGCGCCTTGATCGCGCCGAGGGCCATCTCGTCGTTGGCGGCGATGACACCCTGCACGTCGGGGTGGGCCTGGAGCAGGTTCGACATCACGTCGAGGCCCTTGGTCCGGTCGAAGTCGGCCGGCTGCTGGGCGACGACCTGGATGCCCGGGTACGCCTTGAGACCCGCGGCGAAGCCCTGCGCGCGCTCCCGGGCGGCCGACGTCCCGGCCTGGCCCTGGAGGATGACGATCCGGCCCTTGCCGCCGAGCTTCTCCGCGATCGTCCTCGCGGCCAGCTCACCGCCGGCGACGTTGTCGGAGGCGACCAGCGTGGCCGTGGTGGCCTTGTTGACGCCTCGGTCGACCGCGATCACCGGGATCCCCGCCTTGTCGGCCGCCCGTACGGACGGTCCGGCCGCGTCCGAGTCCACCGGGTTGACGATGATCGCGCCCAGGTTCGAACTGGTGAAGTTCTGCAACTGGTTGGCCTGCTGGGAGGCGTCGTTCTGGGCGTCCGTGACCGTCAGGTCGACGCCCTGCCGCTTCGCCTCGGCCTGCGCGCCCGAGCGGATCTGCACGAAGAACGGGTTGTTGAGGGTCGACAGCGACAGCCCCAGCTTGGGGGTCGTCGAGGACGCACCGTTGTGCAGGAAGGAGGTCGCGCCGACGATCGCCACCGTCACCACGGCAGCGAGCGCGTACGTCGCCGCCTGCCTGCCCTTGCCGCCGCCACCGGCGCCCGCGGCCACCGGGGTCGCGCCCGCCTTGCGGCGCAGCGTGTCGAGGAGCACCGCCAGCGCGATGACGACACCGATCACGACCTGCTGCCAGAACGCCGACACCGACAGGAGGTTGAGGCCGTTGCGCAGCACCGCGAGGATCAGCGCGCCGATCAGGGTGCCGGACGCCTTGCCGGTGCCGCCCGCGAGGGAGGCGCCGCCGATGACGACCGCGGCGATCGCGTCCAGTTCGTAGCCGTCGGCGGCCTGCGGCTGCGCCGAGGACAGCCGGGCGGCGAGCACGACGCCCGCGGCGGCCGCGAACAGGCCGGACAGGGCGTAGATCGCGAGCTTCTGCTTCTTCACCCGCAGGCCCGAGAGGCGCGCGGCCTCCTCGTTGCCGCCGATCGCGTACATGGACCGGCCGATGTAGGTGCGGCCCAGCACGAACGCCGCGATCAGCCCCATGACGACCATGACCAGCACCGGCACGGGCAGCCAGCCGCCCAGGGTGTCACCGAGGTGCGAGACTGAGTCGGGGAAGGGGATCGGGGAGCCTTGAGAGATCACCAGGGACAGACCGCGGCCCACCGACAGCATGGCGAGCGTCGCGATGAACGGCGGCAGCTTGCCGTACGCGATCAGGAAGCCGTTGACCAGGCCCGCCGCGATACCGGTGGCGACGGCCAGGATCACCGCGAGGACGACCGGCACACCGTGCGACGTGGCGCTCCACGCGAGCACGGTCGCCGAGAGGGCCGCCACCGAGCCCACCGACAGGTCGATGCCCGCCGAGACGATCACGAAGGTGACGCCGAAGGCGAGGATCGCGGTGACGGCGGCCTGGACGCCGATGTTGAGGAGGTTGTCCGTCGTCAGGAAGTCGCCGGACAGCGCCGACAGCGCGACGACGAGGACGATGAGCGCGGTGAGCGCTCCGTTGTCGAGGAGCAGACGGCGCAGACCGCCCTGGGCGCCACCCGCGCCCGTCGTGCTCTTGAGCGTGTCAGTGGCCACGGGGGGCCTTCCCTTCGGTGGTAGGAGTGCTTACGGCGAGCGCCATGACGGCGTCCTGGGTGGCCTCGTCGGCCGTGAGTTCGCCCGCGATGCGGCCCTGGGCCATCACCAGGACCCGGTCGCTCATGCCGAGGACCTCGGGCAGGTCGCTGGAGATCATCAGGACGGCGGCTCCCGCGGCCGTCAGTTCGTTGATCAGCTGGTAGATCTCGACCTTGGCGCCGACGTCGATGCCGCGCGTGGGCTCGTCGAGGATCAGCACCTTGGTGTCGGCGAGCAGCCACTTGCCGATGACGACCTTCTGCTGGTTGCCGCCCGACAGGGTGCGCACGTGCTGGCCGAGGCCCGCCATGCGCACGCCGAGCTGTCCGGCGATCCGTTCGGCCGCCAGGTGCTGGCCCCTCAGGTCGACCAGCCCCGCGCGGGTCGCCCTGCGCATGGTCACCAGGCCGAGGTTCTCCTCGACGGAGGCGTCGAGCACCAGCCCCTGGCCCTTGCGGTCCTCGGGGACCAGCCCGATCCCGGCGGCCATCGCGGCGTTCACGTCGTGGCCGCGCAGCCGGTCGCCCGCCACGTGCACGGCGCCCTTGTCGTAGGGGTCCGCGCCGAACACCGCCCGCACGACCTCGGTGCGGCCCGCGCCGACGAGTCCGGCGATGCCGACGACCTCGCCGGCGTGCACCTGGAAGCTGACGTCGTGGAACACACCGTCTCTGGTCAGTCCGTCGACGGTGAGCAACGCGGCGCCGGAGTCGGCGCGTTCGCGCGGGTACTGCTGCTCGATCGAGCGGCCCACCATCAGCCGTACGAGTTCGTCCTCGGGGGTGGTGGCGGGCACCTCCCCGACGGAGCGGCCGTCCCTGAGGACCGTCACGCGGTCGCCGAGGGCGGCGATCTCCTCCAGGTGGTGCGTGATGAAGACGACGCCGACACCGTCCTCGCGCAGCCTGCGCACGATCGAGAAGAGCTTCTCGACCTCCTCGGAGGTGAGCACGGCGGTCGGCTCGTCCATGATCAGCACACGTGCGTCGAGGCTCAGCGCCTTCGCGATCTCGACCATCTGGAGGCGGGCGATGCCGAGTTCGCGCACCCGCGCGCGGGGCGACACATTGACGCCCACGCGCGCGAGCAGCACCTCGGCGTCGGCCTCCATCCTCTTCCGGTCGATCATCCCGAGGCGCCGGGGCTGCCGGCCCAGGAAGATGTTCTCGGCGACCGTCAGATCGGGGACGAGGTTGAACTCCTGGTAGATGGTGGCGATCCCCAGGCGCTCGGAGTCCTGCGCACCGTGGATGCGCACCTCCTCGCCGCCGACGAGGATCCGCCCGGCGTCGGGGCGGTAGGCGCCGGAGAGCATCTTGATGAGGGTGCTCTTGCCCGCGCCGTTCTCACCGAGCAGCACGTGCACCTCGGCCCGGCGCAGGTCGAAGTCGACGCCGTCGAGCGCGACCACACCCGGGAAGACCTTCCGTATGCCCTCGATGCGCAGCAACTCGTCCTGGTCGCTCACGACTGGCTCCTGTTCCTTGCGGGGTCCTCGCCGCACGAGCGGCGTACGACGAGACGGGCGGGGAGGGTGACGGACCGGGGAGGCCGCCCCTCGATGCGGTCGACCAGGGCCCGTACGGCGGCCCGGCCCAGCTCGCCCGTGGGCTGGGCGATCGCGGTGACCGGCGGATCGGTGTGCACGAACCAGGGGATGTCGTCGAACGCGGCCAGCGCGATGTCGTCCGGGACGCGCAGCCCACGCGCGCGGATCGCGTCCAGCGCGCCCAGGGCCATCAGGTTGTCCGCCGCGAAGACGACCTCCGGCGGTTCGGGCAGGTCGAGGAAGCCCTCGGTGACCCGCCGCCCGCTCTCGGCCTGGAAGTCGCCCTGACCCGTGTAGGCGTCGGGGAGGGGGATCCCGTACTCGGCGAGGGCGTCCCGGAACGCCTCGACGCGTTCGCTGCCGGTGGTGGTGGCCGCGGGGCCCGCGATGATCGCGAGCCGCCGGTGGCCCAGCCGGTGCAGATGGGCGACGAGGTCCCGTACGGCCTCGCGCCCGTCCGAGCGCACCACCGGCACGTCGACGCCCGGGATCCACCGGTCGACGAACACCATCGGCGTGCCCGCGCGCGCGGCGTCCAGCATCAGCGGGGAGCCGCCGTCGGTGGGGGAGACGAGCAGGCCGTCGATACGGCGGTCCAGCAGGGTCCGTACGTGGTGGTCCTGGAGGTCGGGGCGTTCGTCGGCGTTGCCGATGATCACGCTGTACCCGAGCGCGCGGGCCTCCTCCTCGACGGAGCGGGCCAGTTCGGTGAAGTACGGGTTCAGCACGTCGCTGATGACCAGGCCGAGGGTGTGGGTCTGGTCGGTGCGCAGCGACCGGGCGACGGCGTTGGGGCGGTAGCCCAGCGTCTCGACGGCGGCCAGCACGCGTTTGCGGGCGTTCGTGCTGACGGACGGGTGGTCGTTCAGCACGCGCGACACCGTGGCGACCGACACCCCGGCCTCGGCGGCCACGTCCTTGATGCTCGCCATCGCCGGCCCCACCTCCTCGTGAAATCGTTTCCACCGGACGACCAACAGGATTGGAAACGATTACATTCCGCCGTGACAACCCCCTGAGACCAGATCGTGACCCAGCCCGCTCTCGGGTTACGGCGCGACTACGACCGGTCGGTCACGGAACACGCCGATGCGGCGGGCGCCGGGAGCACGTCTCGGCCGCTGAACCCGCCCGCTGGAACCTGCCTGATGGACCTGCCCGCTGGAACCTGCCTGATGGAACCCGTGCGAACGCCCCGAGGGCCGACGCCGGTCCTGGCGTCGGCCCTCGGGGCGGTGACTCACTTCTCGACGAACAACGCCTCCGCGTCCGTGGCGTGCATGGCTCGCCGGGCCCAATGCTCCAGCTCATCGAGACGGGTGCAGGCTTCGACGCGCTCACGGACGTCCTCGGACACCGAGATGCCCCGCCACTCGAGGATGCGGAGGACCATCTCCCGACGGTCCTCCAACCGTCCCTCCTCGCGCCCTTGTTCACGCCCTTCCGCGCGCACCTGCTCGGCCAGCGGGTGTCGCCAGAAGTACTGGATCGCCGTCATCAGATCCCTCCACATCTGCTTCGCCTGGGGATCGGCCAGGCATGAGTCGACGAACTGCACGAAGACCGCGGCGCTGTCGGGGTCGATGGTCCGCAGGGCGGATGCCAGGGACTCCAGTATGGCCGGGGCCTGCGGTCCTCGGCCGTGTGTCATCGCCGACAGCACCGCAAGGGGTACGTCCCGCTCGGCCTGCCGCTCGTCGGCGATCACCGGCACGTTGTCGGGGCCCAGCACCAGGGGACGTACCGTCAGCGAATGCCAGCCCGGGAAGCCGAGCCTGATGGGATGTGAAGCCCATTTCGCCGTGGTGCTGTTCTGCGTGATGACGATGAGCACGGGCTCGTGCCGGTACTTCTCGTACAGGTACGACAGGTAGTACGGCCAACTGCCCCGCTTGCGGTCGTCCACCTTCCCCTGCGATTCCACCACAAGGAGATACGTCCCCTTGTCCGTCTCCGCCCGCAACAGCGTGTCCACACGCCGTTCGACGGGTTCGACCTCCGTGAGGTCCACGTTCAGCGCGGCGATCTCCCGGGGTTCGGGGAAGGGAACGTGCAACACCCTCTGTAACGCCCGCGTCAGCAGCGCCGGATCCTTCTGGAAGATCCGGTGCAGCGCCTCGTGCGACGAGCCGACCATCAGCTCTCCTTTCCTTGCGGTGTGATCAACGAGCCAAACGCTCGTCAGTTCGCACCACATGCACGCGCCTGGACACTGTTTCCTCCGCTTCCCTCCTGGACGTGGCGACAGGGGTGTGCGTGGCACACTCTGCGGCATGACGCATGGTCACATCGGTGGGACGTTGAGTATCGGTCGCCGCGACTCAGAGCTCGACGAGTGCTTGTCCCAGGGCCTGGACGAGGTCAATTTCCCAGCCACCGGAACCACTGCCGCCGATCAGAGTTCCCTCTCCGTGAAGGTCGTCGACGATGATGGCGAGCTCATTGGGGGCCTTGTCGCTTGGACATGGGGCGGGCTGCTCGGCATCGAGATGCTCTAGATCCGTGAGAAGAGCCGTAGGGACGGGTGGGGAACGAAGATTCTCATGGCCGCGGAGGAGGAGGCGCGTCGGCGTGGCTGCGACCGTGCCTGCGTATCGTCCTTCACCTTTCAGGCTCCGGGGTTCTACCAGCGTCACGGATACGCCGAGACCGGCCGGACCTTGGGAATCCCCGGTAGCGCCGAGGATGTCCACATGTTCAAGAAACTGGCATGAAGCAGGAGCCCTTGCTGTCGTACTGCTCCTGGTCGCATGGCTGGTGTGGAACCTGTGGAATCTCTTTCCGCTCACGACCGGGCTGTGGAACGGATCGTGGCAGCGACAACCGATGTGGTGGACACGCCTGTGCTCCGTCTCGCTCTTCGGCGGCCTCATGAGCTGGGTCTGGGGTGTATTACGGCAAGGGCTCACCATGCGCGACGCCTGCTTCGCCCATCACGAGTACTACGATGAGGCGTACTGGGACGCCCATGCCGAGGAGTTCGGGAACCTCTTCCCTCTGCACAACAAGTGCGGCGCGCGCTTCGATCTGGTCCCCGAGTGGGTCAATCCCGCCGTCGTGCTGTGTGCCGGCGTCGCCTCGGTCGCCGTCGGCGTCCTCCTGAGGTTCGGCGGGGACCTCGCCGGCCTGTCCAGGAAGGAGCCGCGTCGGCGAACGGCTGACCTCGGCTAGTACAACTCCCACCACCGGGGCCGCCGGTTCCACGGTCCTGTCCGTGCCCCGTTCCCGTGGAGCCGACGTGTTGTTGTGGCGTGGGTGGCGGGGGCGGGGTGTTCGGCGGCTCGCATTGGATTGTGGGCGTGTCCCCCGTCTCGGGCGCCCCGTGTCCTCCACCTACGCGCCTTGCCGGTGCTCGCCCTGGTCCTCGTCGCCGTGCTCGCGTCGCTGCTGTTCGCCGTCGCCCCGGCGCGACGGCGAACGTGCCCGGTTCGGACAAGGGGCAGAAGGTCATCACGATCAGCTGCGCCTCCGACCCGCGAGCCAGCGGAAAGCTCAGGGTGACGACGATCTGCCACCTCAAGGAGATCGAGAAGTGCGACATCGCCGATATGACCGAGCGCGGGGATCCTCTTGCCGCGCGGCATCGTCGACAGATTCGACGGGGACGACAAGGGCGGTGACCTCGCGGGAGGCCGCACCTTCGCCGGTACGGGCACGATCACCTACAACTCACAGAATGCGAAACGGTCTACCGACTCCGTCGGCGGACCGTTGAGGAAGATCGAGGTCAGGCGAAGCGGTCGGCGGCACTGGCTCGGCTTCTTCGCAGGAGGGAGTGCAGCTTCCCCGATGACGAACGGGACTCTGAAGAAGTCTCGTAGTCCTGGGGCTGCCGCACTCCTCCTTCATTTGATCAAGCTCTGGAGCAGTTACGCTCATGAAAGCTTGAGGCTAGGCCATGCACCGTGCCAGTCGGGCTTTCTGTGCCTGCAGAGCAGTCTCATGTTCCGGGTCAAGGGTGATCCCCTCGCCTGCTCGGTCCAAAAGGACAAGCGATGTGACCAGCAGGTCGTGTGTCAGACCTTGCAGTACATCGTTGCCGGTAGAGGCGTAGAGCTTGTACAACTGGGCAACGAAGGCGCGGAACGCCACTGGATCAACCTCACAGCTGCCTTGCGGGGTGTCCGTCAGCCCGGATGGCAGCCTGAGGAATTCGGCGGCGCCTCCAGCTAGGGCAGCGTACATTTGCCCACTGGAGTAACCAGCGTCCCAGAGCGTCTCACCGTTGCGTTCGAAGGGGTAGCTCAATCTGCGATCTCCAGTCTGAGGTCGAGGTCCGGGTATTGCTCCCTGAGCTGATCGAACCGCGTCTGAAGCGCCGCCCTGAACCGCGGATCCATCCCGGAATTGGTGAACCGGAAGCCGATCGGCGCGTTCTCGTATCCAGGCAGTAGTGCCCGGCACTTCAGATAGTTCACCAGTTTCACGTTGATATGTTTGTCCAGCCACTCACCCTCAGCGTAGATGGCCGACTTGAGTTCCCACATCACGCCGTCTTCGAAGAGGTCGATGTCGGTGATGATCTTTCCGGTGGCGGGGTTGTAGACCTTGTGGTCGGTTGCGCCTTCCAGGCAGCCGGAGGCGCCGCTTGCCGTTGAGGCTGTGAACGACGCGGTCGAGGCGAGCAAGGTCTTGCCGGCGATCTTGCAGCCGCGCTTCAGCAGCTTCAGTTCGTCGTAGAGGCGGTCCAGGGCTTTGAGTTTGGCGCCGATGAACGCCTCGACGGCGAGGCTGCCGCAGGAATCGAAGTCCCTCTCCCTGAGGCAGTTGTCGTACTCGCCGAGGCCGGAGAGCTCCATTACGAACCTGCCGCCCTTTTCGAGCGCTTCACTGAGTTCCAGGATGTCGTGCTGTACCTCGCACTCGATCCAGTTGTGCTGGCACCATCGGGCCTGCGCCTCCGGCTCGCAGGGGATCCCGAGAATCAGATCGGGACATCGGTAGAGCTCGGCCGGGGTGTGGCCCTGCTCGTTGCGTTCCTTCTCCGCAACGGCTGCCCTGCGCCGGGCCTCTTCCTCCTCCCGGTACTTGTGCACCGCGATCTCGAACGTCTCGGTGGCCGCGTCGAGCGCCTCCTGCGCGGACTTGTCCGCGGCCAGCGACGACTGACGTGCCTGCTCCGCCGCGACCCACGCGCTGGAGGCCTCGGCCTGCGCCATCTCAGAGGACAATGTCGCGTCTGCCGCCGACCGCGCCGCATTCCGTGCCGCCGTGCTCGCGCTGTCCGCCGCCGCGCGGGCTGTCGCGGCGGACTTGGCCGCCGCGGCCGCGGATGCCTCGGCGTCCCGCGCGTACCCGGCTGCCTGAGCCGCGTACTCTTGGGCCTGGGCCGCGGAGTCATCGGCCCGCTGCGCCCACTTCTGGGCCTCGGTGGCCGCCTTCCGGGCCGTCGCCGCAACTCGCTGTGCGGTGGCCGCGTTCTGCTGGGCCGTCGCCGCGACCTTCGCCGCGTCCGCGATCAGCTTCTGCATCTGAGCGACGTGAGTGGCGGCCAGTTGGTCCTTGCGTTTTGCCATGTACTGGCCCGACACGATGAAATTGTGCAAGATCCGAGGCGAGCCCTCCAGCGCGATCCGTGCTGACGACCGGACCTCAGGGGTGCCGGAGTCGACCAACTGGGCCACTTCCACGCGCTCATCCTGGGTACGGGCCTCGTACTGGGTCTTGGACAGGAAGACGCTGTACCGCTTCGGATCACCGGAGGCCAGTGCCGCCCGGCCCGCGTCCACGAGCACAGGACCGCCCTTGTCGACCACCTGCGCGATCGCGACGCGCATGTCCTCGGCCACGACCTGGTACTGACCGTTCTCGAGGAAGCCGGTCACCGCGGCGGCATTCCCGTCGAGCGCCTCCTCGGCCGCGTTCCGCAGCTCGGGAACCCCGCTCTCCTCCGCGATACGTTGCACATGGGAGCGGTCGTCCTGCTGCTCGGCGCTCTCCCAGCCGGTGCGCAGGTACTCGAGCACCACCTCGTCCGGCCCGGACAGTGACGCCTCCGCCGCCGCACGGCCCCAGGCCGTACCGCCCGTCATCTCCCGTACGGCGAGATCACGGCCCTGCGCCGCCACCGACACCAGATCCGCGCCCGGCTGAGCAGCCGACTCCACCAGCCGGGCGCGCTCCGTATCCCGGGCGACGGCGGCCTGCTCCAGCTTTGCCGCCTCTGCAGCGCGGTCCTCTTGGGCGAGTTTCTGATCGCGGGCCAGTTCCACACCGGCGTTGGTCCGGCCGAGCAATTCTTCGGCCTCCACCTCACGCGCCAGCGTGAACACCTTCTGTGCTTCGACGACGGCGGCCGTGGCGTCGTTCGCGGCGGTGGTTGCCGCCTCCGCGTGCTCCGTCGACTTCGCCGCCGCCGTCGCCGCGTCCCCCGCGTGCTCGGCCGCATCGTCCGCCGCGGCCGCGGCGTTGTTCGCATGCTTCGCCGCCGAACGGGCCGCGTCCCGCGCCTGCCGCGCCGCTGTCGCCGCCTTCCGGGCCAGCGCCTCCGCCGCCCCGGCAGCACGATTCGCCTCAGCCGCGTGTCGCCGGGCGGCCTGCGCCGCCGCACGCGCCTGCGCCGCCGCCGCACTGGACTGCCCCGCGTAGTTGCTCGCTTCTACGGCCGCGTCGGCCGCCAGAATCGCGTTCGCACCCGCACTCGCCGCCGAACCCGCCGCGTCACCGGCTGCATCGGCTGCGATCGCCGCCTGATCGGCAGCATCAGCAGCCTTGTCGGCGCCCTTGGCCGCGTTCCGCGCGTCCACCGCCGCCCGCCGTGCGGCATCGGCGTTCGCCGCGTCCACCGCCGCGTTCGCCGCGGCGCCCCGCGCCCGCGACGCCGCCTGCGAAGCGCCCGCCGCGGCTGCGGCCGCCTGGGCCGCCGCGTTCGCTGCTACCCGCGCCGAGTTGTCCGCCGCACGCGAGGCTTCGATGGCCTGCTGCGCCGCCGACGCCGCCTGGGAAGCGGCCGTCGCCGCCCGGCCTGCCGCACTCGCTGCTCGCTGGGTGTCGTCCCGTGCCGCTGCTGCCTCGGCCGCGGCCCGCAGAGCGGCCTCCTTCGCCAGCTTCGACGCCTCGACCGCCTTGGCTGACTCCGCCTTCGCCGCCTTGGTCTCCGCGGCGGCCTGCCGGCCTGCTTCCTTCGCCTGCTCCGCCAGTTGCGCGACTGTCGCGTGCTCCTGGTCGCGGTTCTGCGCCACGAACTGGCCGACCTCAAGGAACTCCCGCACGTCCTCCGGCCCACCATGCAACGCCAGACGCCCCGCGGCCTGCACGTTCGGACCGCCCACACTGACGATCTGAACCAGCTGGACCCGGTCGTCCTGCTCCTGCCACAGATACTGGCCCTCCCGCAGGAACTTCGTGACATCCTCGGATGTGCTGTTCAGCGCCGCTTGGCCCGCTTCCTGCACACTCGGACCCGCCGTGCTGATGATCTGCGCCACCCGCACCCGGTTGTCCTGCTCCAGGGGATCTTCCCAGCCGTCGTCCAGGAAGTCGTGCAGTTCGTCCGGAGTGCCAGCGAGCGCGGTACGGGCGGCGGCCAGCAGCTCCGTACCGCCGAGGCTCGCGAGCTGGGCGGCGCTTACCCGCTCATCCTGGAAGGACAGGTCGTCCATCGCCGCCAGGAACGCCTGCACGTCGGTGTCACTGCCCGTCAGCGCCGCCTCGGCAGCCGCCTTGACGCCAGGTCCACCGGTCTTCCAGCGGTCCACCACCCGGCCGCGGTCACCGTAGGAGATCGCCACCCCGCTGGTCACCGGATCCGTCGGCACCTCGTCGGCCACTGCCGGCGGGGCGCCGACCAGAGCTCCCATGAGAGTCAGGGGGAGCAGCAGCCCGAGAAGCATGTCAAGCAGCGCCGGAACTGGCCCCTTCCATCTTCGATGCGTCGGCTCAAATAATTTTCTTACCATACCCGTCTCGGATTCGTCGATCATGTGATGCATGTTCGGAACGCTCGGCGTTTGCGAGCAGTTCTTGCTCTCGATGAAATATGGGAATGATCATCGCTGGGAAAACGTCAGCGAAATACATACGCAAGAGTTGAATCGACTGCCCTGCCGGACTCCATGCGAAAGCATCCCGTCGCCTGAAGGGAATTCCTGCTGTACGTTCGTTCAGCCAGGGGCGAGCGAGAGTAATCAAGCACCCGCCTCCGGGCTGGTACGGCGTCAGCGGGCGGCGTATCCGAAGTGCACGCCCGCTGCCGGGAGTCCACCGGTGCCGGGCTGGTAGGTCGTGACGGTGGCGACGGTGCCTCCGGCGGTCACGTTGGACAGCGGGAGGGCGTACAGGGTGCCGTGGGCGGACGGGCCGTTGGGCATGCCCACGTAGAGGCTGGTGCCGGTGTAGTGGAGGCTGCTGCCGAGGTGCTGGTCGGTGCCGGGGGTGCCCGGGATGCCGTCGCCGTCGCCCGCCTCCAGCCAGCGGTCGTTGGATCCTGGGGTGCCCAGGAGGGAGAAGGTGCTGACCGCTCCCGCGCCCGCGGTGGTCTCGAGGGCCTCGTCGGGGATGCCGACGGCGAGTTTGAGTGTGTCGGCGGTGCTGACCGCGCGGGGGGCGGTGTTCACCGCGGCCAGGACCTGGCCGAAGTGGTCGCGGGTCTCGGACGTGCCGGACACGTCGTCGTCGGTGGTGCCCGACGAGTAGCTGTTGAGCTGGCTGTAGGTGCCGGTCGTGGTGAGCCGGAAGGTCAGGGCCCAGCCGGTCTCGGCCTTGTCGGCACCGTCGACGGCCAGTGTCTCGCCGGGTGAGCCGACCGCCAGGATCGACTCCGTGGCGGCGGTGCTCTGCGAGGGGCGGTAGGGGACCAGGGCGAGGGACTGGCCGAACAGGTCGCCGTCCTCGGAGGTACCGGTGACGCTGTCGGAGTCCTGGTCCATGCTGAACAGCGGGGTGGGACGGCGCTCGGCGTTCAGGGTGTGGGCGAAGACGGCCACGATGCCCGCGTCGGGGTGGGAGCCGATGGCTTCGCCGGGAGCCCCGATGGCGATGTGGTTGGCGTCGGCGGCGACGCTGGTGCCGAATGCGTCGTTCTCCTCCGCCACGCCGCCCACGTCAGTGGCGTCCTGGTTGACGGCGACATTGGTGACGCCGTCGACGTAGATCGCGCTGCCGGCACGGGCGACGGATCCGAGGGATTCGCCGGGGACGCCGATCACCAGGAAGGGGTCGCCGCTCTCGGTGGTGCCCGCGGCCAGGGAGGTGCCGAGTCGGTCGCCGGTCTCGTTGGCCGATGCGGCCAGGGAGCCGGTGCCGGTGCCCTGCTCGAAGTGGGTGTCCTTGAGGGTGCCGCTTCCCAGGCCGCCTGTCGCGCCGTGGAGGATGTCGGTCATGCCGGCGTCGGTGACAGTGGTGCCGGCGGCGTTGAGGAGGTCCTCGGCGGGGGTGCCCACCACCAGGTCGGTGCAGCCGTCCTGGTCGTAGTCGACGGTGGCGATGGACTGGCCGAACGCGTCGCCGGCCTCGGACACGCCGGACACCCAGTCCAGGTCCTGGTTGATCTCGGCGGTGCCTCGGCCGCCGCCGTACACAATGCGGACGAGTCCCGCTCCGGCATCGCCGCCGACGGTCGCGGCGGGGTCGGCGACCGCGATGTCCTCGACGCCGTCGCAGTTGAAGTCGGTGACCAGCGGCGCCCCGACGGTCGATGCGACCCAGGAGGCTAGGTCGTCGGCGCGGGAGGCGATCGCGCCGGTGCGGGTCTCCGTCTCGCCCGTGCATCCGCCCTGCCAGGAACGGCTGCCGATGCCGACCAGTTGGGCGGTGCCGCTCGACTCGCGCAGGAGCGGGCCGCCGGTGTCGCCCTGGCAGAGGGAGCCGTCCACACCGGTGATGGTGAGATCGTCGGCGGCGACGGCGTTCACGGAGAAGGCGGTGGTGTGCGCGGTGTTCGGCACCCATTCGGTGGCGGTGCGGCCGTAGCCGACCGCGCGTAATGTCTCCCCAGCGGCGACGGCGGTGGTGGCGATGTTCACCGGCGTCACCCCGGTGACGGGCCTGGCCAGCCGGGCCAGGACCAGATCGCGGCCGGAGCGAGGGACGATCTGGACGATGGCGCTGGTCTGGCCCGCGACGGTCGCGGTGCCCGGCTGTGCGGGCTTGCCCGCGGCGACCGTGGGCGTCTCGGGGCCGCCGGCGAAGCAGCTGGCCGCGGTGAGGATCCAGTCCGGGGCGACGAGGGCGCCGCTGCAGGCACGGGCGGTGTCACGGGCGCCCAGGGAGACCTTGGCGGTGTAGGCGTAGGAGCCGGTGGTGACGGCGCCGCCCCCGATGGCGTGGGACGGAACGGTGAGCAGGGCTCCGGCGGTGGCGGCGGCCACCGCGAACACCGCGCCCGCCGAGGTACGCAGGGAAGTCACGTTTCTCGATTCCTTGACGGTGGGCACGGTCGGGTCAGCCCGTGACACGGATCTCGACGAGCACGGAACGGGCACCGCCCACGGTGCCCTCGCCGACGCTCTGGAAGCCGTCCTCGGCCACTGCGACCGTGGTGGTCGTCCCGTTCGCGGTGAGATCGGCGCTGATGGGGTGGCCACCGGTCTCCAGGGCGAACACCCGCGGGAGTTCGAGGGTCAGATAACCGGACACGGCCGTGGCCTTGAAGCAGTAGTCGCCGTCACGGCCGGCGGTGCTGTCCGCGACCACGTACACCCGGATCTGGTCGGCCGCATTGTCGCAGGGGACGAGCAGGATGTGACCGTCCCCTTTCTTCAGCTGAATGCCGTCCGACGCGAGAATGGCCGCGGCTCCGGGATATGAGAACGTCTCCACCGCTACCGGTGGGATATCGGCAGCGGTCGCCGCCGGCGCGCCCGCCACGGCGCATAACACGCCTGCCGCAGCCGCCAGGGATCCGACGATCCCTGCAAGGAGCAGTTTCCGAGCACGGGAAAACACCGCGCCCTCCTTTCCGGCGCGGCATCAGCAAAGCCGCCCCCCCCACGAACAAGAACCTTAAAGATCTTTCACAAAGTAACCACAGGATCGCCCATCGTCAACGCATTAAATCCCCGGAGTTAACTCGCCATTCATGTCGCGCGCCTGAATATCCGTGAATATGCGTCATGCATGGATTCGGCAGCCTTCATGCTGTCGGCTGGTTCACCCCGCAGAGAGGCCGGGCACGTGAGTTCCGGTACACCGCGTGAATGAGCGCGGGAAGCCGTCGCGATGCCCGCCGAGCCCGCTGGTCACGAAAGGGCCCGTACCTGAGATCCCCGACTCGCTGTCGTACCCGCCCGGTACCGTCGGATCATGGCCAAGCAGGCAGGGAACTCCGCGGGTGAGATGCGGTTCGCCGTGCTCGAAGGGGTGCTGGAGCGCATCACGTACTCCAACGAGGAGAACGGGTACACCGTCGCCCGGGTCGACACCGGCAGGGGCGGCGGCGACCTGCTCACCGTCGTCGGCGCGCTGCTCGGCGCCCAGGCCGGAGAGTCCCTGCGCATGGAGGGCCGCTGGGGCTCCCACCCGCAGTACGGCAAGCAGTTCCACGTGGAGAACTACACGACCGTCCTGCCCGCCACCGTCCAGGGCATCCGCCGCTACCTCGGCTCGGGCCTGGTCAAGGGCATCGGCCCGGTCTTCGCCGACCGCATCACCCAGCACTTCGGCACGGACACGCTGAGGATCATCGAGGAGGAGCCCAAGCGGCTCATCGAGGTCCCCGGCCTCGGCCCCAAGCGCACCAAGAAGATCGCCGACGCCTGGGAGGAACAGAAGGCCATCAAGGAGGTCATGCTCTTCCTCCAGACCGTCGAGGTCTCCACCTCCATCGCCGTGCGCATCTACAAGAAGTACGGCGACGCCTCGATCTCCGTGGTGAAGAACCAGCCGTACCGCCTCGCCGCCGATGTCTGGGGCATCGGCTTCCTCACCGCCGACAAGATCGCCCAGTCCGTCGGCATACCGCACGACAGCCCGGAGCGCGTCAAGGCCGGCCTCCAGTACGCGCTGTCCCAGTCCGCCGACCAGGGCAACTGCTACCTCCCCGAGGAACGCCTGATCGCCGACGCGGTCAAGCTGCTCCAGGTCGACACGGGCCTGGTCATCGAGTGCCTGGCCGAACTGGCCGAGCCCCCGGAGGACGGCGGCGACCCCGGTGTCGTACGAGAGAAGGTCCCCGCTCCCGACGGCGGCTCCGACCCCGTCACCGCCGTCTACCTCGTCCCCTTCCACCGCGCCGAGCTGTCCCTGTCCGCGCAGCTGCTCCGGCTCCTGCGCACCGACGAGGACCGGATGCCGGCGTTCCGGGACGTGGCCTGGGACCGGGCGCTCGGCTGGCTGAAGGGACGTACGGGCGCGGACCTGGCCCCGGAGCAGGAGGCCGCCGTCAAGCTGGCGCTGACCGAGAAGGTCGCGGTCCTCACCGGCGGCCCCGGCTGCGGCAAGTCGTTCACGGTGCGCTCGGTCGTGGAGCTGGCCCGCGCGCGCAAGGCACGGGTGGTGCTCGCCGCGCCCACCGGCCGCGCCGCCAAGCGCCTGGCCGAGCTGACCGGTGCCGAGGCGTCCACCGTCCACCGCCTGCTGGAGCTGAAGCCGGGCGGCGACGCGGCGTACGACAGGGACCGCCCGTTGGACGCCGACCTGGTGGTGGTGGACGAGGCGTCCATGCTGGACCTGCTGCTCGCCAACAAGCTGGTCAAGGCCGTGCCGCCGGGCGCGCACCTGCTGTTCGTCGGGGACGTGGACCAGCTGCCCAGCGTCGGCGCCGGCGAGGTCCTGCGGGACCTGCTGGCCGACGGCGGCCCGATCCCGTCCGTCCGGCTCACCCGGATCTTCCGCCAGGCCCAGCAGTCGGGCGTGGTGACCAACGCGCACCGGATCAACTCCGGACAGCACCCGCTGACCGACGGCCTGAAGGACTTCTTCCTGTTCGTGGAGGAGGACACGGAGGCGGCCGGCCGGCTCACCGTGGACGTCGCGGCCCGGCGCATCCCGGCCCGCTTCGGCCTCGACCCGCGCCGGGACGTGCAGGTCCTCGCGCCGATGCACCGCGGTCCGGCCGGCGCCGGCACCCTCAACGGGCTGCTCCAGCAGGCCGTGACACCCGGCCGGCCCGACCTGCCGGAGAAGCGGTTCGGCGGCCGTGTCTTCCGTGTCGGCGACAAGGTCACCCAGATTCGCAACAATTACGAGAAGGGGAGGAACGGTGTCTTCAACGGCACCGTGGGCGTGGTCACCTCGCTCGATCCGGTCGACCAGCGCCTGACGGTGCTCACGGACGAGGACGAGGAGGTTCCGTACGAATTCGACGAGCTGGACGAGCTGGCCCACGCGTACGCGGTGACCATCCACCGCTCGCAGGGGAGTGAATATCCCGCCGTGGTGATCCCGGTCACCACCGGGGCGTGGATGATGCTCCAGCGCAACCTCCTCTACACGGCGGTCACGCGGGCGAAGAAGCTGGTGGTGCTCGTGGGTTCGCGCAAGGCGATCGGCCAGGCGGTGCGCACGGTGTCGGCCGGACGGCGCTGTACGGCACTCGACTTCCGGCTCGGCTCCCAAAAATGATCGATCAAATGAGTCGTGAAGGTCACAGGGGGCTTCCAGATGGGGAGACAACCGGGCAGGATGAGCAGGTTGGCGGCACTGAGTGCCGCCAATAAGCCCAATGGTCGACCCCGAGTGCACTCTCCTGAGCCAAATGGGGGATGGTAGAGACAGTCAGGGCACCTCGAAGATGAGGCACTACGTCGGTGAGGGATGACGTGAGCGACAACTCTGTAGTACTGCGGTACGGCGACGGCGAGTACACCTACCCGGTGATCGACAGCACCGTCGGTGACAAGGGCTTCGACATCGGGAAGCTCCGCGCCCAGACCGGTCTGGTGACTCTGGACAGCGGTTACGGCAACACGGCCGCCTATAAATCCGCGATCACCTACCTCGACGGCGAGGCGGGCATCCTCCGGTACCGCGGCTACCCGATCGAGCAGCTGGCCGAGCGCTCCACCTTCTTGGAGGTGGCCTACCTGCTGATCAACGGGGAGCTGCCGACCGTCGACGAGCTCACCTCGTTCCAGAACGACATCACGCGGCACACCCTGCTGCACGAGGACGTCAAGAACTTCTACACGGGCTTCCCGCGCGACGCCCACCCGATGGCCATGCTGTCGTCGGTGGTCTCGGCGCTGTCCACCTTCTACCAGGACAGCCACAACCCGTTCGACGAGCAGCAGCGCAATCTCTCCACGATCCGGCTGCTCGCCAAGCTCCCGACGATCGCGGCGTACGCGTACAAGAAGTCGATCGGCCACCCGTTCGTCTACCCGCGCAACGACCTCGGCTACGTCGAGAACTTCCTGCGCATGACCTTCTCGGTCCCGGCCGACGACTACGAGCTGGACCCGGTCGTCGTCTCCGCGCTCGACAAGCTGCTCATCCTGCACGCCGACCACGAGCAGAACTGTTCGACGTCGACGGTCCGCCTCGTCGGCTCGTCGCAGGCGAACATGTTCGCGTCGATCTCCGCCGGCATCTCCGCCCTGTGGGGCCCGCTGCACGGCGGTGCCAACCAGTCCGTCCTGGAGATGCTGGAGGGCATCCAGGCGACCGGCGGCGACGTCGACTCCTTCATCCGCAAGGTGAAGAACAAGGAGGACGGCGTCCGCCTGATGGGCTTCGGCCACCGGGTGTACAAGAACTTCGACCCTCGCGCGAAGATCATCAAGGCGGCGGCGCACGACGTCCTCTCGGCCCTCGGCAAGTCGGACGAGCTGCTGGACATCGCGCTCAAGCTGGAGGAGCACGCGCTCTCCGACGACTACTTCGTCTCGCGCAGCCTCTACCCGAACGTCGACTTCTACACGGGTCTGATCTACCGGGCCATGGGCTTCCCGACCGAGATGTTCACGGTCCTGTTCGCCCTCGGCCGACTGCCGGGCTGGATCGCCCAGTGGCACGAGATGATCAAGGAGCCGGGCTCTCGCATCGGCCGCCCGCGCCAGATCTACACGGGCGTCGTCGAGCGCGACTTCGTCCCGGTCGAGGAGCGCTGAGAACCTTCCGATGGCGCGGCGCCCAACCCGAGGGGGCGCCGCGCCACCGGCGTTTTCACGTGCTTCACCAAGGCAGTGGCCACCGCTTGCGGCCACGGTGCGAGGGCGAGGCCGCATCGACTGCTCGCCCTGGTCTGCTTTTCCCGGACGGCGGCTTCACGGGACGGCCGGGCGTGACTTCGTCCGCCCGTGGAGCGCCGCATCCAGAGGGGCGCCGCCCCCACTGGTGACGGACGCCCTCTCCCGGGGGCCCGCCATCGGAATTCCGTCCGCCGCCACAGGGGACCTCGCCCGCTCGGCCATGGTGCCGGCGCACGGTCTTCCGGTTCGGGGGCACGACTTGCACCCGGTCCGCGGACGAGCGGAACCCCTGGGCCCGGAGTGCCGGGTTTGTGGCAGCCCGGCAGAACGCGGCGCGCAACGGAACGCGGCGGAAGGTGGAAGGCGCCCTGGAACATCGGTCCCCCCACGGGCCGACGACCAGGGCGCCTTCCCATGTCCCGGTACGGATTCCCCCCACGGGATCCGGCCGGGCGCCTGAGAGCACAGCGCCTGAATCGCTGTTGTTGAGCACAACGAGCAAAACCCGTCGTGCTCCAGTGATGCGGTGCGATCTGCCGGGACCCGCAATCGGGAGGGCCGCTCAAAGCTTCCCGAAGTACGTGCCCCGGCAACGCATCTCTGAGGAAGTCCCCCAAGACATCCCCAGATGCCAGCCAACGCCCCCCAAGACGTTGTCTGACATCGTCAACTTAGACCTTCGAACCCCTTCGATGGTTACGTTCGCAGCACTGTGATCTGTGTCTCTTGCATATGTCCCTTAGCTACACAAGGGCCCCGATACAGCAATCGGGACCCCAGCGTAAGGATGATGCGCGAGCCTTGTGAAGAGCTTATGTGAGGTGCGCGCCGGACTCTAGGGGGACTCTTACTTCACTTGCTCCGAACTCGCGGTAACTTCGGCCGGTTTCAACGGAACCGCCGCAGACGCAGGCTGTTGGTCACCACGAACACCGACGAGAAGGCCATCGTGGCCCCCGCGATCATCGGGTTGAGCAGCCCCGCAGCCGCCAGCGGCAGCGCCGCCACGTTGTAGCCGAACGCCCACACCAGATTGCCCTTGATGGTGCCGAGCGTCCGCCGTGACAGGCGGATCGCGTCCGCGGCCACCCGCAGGTCCCCGCGCACCAGCGTCAGGTCCCCGGCCTCGATCGCCGCGTCCGTCCCGGTGCCCATCGCGAGCCCCAGGTCCGCCGTGGCGAGCGCCGCCGCGTCGTTGACGCCGTCGCCCACCATGGCCACGCTGCGGCCCTCGCCCTGGAGCCGCCTGACGACGGCGACCTTGTCCTCGGGCAGCACCTCGGCGATCACCTCGTCGATGCCCACGCGCCGCGCCACCGCCTCGGCCACCGCCCGGTTGTCCCCGGTCAGCAGCACCGGGGTGAGCCCGAGCCGGCGCAGTCCGGCCACCGCCTCCGCGCTGGTCTCCTTGACGGCGTCGGCGACCGCGAGGACCCCGCGCGCCGTTCCGTCCCAGCCCGCCACGACGGCCGTACGTCCGTCCCTCTCGGCCTCTTCCTTGGCGCGGGCCAGCTCCTGCGGCAGGTCGGTGAAGAACCGCCCCACGGCCACCTCGCGGCCCGCCACGCGCCCGCGCACGCCCCGGCCGGGCACGTTCTCGAAGTCCTCCACGCCGGGCAGCGTCCCCGTCCGCTTCTCGGCGCCCGCCGCGACCGCCCGCGCGATCGGGTGCTCGGAGGCGTGCTCCAGGGCGCCCGCGAGCCGCAGCAACTCCTCCTCGTCGGTGCCCTCGGCGGCGTACACGCCCTGGAGGGTCATCCGGCCCGTGGTGACCGTGCCGGTCTTGTCCAGGACGACCGTGTCGACGCGGCGCGTGGACTCCAGCACCTCGGGACCCTTGATCAGGATGCCGAGCTGCGCCCCGCGCCCCGTGCCGACCAGCAGCGCGGTCGGCGTGGCCAGGCCCAGCGCGCAGGGGCAGGCGATGATCAGCACGGCGACGGCGGCGGTGAACGCGGCGGTCGCCTCGCCCGTGAGGGCGAGCCAGGTGCCGAAGGTGCCGAGCGCGATCAGCACGACCACGGGCACGAACACGGCGGAGATCCGGTCGGCGAGCCGCTGCACCTCGGCCTTGCCGTTCTGCGCGTCCTCGACCAGCCGCGCCATCCGGGACAGCTGGGTGTCCGCGCCGACCCGGGTCGCCTCGACGACGAGCCGGCCGCCCACGTTGACGGTGGCGCCCGTGACGGCGTCCCCGGCGCCGACGTCCACCGGCACCGACTCGCCGGTCAGCAGGGCCGCGTCGAGCGCGGAGGCGCCCTCGACCACGACGCCGTCGGTGGCGACCTTCTCACCGGGCCGTACGACGAACCGGTCGCCCACGGCCAGCTCCGTCACCGGCACGCGCACCTCGCGCCCGTCGCGCAGCACGGCCACGTCCTTGGCGCCCAGCTCCATCAGCGCCCGCAGGGCGGCGCCCGCGCGCCGCTTGGACCGGGCCTCCAGATAGCGGCCGAGCAGGATCAGCGCGACGACGCCTGCGGCCACTTCGAGGTAGATCGTGGAGGCGCCGTCCATGCGGTCGACGGTGAGCCGGAACTCGTCGTGCATGCCCGTCATGCCCGCGTCGCCGAAGAACAGCGCCCACAGGGACCAGCCGAACGCGGCCAGCGTGCCGACCGAGACGAGGGTGTCCATGGTGGCGGCGCCGTGCCGGGCGTTGGTCCAGGCGGCGCGGTGGAACTGCGCGCCGCCCCAGACGACGACGGGGGCGGCGAGCGTCAGCGAGAGCCACTGCCAGTTGTCGAACTGGAAGGCCGGCACCATCGCCATGAGGACGACGGGGGCGGCCAGCAGCGCCGAGACCGTGAACCGGTGGCGCAGGGCGGAGAGTTCGGGGTCGGCGGCCTCGTCGTCGCCGGGCCGCGCCGCATCGGCGTCCGGTACGGGCGGCAGCGGCGGCGGGGGTTCCTCGGCGGTGTACCCGGTCTTCACGACGGTGGCGATCAGGTCGGGGACGGTCACCCCCGGGGCGTAGCTGACCTTCGCCTTCTCCGTCGCGTAGTTCACGGTGGCGGTGACGCCGTCCATGCGGTTGAGCTTCTTCTCCACACGGGCGGCGCAGGAGGCGCAGGTCATGCCGCCGATCAGCAGCTCGACCTCGGAGGTCTGCGCGTCGTCGGGGGTTATCGGGGTGCTTGTGGTGGTGGTCCCTGCGGTGGTGGTCATGTGTGGACTCCGGGCGACGGACCGGGCCGCACCGCGCCGGCGTCGGCCGGCCGGCACGGCCCGGGTCGGGAGGTGTGTGGGACGGGGGCCGGCGCACGGGCCGGGCCGCGCGGTGGGACTCAGACGGTGCCGGCGAGCTCGAAGCCGGCCTCGTCGACGGCGGCGCGGACGGCTTCCTCGTCGAGCGGGGCGGCGGAGACGACGGTGACCTCACCCGTCGAGGCCACGGCCGTCACCGAGCTGACGCCGGGGACCTGGGACAGCTCGCTGGAGACGGAGCCTTCGCAGTGCCCGCAGCTCATGCCGCTCACCTTGTAGACGGTGGTGACGGAGCCCTGGGTCTCGGTCTGGGCGGTCATGTCGTTACTCCTCGTGGAGGCAGGTGGGACTGATGGGGCCCGCGGTGGGGCTTCCATGTTTACACACTATACCCCTAGGGGGTACCCATCCAAGAGAAGCCGGGCGTGCCGGTGTCGCGATTCACCTCGTGTCGCGGTCGTGCCGCCCGGGGGTGCGGGGGGAGCAGGCGGCGAGGATCAGCAGGCCGCCGAGCAGGAGGAGCGAGGCCGGCAGGGTGGCGTCGTCCGTCGTGTACGCCGTCACCGCGGCCAGTGTCCACAGGGCCGCCCCCGCCTGCCGGCAGCGGCGTCGGGGGTCCCTGCGGGGCGGCTGCGGCGGGGGCACCTGGCGCGGGCCGGGGATGCGGGCCCGGGGTGCGCCGGGCGGGCGGGAGTGGGTCACGGCGGGTCCCCTCCTGCTCTGCCGGTGCCTGCCGGGTGACGTGTCCGCGCGCGGGTGTGTCGGCGTCGGCGTGCGGATGTGCCGAGGTCCATGTGCGCGGGTGTCCGCACTTGCGTGTGATGTCCGCACTGTATGCGGGCGTGCGGGATGTCGCAGGTCGGGCGGGGCGCGGGTTCCGCCGCCGGTCTCCGGGGTTCCGCCGTCGGTCTCCGGGTTCCGTCACCGGCTCCTGGGGTTGGTCACCGGTCCCTGGGGTTGGCCACTGGTCCCTGGACTTGGCCACCGGTTCCCGGGTCGCGCTACCGGGCCGCCGTGGCGTGTGCGGCGACGGTGAGGGGTTCGAGGTAGCGCACCAGGACGTCCTTGACCTCCTGGACGTACGCCTCGCGTGCGGCGCCCTCGTTAGAGAGGACCAGTTCCAGGCCCGCCTTGTAGACGCCCAGGCAGACCTGCGCCGTGCGGGTGACGTCGGCCGGGGGTGTGCCGGGAGGCAGGAAGGAGGCCAGCAGATCCTCGATGCGGGAGGAGAGCGTCGAGTGCAGCGCGTCGTTCTTCTCGGCGATCCGGCCCGGCGTGTCGGGGCCCTTCATCAGCGCGAAGAACACCGGGTGCTCGGTGTTGAAGGCGACGAAGGCGTCGACGGCGGTGCCGACGGCGGCCTCCAGCGACGTGCCGGGGGCGGCGGGTGCGAGCGCCACGCCGAAGGTCTCGCGCATCCGGTGCAGGAGGCGGTCGCCCAGCTCGATGGCGATGGCCTCCTTGTTGGGGAAGAACTGGTAGAGCGTGCCCGGCGAGACCCCGGCCTCGCGGGCGATGGCGTTGGTGCTGGCCGCCGTGTACCCGCTCGCGCAGAAGACCGAGGCCGCCGCGTCCAGCAACTGGGCGATGCGCCGTTCACCCCGGGCCTGCCGACGGCGGGGCTGTTCGCTCCCCTGGTTCTCGGGTGTGTCGGGCACGCGTTATCCCCAGCTCTCCGGACGCGATTGACAAACACGAGTGGTCGCTCGCATTCTATGAAAACGCGAGCGAGGTCTCGTGTTTGCCAGTCTATGGCGATGACTGCTCCATGCTTCCGTGCTCGCGCACGAAGGCACCGGTCACGTGAAGGGGACACCGCAGAATGACCGAAGTCAACACGCCGGCACGGCCGGGGAGCGGCCCGCCCCGCTCCGGCGGCTGGACCCGGTTCGTCACCGCCCGACCTCGGCTGACGCTGCTCGCGGCCCTCGTGCTCACCGCGCTCGCGGTGCTGGTCGGCAGCGGCGTCGCGGACCGTCTGGGCAGCGGCGGCTGGGAGGACCCGGCCGCCGAGTCCACGTACGCGACCAAGGCGCTGGAGCGCGAGTTCCCCGACTCCCAGCCCAATCTGCTCCTCCTGGTCGACTCCGGCAGTGCGTCGGTCGACGACCCGGCCGTCGCCGCCGAGGCCCGCGGGCTGGCCGAGCGGCTGGCCGACGAGCCCGGTGTCACGGGCGTCGGCTCCTACTGGCAGACCCGTTCACCCGCCCTGCGCGCGAAGGACGGCCACGAGGCACTGATCGCGGCGCGCCTCACGGGCGACGAGAAGGTCTCCAACAACACCCTGGACCGCCTGGCGCCGCACTACCGGGGGACGCACGGCCCCCTGGAGGTCCGCCTCGGCGGCATCGTCGCGGTGCGGCACGAGATGCAGACGATCATCCAGGACGACCTCGCCCGCGCCGAGATCATCGCCCTGCCCGTGACGCTCGTGCTGCTGGTCATGGTCTTCGGCAGCGCCATCGCCGCCCTGCTGCCCCTGGGCATCGGCATCGTCGCCATCCTCGGCACGAACGCGGTGCTGCGGGGCCTGACCGAACTCACCGACGTCTCCGTCTTCGCCCTGAACCTCACCACGGCCCTGGGTCTGGGACTCGCCATCGACTACGCCCTGTTCATCGTCCGCCGCTTCCGCGAGGAGCTGTCCGCGGGCGCCGAACCCCTGACGGCCGTCGGCACGACACTGCGCACGGCGGGCCGCACGGTCCTGTTCTCCTCCCTCACGGTCGCCGTGTCGCTCGCCGCGATGCTGGTTTTCCCGCAGTACTTCCTGCGCTCCTTCGCCTATGCCGGCATCGCCGTGGTCCTGCTGGCCGCCGCGTCCGCGCTGATCCTGCTCCCGGCGGCCCTGGTGCTCCTGGGCCACCGCGTCGACTCCCTCGACCTGCGGCGTCTGTTCCGGCGCGGGCGCCCGGCCAGGACCTCCGGCGACGAGGGCACGGCCTGGGCGCGCACGGCGACGCTGGTCATGCGCCGCGCCCCCTTCTTCGCCCTCGGCACCACCGCCCTCCTCGTCCTCCTCGGACTGCCCTTCCTGGGCGTGAAGTTCGGCAGCGCCGACGACCGTCAGCTGCCCTCGGGCTCCGAGTCCCACGTCGTGCAGCAGCACATCCGCGACGGCTTCCCGGGCAGCCCCGGCGGCGGCCTCGAAGTGCTGGCCGAGGGCAGGGCGACCGAGACGCAGTACGCCGACTACAAGCGGGAGGTGGCCGCTCTGCCGGGGGTCGTGCGGGTCGACGGACCACTGGTGAAGGGCGACTCCGCCTACTTCACGGTCCTGCCGAGGGGCGAGGCCGTCGACGACGCGGCGCAGACCCTGGTCGGTGATCTGCGGGCCATGCACCCACCGTTCGACACCACGGTCACCGGCACGGCCGCCGTCCTCGTCGACTCCAAGCACGCGATCGGCGACCGGCTGCCCTGGGCGGGCGCGTTCATCGTGATCGTCACCCTGCTGCTGGTCTTCCTGCTCACCGGCAGCGTGCTGATACCGCTGCAGGCGGTCGTCCTCAACGCGCTCAGCCTGACGGCGATGTTCGGCGCGGTGGTCTGGGTCTTCCAGGACGGCCATCTCTCCGGCGCCCTCGGCTTCACCAGCACCGGCTCCATCGAGACCACACTGCCCGTCCTGATGTTCTGCGTGGCCTTCGGACTCTCCATGGACTACGGCGTGTTCCTGCTCTCCCGCATCAAGGAGGAGTACGACCGCACGGGCGACCACAACGAGGCGGTGCGCCACGGTCTCCAGCGCACGGGCGGACTGATCACGGCGGCGGCGGTCATCCTCGCCGTGGTGATGGTCGCGATCGGCACCTCGCGGGTGACCAACACCAAGATGCTCGGACTGGGCATCGCGCTGGCGGTGCTGATGGACGCCATGGTCGTCCGCAGTCTGCTGGTCCCGGCGATCATGCGCCTCACCGGCCGCGCCACCTGGTGGGCCCCGGCGCCGCTGCGCCGCCTCCACCGGCGGATCGGCCTGAGCGAGAGCGAGTCCGCCCCGGCCCCGGACGCCGACCGGGAGCGGGACAAGGTCGCGGCGCACGGCTAGGGCGTGTTTCGAAAGTAGCGCCGTCCGCCCGGAGGGCGGGGCCCGCGGCGTCTGGTGCGTGCAATCGCAAGGCGGAGGATCGCCCTCG
>NZ_JBEZXS010000030.1:0-113519 GCF_040638185.1 Streptomyces sp. NPDC026672
GCTCGGCGGCCCTCATCCGGATGCCTTCGCGGAACTGCCTGCGCTCATCGCTCAGGCCACCGCCCTGCGCGTACCTCATGAAGACGACGTACCGCGAGGATCAAGCTCTGTCAGCACCTACGACAACCCGAGTTCAAGCTCAGTAAGTGCGGGATATTCGGAGCTGGAGGTCGTGTCAGGGGCGGGCTACGGTACGTCGCTGTGGACGCTGCTGATCTTGACTATCGGGCTCGGACGCAGTCTGGCTGCATCCCGCCGCATTCGGTCTCCCGGCTTCTTGAACTCGGCCATGCCGACGAGGTGGAGCTTTGGGCTGGCCATGGGGAGTGGTTCTGCGCGCGGGAGCGGGCGTGGCTGCTGGGTGAAGAGGGCCGCGGGGCCGAGGCGCTGGAGATACTCGCCCCGTATCTCGCTACGGGCTGGTGGACGGCCACCAGGACCGCGGCCGAACTGCTGGAGAGCTGGGGGCGGGCGGACGAGGCGATCGTGCTGACCCGATCACGAATGGAGGTCGGGCATCCGCTGGCACTGGAGTTTTTTGCGAGGCTGCTGGCCCGGCATGACCGGAGCGACGAGGCGTTCACCCTGCTGAAGCCGCATATCGATGGCTGGTTCCTGGCTGTGGCCCTGGTCGACGTCGCGGAGGGCGCCGACCGTGAAGAGGAGGCCGCCGAGTTGCTCCTCGCCCGGATCCCGGACCAGCACCGTTGCGACACTCCATGGTGCTGCCGCGGCCTCGATCCCGACATGGCGATCGGCTTGCTCGCCACGATCCGCGAACGCCAGGGCCGCATCGACGAAGCCATCACCCTGCTCCGCACCCGGGACAGCACCTCGGTCAACGGCCGGGACCAATTGGCCGATCTGCTGGCCCGGCACGGCCGGACCGGGGAACTGCGCGCCTACGCAGTAACCGAGAGACTGGGGTACGCCGCGCAGCGCCTCGCGGAGCTGCTGGAGGAACGCGGTGACGTGGAGGGCGCGATCGCCGTGTACCGGCAGGCCGGCGACTCATCCCTTCGCCGGGGCAACACGACGGTGCACCTCGCGCATCTCCTGGCGCGGCACGGCCGCGGGGATGAGGCGATCGAGGTAATGCGAGCCTTGTCCGACCGTCCTGGTGGGGCGGAGGACTGGATCCTCCACGTGCTCTGCACCCTTTACACCGAACGGGGCCGCCCCGAGGACGGCTTGGCGCACCTCGACGCCCTCGCTGCCGCCCGCGGGGGCGAGGAGGACTGGGACCTTTTCTGGATACGACTTTCGCTGATGGCTGCCTGCGACCGGGTTGACGAAGCGATCGAGCGGGCCCGGACTCACCCCGAGGGAGGCACGTCGTACGCGGCACCACACATTGCCGAGCTGCTCGCCAACACCGGACGCGCCGAGGAAGCCGTCGCCGTCCTCCGCTCCCACGCCCCCGCAAACGGCCACGACCTGGCCGGGTATCTCATGGACCTGGGCCGCACCGAAGATGCCGTGGCTGTCCTGCATCAGGACACGCCCCGTCCACCACAGCCTTCGACCACCGTTTGGAGCGAAGATCCCCCCTTCTGATCTGTCTGGCGCAAACCCGAGTGGCTTTGTATCTGGTGGTATGGGCTCTGATCTACTTCTTGTGGGGAGCCAGCTTGCCCTGTCATACCTGGGGCAGACCGCGGGCTTCGAGTGAATTGATCTCCAGCACAGCTGGGAGGGCCGTACTGTCGAGGGGGCCGGCGAACTCGGTGGACTCGCTGCTCCACAGGTTTACGTTGAACTCCAGAGGCTGATCGGGAACCGGCGTCGGGTCCCACAACACCCGCTCGTACACACTTGCCCCGTCCACCCGCCACCGGATGTAGTCGGGCTGCCAGTCGATCTCGTAGTGGTGGAATTCCTTCGACGCATCGAAGCCGAGATCGATGACCGTAGGTGTACCCCGATAGCCGTACTCCAGCTTCGTGCCGGGGACGCCTGGATTGTAGAAGACGTTGACGAGCATGCGAGTCGTGTCCTGGCCAAGGATCTCGATGTCGATCTCCTGGCGGGGACCGTTCCGGTGAAGAAACAATCCCGTCGCCAGGCCTGATCCAGAGGGGACACGTAGACGAGCACCGAAGGTGCCGTAGGTGAAAGATGAGCGGCTGGCTATGGCGGCCCCGGTGAGGTCGCGGACTTTACTCACCTCTTCTCGGAGCGTGAGCCTGGCGGGTCCGCGCGGCGGCAGGGTCGCATTGCCGGGCCGGAAGAGGGCTCTGTTGCTGGGAAAGGTGTCCTCCCGGAGGTACCAGTGGGTGTCCTCAAGCTGGATGCCTTCGTGCCATGTGGCCGCATTCTGGCTGACCTGAAGAGCGTTGTCCTGGGGGGTTGACATTTTCGGCATGATGCCGGACCACCCTGCGTGTTGAACGATCCAGGGGCTGGTGTCCCAGGCCAGAGGGCGTCTGGAAACGCTCACGTCACTGTGCGACCGGGGTGCGACATGCCGCTGGCCCTGCTCGGGCTGGCGTGGCCAGGGGTGGGTTGGGTAGTCGCATTCGAGGAATCGGGCGAGTGTCTGCCAGGGGTCGGGATCGTCAGCCGGGAGAATGAGTCGCCGTTCGGGTCGTTGTTGATCCCATGCTTCCTGGAAAGAGGACGGTGGTTTCGCCGTCGTCGTGGACATGGTCGTCATGATGAGGCGCACCCGATTCGTGGAGACGATGCGTGCGACCTCATGGGGAGTCAGGGAGCCGATATTGACATACGCGTCGAATACGCGGCGTCGGTTACCGCAGACGAGCGCTTGGATTTCTTGGGCGGGCAAAGTGGTCAGATCGCTGACACATCGGAATCCGAGGACGGAGAGTGCCTTGGCAAGAGTGGACAGACCGGTTCCGGGCTCGCCGACGATCAAGATCGGTTCTCGTCTCGGACGGTGCTGGAGGGATCGGGGCGCTTCGCGCCGGATGGCGCCCACTTTCGCCAGGACCGGCATGACGGAGTAGGAGTTACTGGAAGCGATGCCTGGTCGCTGCTCAATAACGGGGCGGTGTGTCATCTGTACGTTGAGGTGGCCGAACTGCTGGTTGATCCACAGGTCGATGGGGCCGTGGGCCGGCAGTTGGTCAATGAGCTTGCGTGCTCCGGCTTGGGAGAGCACGTAGCCGGAAAGCTGCCACACTCCCTTAGTAGGGCGCCGCAGTAGAGGCCGTGTGTGGCGTCGTGGATCTACTTCATCACCGGTCTCTTGGTAGGAGAGGTACAGGAAATCGACGGGGTGGCCAGCATCGGAGCTTGCCTGTACGTCGCTCCAGACGTGTTCGAGCACGGACATACATGTCCGTGTGACGTACGCGTCGTCTTCGACTATCAGGGTGTAGGGAGCATCGCTGGCGGCAACGAGGTGCCAGACGTGGATGTGTGAGAGGGCCACTGCGATCTCTTGCGGCGTCATGTCGATGCGCGTGGCGCGTGCGGAGCCGTCGATGTCGAGGTGAGGATGCGGGTCGACCAGAAGTTGCTCGGCCAGTGTGTAGGTGGGTTCGAGGAATTCTGCCGGAGGCGAGTCCTGCAGGTAACGGGCGTCGACCGCCGGGAAGCGTCTGGCAAGGGTGTGAAGCGGGTGGCCTGCCGCATCCCGGAGCCGACCGAGTTCACGGTTGACCATGGTCCACCGCTCCTGGGCGCGATCGAGGTTGATCACGTATATGCGCTCGATCGCCGTGGCCGCATGGTGGGACGAGAACGCAGGAAGTTGATGAGCGTGCGCGCCGAGTTGTCGTCGTAGACCTCTCGCCGAAAGCCCTGGTCTTCCAGCACCACCCAACTCGTCATGCACTCTTGGACGTCGGTGGGGATGCGCGCGGAGTCGTCCCAGAACTGGACAATCACGAGGGGAATGGGCGCGGCCGGTGCAGCTGTCGTGGGCTTGGACAGCACGCCGGTCAGGTGCCGAAGATATTGGGACCTGCATGCGTGGTCTTCCTCGATGTCCTGCGCAGTGAATGTGCGCCCCCCGACCGTCACCGGCTGGCCGTGCAGCTCAGGCGGCGTGGGTACGGTCATCGGGTCTCCTGCCGGAAGATCAACCTGTTGATCTTGAATCCATCGCTCCGGGCCACGGAACCTCCCCTTGCTTTTTGCGTTCCGTTCTTAATGGTAGTGAGAAGAGAACGAGGGAGGGACGGTTGACGGTTGTATCGCCCGGTCGGTCGTCCCACCCAGCACACGCCATCCGGTCCGATGTATGAGCGGTGCGTCCGATGGGGCACATCGGGGATCTCCTCCAGGATGGGCAGGACTGGGTCTCCGGGAGTGCCTGGCACCGGGTAACTGTTGTTGTCGAGTAGGGCGGGCGCACACCGCGAGCGGATCTGACGTCACGGATCACCGTGCAGGTCCAGGCGGCTGACGGCTGATGGGTCGACGCGGAATCCCTGCCATGGGGCCCCGACACGGACAATGGCCTTGTTGTCGTTGAGCGGTTGGAGGGCCACACGCACAATGCTCTCGGCGACGCCGAATTCCTCGGCGAGCTGTTTCTGGAGGGGAAACCTGTCGCCGACGGTGTACGTGCCGTCGGCGATCCGGCTCATGACGATGGACCGGATGCGCACGGTCCTGCGCCTCCTGGCCTGGATGGTCGTCGGCCAGAGTGGGGACCGCCCAGCTTCCCGGGGAGCCGGCGACATGGGAAGGGTGCGGTGGCCGAGCCGTGGGCTGAGGCTGAGTGGAGTCACGAGGAGACCTTCGACACGCGGCCGGGCGGGAGCTGAGGCCGACGCGGAGGGGTGTGGCGTCCCCCGGGGGAGAGGGGCGCCCTGCCCTCCACGGTGGAGTTTCGGGCCCGCCTCGTCGCCCGTCACCGGGTGAGGTGACGAAGCGGGGACTGTGCTAGCCGGTTACGACCGAGCGGGGTCAGGCGGCGGGACCGAGGACCACGGGGAGGCGCGTGTGCCCGTTCGAGATGAAGCTGGGCAGTGGGTGAAGCTGGTCAGGTTCGACGGCCAGGCGCAGAGAGGGGTAGCGGGCCATGAGAATCGCCGGTTTGGCCAACCGGCGATTCGGTGCTGTGCAGCCGCGCTGCTTCGGCCACTGGGATTCATGGACCAGCTCGCCCGTTGCGGCGCGTGGCCCGACTGTCGGTCGACCGCCTTCGCTCCTGACTGCCGCCCGGGGGACGCCCGAGTGACCGTGATCACGGGCGCCCTTCGGAGGGTGCTGCGTAGGCTTGGGCTGTTGTCTTGATGGGGCCCGGGCGGGCGGTGGTGCCCTCCTACGTTCGCCTGACGAGGCGTCAGAAAAGTCAGCCAGTGGTCAGTATGAGTCCTGAGAAACCTGGGGACAGCTGCCCGAACATGCGACTCGTTGTAAGGTGTGGGAACAGCCCTTGACCTGCGAGAACGTGGGCAGGGAGCCTACGTGTAGGAGTACATCGATGCTGCGCACCATGTTCAAGTCGAAGATCCATCGCGCCACCGTCACCCAGGCCGACCTGCACTACGTGGGATCGGTGACCATCGACGCCGACCTGCTCGACGCCGCCGACCTGCTGCCCGGGGAACTGGTGCACATCGTCGACATCACCAACGGCGCCCGGTTGGAGACGTACGTCATCGAGGGGGAGCGGGGCTCCGGGGTCGTCGGGATCAACGGGGCCGCCGCCCATCTCGTCCACCCCGGCGACCTCGTGATCATCATCAGTTACGCTCAGATGACCGACGCCGAGGCGCGGGCGCTGGAGCCGAGGGTCGTGCACGTCGGCCACGACAACCGGATCGTGGCCCTCGGCGCCGACCCGTCCGAACCGGTGCCGGGCTCGGCGCAGGAGCGCAGCCCGCAGGCCGTGCGGGCCTGACCGAACCACGGACGACCAGGAGAGTGCGTGCCCATGAGCGACATCGACATCCGTGACGACCGGGCGGCCGGCCGCCTGGAGGCCGTCGCCGACGGTGAAGTCGTCGGCCACATCGAGTACTTCGTCCTGGAGACCCCCGGACGGGCACTCGTCCCGGTCCACACGATCGTCGAACCGGCCCACGAGGGACAGGGCATCGCGGGCTCCCTCGCCCGCGAGCTGTACACCGTCGCCGCCCGCGAGGGAGTGCCGGTGGCGCCGCTCTGCCCGTACGTCGTGAAATGGGCCGCCCGCCACCCCGAGGAGGCCCCGGCCGCCGCCCCCGAGCTGCTCGACGCGGCGAAGCGGTGGCTCGCCGAGCACCCGGGACGGTTCTGAGGCACCCCGTGCTCGCCCTCCTGCACACCTCACCGGCGCACGTACCCGTCTTCGACGCCCTGCGCGACAGCGACCACCCCGGGCTGGAACTGCGGCACTTCGTCGAGGAACCCCTCCTGGAACGGGCCCGCCGCGACGGGCCGGAGGCGGTGGCCGGTGAGGTCCGGGCGCTCCTGGACCGGGCCGCGGCCGACGGGGCGCGGGCCGTGCTGTGCACCTGCTCCACCCTCGGGGCGGTCGCCGAGTCGGCCGGGGCCACGGCGCCGGTGCCGGTGCTGCGCGTCGACCGTCCGATGGCGGCGGCGGCCGTGGCCGCGGGAGCGCGGGTCGCGGTCGTCGCCACCGTGGAGAGCACGCTCGCGCCGACGACGGCCCTGGTCGAGGAGGAGGCCCGCCGCGCCGGCCGCGCCGTCACGGTCCGCACACTGCTGGTCGAGGGGGCCTGGGAGCGCTGGCGGGCCGGTGACACCGAGGGCTGCGCCCGGCGGATCGCCACGGCGGTGGACGCCCTCACCGACGTCGACGTGGTCGTCCTCGCCCAGGCGTCGATGACACCCGCCGAGTCCCTGACGACGGCCCCGGTCCCGGTGCTGTCCAGCCCGCGCCCGGGGCTCGCCGCCGCCGCGCGGGTGACGGCGCACAGCACATGGG
The DNA here is from genome assembly GCF_040638185.1 of Streptomyces sp. NPDC026672. Taxonomy (NCBI): domain Bacteria; kingdom Bacillati; phylum Actinomycetota; class Actinomycetes; order Kitasatosporales; family Streptomycetaceae; genus Streptomyces; species Streptomyces sp. NPDC026672. The sequence continues at coordinate 6,851 of NZ_JBEZXS010000030.1, forward strand.
CCCCGCCGGGTGAGTCGCCGCGCCGGTGACGGGTAGGCGGGGGAGTAGGAGCACCGGCCCCGGCCGGCCACCGGACCGCCCGGCCGCCCGACTGCCGGGCGACGACCATCGATCATCGATCGCGGAGGTCATCATGACCACGCCTCCCCCCGTCCCGGGCCCCGGCCCCACACCGACCCCGGACCCCTACCCCAGCCCGGTCCCCACCCCGGAACCTCCCAGCCCCACACCTCCACCGAACCCCACGCCCCCACCGAACCCGACACCGGGCCCGATCCCCCCGACCCCTGAGCCCATTCCCCCGGGTCCGGAACCCACCCCCACCCCCGAACCGGGGCCACCCCTCACCTGACCCGGGAACCACCACCCCCGAAGGGGCGCGGGGAACCGCGCGACCAGCCACGAGTTCCCCGCACCCGCCTCACCACCCGGGCCCCCGAGCCCTGAGACGCCCGAGGCGCCCCGATGAGCTTCGAACAGGCGATCGACCCAGGGGGTCAGGACTCGACCCAGGGGGTCAGGACCTCACGCGGTCACTTCCGCGCGGTCCCCGCCCCACAGCGTGTGGAACGACCCCTCCTGGTCCACCCGCCGGTAGGTGTGCGCACCGAAGAAGTCCCGCTGCCCCTGCGTGAGCGCCGCGGGCAGCCGCTCGGCACGCAGCGCGTCGTAGTAGGCCAGCGCCGCCGAGAAACCGGGCACGGCCACGCCCTGCCGGGTCGCCGCGACGACCACCTCGCGCCAGTCGTCCTGCGCCGCCGCGATCTCCTGCGCGAACGTGTCGTCGGACAGCAGGCTCGGCAGGTCGGCACGGGCGTCGTACGCCTCCCGGATGCGGTCCAGGAACGCCGCGCGGATGATGCAGCCGCCCCGCCAGATGGAGGAGACGGCACCCAGGTCGATGTCCCAGCCGTACTCGTCGCGCGCCGCCGCGATCTCGTGGAAGCCCTGCGTGTACGACACGATCTTCGACGCGTACAGCGCCTGCTCCACCCGGTCCGCGAAGGCCGCGGCCTCCGCCTCCGGCAGCGGGGACGGCTTCGGTCCCGCGAGCCCGCGGGACGCGTCCCGCAGCGCCGCGTGCCCGGACAGCGAGCGCGCGAACACCGCCTCCGCGATGCCCGACACCGGCACGCCCAGGTCCAGCGCGATCTGCACCGTCCAGCGTCCGGTGCCCTTCTGCTCCGCCTGGTCCACGACCACGTCCACGAACGGCTTCCCGGTGGCCGCGTCCACGTGGGAGAGCACCTCGGCCGTGATCTCGATGAGGTACGAGTCGAGGCGGCCCGTGTTCCAGGTGCGGAAGATGTCCGCGATCTGCGCGGGGGTGTACCCGGCGACGTCGCGCAGCAGCTGGTACGCCTCACCGATGAGCTGCATGTCGGCGTACTCGATGCCGTTGTGGACCATCTTCACGAAGTGGCCGGCGCCGTCCGCGCCCACGTGCGTCACACAGGGCGCCCCGTCCGCCGCCTTCGCGGAGATCTTCTCCAGCATCGGGCCGAGGGAGGCGTACGACTCCTTCGAACCGCCCGGCATGATGCTCGGCCCGTGCAGCGCGCCCTCCTCACCGCCGGAGATGCCCGTGCCGACGAAGTGGATGCCCTGCTCGCGCAGCTCGCGCTCCCGGCGCCGGGTGTCCGCGAAGTGCGCGTTGCCACCGTCGATGATCATGTCGCCCGGCTCCAGCAGCGGAGCGAACTCGCGGATGACCGCGTCCGTCGGCTCACCGGCCTTCACCATGACGACCAGACGACGAGGCCGCTCCAGCGCCGCCACGAACTCCTTCGCGGTCTCGGCCGCGACGAAGCTGCCCTCGTTCCCGAACTCCTCCACCAGGGCGTGCGTCCGCGACGACGTCCGGTTGTGCACCGCGACCGTGTAGCCGTTGCGCGCGAAGTTGCGGGCGAGGTTGCGGCCCATGACCGCGAGACCCGTGACGCCGATCTGGGCTGTAGTGCTCATTCGGTTGGCTCCTAAGGATCCTGGAAAAAACGGTGGTGCCGGTCCTGCCCGCCAGTATCGTCCCTGACCATCCTGACGTGCCGGTGAGCCGGCCGCACGTCCTGATCGTCCCGGACGGCGAAGGGCTGTGCAGGCACATACGCATCGACAACCACCATCACCTCAGACGTATGCCAACCGCCGGTGTATTCCAGATCACTTGTCCGTCGACGCGGCCGATTGCCGCCTTGTCATGGCCTGTTCGCAGCCCGTACTTTTGCCCCTCCTGACGCATGTCGAGGGGGCTTTCATGGCCGTACGCGGCCGGCACCGCCGGTACCAGCCGAACAGGATCAACCGCGCCTCGCTCACCGTCACGGCGGGCGGCGCGGGCCTCGCGATCCCGCTGATCGGCGCCGGAGCCGCCCAGGCCGCCGACTCCGCCGTCTGGAACAAGGTCGCCGCGTGCGAGTCCGGCGGCGACTGGAGCATCAACACCGGCAACGGGTTCTACGGCGGGCTCCAGTTCACCCGCTCCACCTGGGAGGCGTACGGCGGCGCCACGTACGCGCCGCGCGCGGATCTGGCCACCCGGGGCGAGCAGATCGCCGTCGCCGAGAAGGTCCTCGACGGACAGGGCCCCGGCGCCTGGCCGGTGTGCTCGGTACGGGCCGGGCTCACCCGCGGCGACGCAGCCCCGGACACGCACACCGGGGACACGCGCACCGGGAAACCGGCCGTGCGCACCGAGAGCGCGACGACCCGGCCGGCCGGGCGGACCGTGCGGGACGTACAGCCGCAGACCACACCGCAGTCGAGGGCCGGGCGGGCGGAGATGTACACCGTCGTGCACGGCGACACGCTCTCCCAGATCGCCGAGGAGCGCCGCGTCCGCGGCGGCTGGCACCGGCTCTACACCGCCAACCGCACCACGATCGGCGACGACCCCGACCTGATCCTGCCCGGACAGCGGCTCGACCTGCGCGCCGACGGACGGACCACGGCGGAGCCGCGGGAGAAGGCCCCCGAACGCAAGGCCCAGCCGAAGAAGAAGACCGAGAAGAAGACCGAGAAGAGGACGGAGCGGAAGGCCGAGCAGAAGAGGACCGCGCCGAAGAAGGCCGAGTCGCCCAGGACGGAGTCCCGGAAGACCGAGGCCGAGAAGGCGGTCTCGCACGGCAACCACGCCTCCGCGCCCGGCCGTTCCCGCGTGGCCCCCGTCGACGCCGCCACCGGCACCGCCTACCACCAGGCGGGCGGCCACTGGTCGAAGGGCTACCACACGGGCGTCGACTTCCCCGTGCCCACCGGCACCTCCGTCCGGGCGATCGCCGACGGGCAGGTCGTCGAGGCGGGCTGGGGCGGCTCGTTCGGCTACCAGGTGGTGATCCGGCACTCCGACGGCCGCTACTCCCAGTACGCCCACCTCTCGGCGATCTCGGTGCGGGCCGGGCAGTCGGTCACCGAGGGCCGGCGCATCGGCCGGTCGGGCTCCACCGGCAACGTCACGGGCCCGCATCTGCACTTCGAGGTGCGGACGGGGCCCGGATTCGGCACGGACATCGACCCGGTCGCCTATCTCCGGGCCGGCGGCGTCAGGATCTGACCCGCACCCGCCGCTGCCGGTCCACGACCGGCAGCGGAAGGGGGACACCGGGGCAGAACGGGCTGAACGCGGCCGCGGCGGCCAGCGGATAGGGCTCCGGCACCCCTCCCACCGGTCCTGTCGGCTCCGGCCCCTCCGGCTCCGGCCTCGTGTGCCCCGCGGCAGCCCCTGTGGCAGACCCCGCGGCCGGCCCCTCTGCACCCGCCCGCACCGGCGACTCGGCGTCCCGCGCCGTGACGAGCTGCCGTGGGACGCTGCCGTCCCGGGCCTCGCCTGCCCCGACCTGGGGCAGCGGCCCGGCGGTCTCGGGAAGGTGGGGCGTGTGCTCGATCCGCTCCGTCGTCAGCAGGATCAGCCCGCCCGCCGCCACCACACCGCAGCTCAGCGCCAGCGCCGTGCCCGCGGTGCCGTGGCGGAACGTCTCGCCGAACATCGTGATGCCGACGACCGCCGCCAGCACCGGGTTCACCACGGTCAGCGTGGCCAGCGGCGCGGCCAGACCGCCGCCGCGGTAGGACGCCTGCGACAGCAGCACACCGCCGACGGCGAACACGCCGATGGCGGCCAGGGACGGCAGGTCGGAGAGCGCGACACCGCCGCTCCAGTCGACGGTGACCGTCTTGGTGAACACCGACGACATGCCGAAGGCTATGCCGGACGCCGTGGCGAGCAGCACGCTGCGCACCGCCGGGTGCCGGTGCGCGGCACGGCCCGCGACCATCAGCGCGACGACCGCCCCGCCCGTCACCAGCGCCACGGCCGCGCGCTGGGTGCCGTCCAGGGAGTGGCTGTCGGAGGCACCGACCAGGGAGAGCAGACCCGCGAGCCCCACGGTCGCCATGATCGCGCCCCGCCAGGCCGTCGAGCCCGCCCGGCGACCGACGAACAGCGCGGCCATGGGCAGCGCGAACACGATGGTCAGGGCGCCCAGCGGCTGCACCAGGCTGAGCGGGCCGTACGCCAGCGCCACCACGTGCAGCAGTCCACCGAGCCCGTTGAGCGCCAGCGCCGCCCACCAGTCGCCCCGGCGCAACGGCGCGTACTGCTCGTCGGGGGAGGACGTGTCCGCGACGCGCTCCTGCACGATCGCCCCGCCCGCGTACGCCACGGCGGAGACGATCGACAGCACCACGGACAACGCGAGGGCACTCATGAGCTGCTCCTCTGCGTGAGGCGGGGGCGCTGGGCCCGGCGCGGCGAACGGTCGGCTCTCATGGGCAACACTCTGCCGTCCCGGGCTGTTCCCGTCGTCGTACCTGAGCAGGCAATGCGTCCTACTGCCGATGGAGTACACCCACCCCCCCTTCATCCCCAGGGTGGGCGACAGAGGGTGGAGGCCCGGCCGCGCGAGGGGCCGGCGGCTCTGGTACTACTCGCCTCCGTGGACCTCGACCCCGATCTCGCCGCGCTGCGCGCGCTCGGCGGCTTCTTCGTCCTGCGGACCGGCGGAGCCCCCGTCCCGCACACCGCCCCCGCCCCGCAGACCACCTTCGCCCCGAACCCCGCCTTCGCCCCGGACGCCACCGCCGTCCCGCACACCGCCCCGGTCCCGCACACCACCGTCGTCCCGCGCACCACCGCCGCCCCGGCCGGGTCCCGGGACGCGCTCCCGCCCATGCCGCCGCCCGCGTTCGCGGAGGTCTACGGCCATCACCCCGCGCCGGACGTCCCCGACACGTCGCTGACGCTCCGCGTCGAGACCGTCGGGCGGCGCCTGCGCACCACCGAGCCGAGGGTCGCCGCCTCCGTGGCCCAGCAGGCGCTCGCGGCCCGGCTCTGGTCGGTGGCGCTCGGTTGCGCCGCCATCTACGGCGGCGTCCCCGACCTCGACCCCCGCCTGCTGCGCTGGGACGCCTCGGCCGCCACCCCGGACGACCTGTGGCTCACCGAGGTCCGTCCGCTGCCGGGCGACGCGGCCACGCTCGCGGACATCGTCCTGCACGCCCATCTGGAACCCCTCGGCAGGCTGCTGCACGAGCGCCACGGCGTCGCCCCCGGCCTGCTGCGCGGCAACGCCGCCTCGGCGCTCGCCGCGGCGGCCGGCGAACTCGCCCGCAGGACGGGCGGCGACGGCCGCGAAGACGTCGCGCGCCGCGCCCGCGTCCTGACCGCCGACCTGTTCACCCACCCCCTGCTGGCCGGCACCGGAACCTTCACCGGGAGTGTCTTCCGCCGCCGCAGCTGCTGCCTCTACTACCGCGTACCGGGCGGCGGGGTCTGCGGCGACTGCTGCTTCACACGGCCGCCGCGGTCTTCCCCACGGGCCGCGTCTGGGTGACCATGTGGGGACCGGCGCGAAAGACCAGGGGGTCACGGGTGCGAGTGGGACTGCTGAGCCGGGAGTACCCCCCGGACGTGTACGGCGGAGCGGGCGTCCATGTCGAGTTCCTGGCACGGGAGTTGAGCTCGCTGGTCGACCTGGAGGTGCACTGCTGGGGCGAGGGCCGCGGCGTCGGTGTCGTACGCCACCGCCCCTGGTCCGCGCTCGACACCGCCAACGACGCGCTGCGCACCTTCTCCGTGGACCTGTCCATCGCCGCCGCCCTCGAAGGCCGCGAACTCGTCCACTCCCACACCTGGTACGCCAACCTCGCCGGCCATCTCGCCAAGCTGCTGTACGGCGTCCCGCACGTGATGACCGCCCACTCGCTGGAGCCGCTGCGCCCCTGGAAGGCCGAGCAGCTCGGCGGCGGATACGCCCTGTCCGGCTGGTCCGAGCGCACCGCGATCGAGGCCGCCGACGGGGTGGTCGCGGTGTCCGGCGCCATGCGCGACGACATCCTCGGCTGCTACCCGGGCCTCGACCCGGCCAAGGTGCACGTCGTGCACAACGGCATCGACACCGCCCTCTACCGGCCCGACCCCCGCACCGAGGTCCTCGACCGGCTGGGCCTCGACGCGGCCCGCCCCTACGTCCTGTTCGTCGGCCGCATCACCCGCCAGAAGGGCGTCCCCCATCTGCTGCGCGCCGTACGGGACATCGACCCCGCCGCCCAGGTCGTGCTGTGCGCGGGCGCACCCGACACCCCGGAGATCGACCGGGAGTTCCGCGACCTGTTCCAGGAGCTGAGCCGGGTCCGCGAGGGTGTGCGCTGGATCCCGCAGATGCTGCCGCGCGCAGACGTCATCCAACTCCTCACACACGCCGCCGTGTTCGTCTGCCCCTCGGTGTACGAGCCGCTGGGCATCGTCAATCTGGAGGCCATGGCCTGCGGCACGCCCGTGGTCGCCTCCCGGGTCGGCGGCATCCCGGAGGTCGTCGCGGACGGCGAGACGGGCCTGCTGGTCACCCTGGACGACGACTTCGAGACCTCGCTCGCCCACGCCCTCGACACCGTCCTGGCCGACCCGGACACGGCCCGCGGCATGGGCCGGGCCGGACGGGAGCGCGCGGTCGGCGAGTTCGGCTGGGACGCCGTGGCCCGCCGCACCGTCCGGCTCTACGAGGGGATTCTCAAGCAGGCTTAGCCCGTGGTGCGCAGGGCATCCATGGAGCATCCAAGGAGGGGAGCGGCCATGCGTCGTGGAGGGCCTTCGGTACTCGGGATCGTGCTGGCGGGCGGCGAGGGGAAGCGGCTGATGCCGCTGACCGCGGACCGCGCCAAGCCCGCGGTCACCTTCGGCGGCACGTACCGCCTCGTCGACTTCGTACTCTCCAACCTCGTCAACGCCGACATCCTGCGCATCTGCGTGCTGACGCAGTACAAGTCGCACTCGCTGGACCGGCACATCACCACCACCTGGCGGATGTCGAGCCTGCTGGGCAACTACGTCACCCCGGTCCCGGCGCAGCAGCGGCTCGGCCCCCGCTGGTACCTGGGCAGCGCGGACGCGATCCTGCAGTCCCTGAACCTGATCCACGACGAACAGCCCGACTACGTCGCGGTGTTCGGCGCCGACCACGTCTACCGCATGGACCCGCGGCAGATGCTCGCCCAGCACATCGAGGGCGGCGCGGGCGTCACGGTCGCGGGCATCCGCGTCCCGCGTGTGGAGTCCTCCTCGTTCGGGGTGATCACCCCGGGCTCGGACGGGCAGACCGTCGAGCGCTTCCTGGAGAAGCCCGCCGACCCGCCGGGCCTGCCGGGCGAGCCGGACCGGGTGTTCGCCTCGATGGGCAACTACCTCTTCACGACCAAGGTCCTCGTCGAGGCCCTGCAGCGCGACGCCGAGGACGAACAGTCCGTGCACGACATGGGAGGATCGATTCTGCCGCAGCTGACCGGCCGCGGAGAGGCCCAGCTGTACGACTTCAGCGGCAACCACGTCCCCGGCGAGACCAGCCGCGACCAGGGCTACTGGCGGGACGTGGGCACCCTGGACGCCTACTACGACGCCCACATGGACCTCATCGCCGAGCGTCCCGCGTTCAACCTGTTCAACCGCAGCTGGCCCATCTACACGCACTCGTACCAGCTCTCGCCGGCCCGCTTCAACGCCGGCGGCATGGCGAGCGAGTCCATCATCAGCGCGGGCTGTCTGATCCGCGGCCAGGTCACCCGGTCCGTGCTCTCCCCGGGCGTCGTCGTCGACCCGGGGGCCGTCGTCCAGGGCTCGGTGCTGCACGACAACGTCCACGTCGGGCGGGGTGCCGTCGTGCGTGGTGCCGTCCTCGACAAGAACGTCGAGGTGCCGCCCGGCGCGACCATCGGCGTCAACCCGGAACGGGACGCCGAGCTGTACACCGTCTCGCCCGCCGGAGTGATCGCCCTCGGCAAGGGGCAGCTGGTCTCCTGACGCCCCACGCGTGACGCGCGCCGCGCGCACCGGCCGGGTTCCCGGGCCGGGCGGCCCCGCGACCTCAGGATGCAGACACTGACGTCGAGCTCCGGAGGTCACCCCAGATGAGATGGACCCGGCGACCGCGGCTCTGCCTGGCCGGGGTGCTGACAGCGTCCGCGCTGAGCGCCGCCCCGTCCGCGCACGCCGCGGAGCCGACCGGCGGTCGCCTCACCGACCTGGTCAACCCGTTCATCGGCACCCGGAACGAGGGCAACACCTTCCCCGGCGCGGCCGTGCCCTTCGGCATGGTGCAGCTCTCCCCCGACACCGGGCACCGCACCGGCTACGACCACACCCACACCCGCGTCCGCGGCTTCTCCCTGGTCCACCTCTCGGGCGTCGGCTGCCGCATCGGCGGCGACCTGCCCGTCCTGCCGACCACCGGCGAGGTCACCGCGACCGACAACGCCCGGTACGCGGCGGGCTTCCGCCACGAGGACGAGACGGCGAGCCCCGGCCACTACCGGGTCGGCCTCGACTCCGGCATCACGGCCGAGCTCACCGCCACCGCCCGCACCGGCGTCCAGCGCTACACCTTCCCCGCCACCGACCGGGCCAACGTCCTGCTCAACGCCGCCCAGTCGCTGCACCGGGCGGTCGGCAGCCGGGTCGAGATCCTCGACGACCGGACCGTCCGCACCGAGATCACCGGCCGGGGCTTCTGCCGCGACACCCTGCCCTACACCGTGTACACGGTCACCCGCTTCGACCGGCCCTTCACCGCGTACGGCACCTGGGACGGCGGGGCCGTCACCCCCGGCTCGCGCACCGGACCCGGCGGCGCCTACGTCCGCTTCGACACCACGCGCGACCGCACCGTCACCGCGACCACCGCCCTGTCCTACACCGACGCCCGCGGCGCCCTCACCAACCTGCGCGCGGAGGGCGGCCGGTCCTTCGACACCGTCCGCGAGGCCGCCCGCCGGGCCTGGGAGGACCGCCTCGACGACGTCCGCGTGCGCGGGGGCACCACCACCCTGCGCCGCACCTTCTACTCGTCCCTGTACCGCTCGTTCCTCGCCCCCAGCACCGGCAGCGACGCCGACGGCCGCTACCGGGGCTGGGACGGACGTGTGCACCGCGCCGAGGGCTTCACCTACTACCAGAACTGGTCCCTGTGGGACACCTACCGCACCCAGTGCCAGCTCCTCGCCCTGCTCGCACCCCGCGAGGCCCGCGACATGGCGATCTCGGTGATCCGGGTCGGCGAGGAGGGCGGCTGGCTGCCCAAGTGGGGGTACGGCACCGTCGAGACCAACATCATGACCGGCGACCCCGTCACCCCCTTCCTCACCACCGCCCACGCGAGCGGCCTGCTCGACGGGTACGAGGAGCGGGCGTACCGGCTGCTGCGCCGCAACGCCGACGGCGTCCCGCCGGCCGACGTGCCCACCGCGGGCCGGGAGGCCAACGCCGAGTACGTCGCCCGGGGGTACGCGCCCTACGTCAAGGGCCGCCCGCAGACCAAGCTCGGCGACTCGGACCACCACCAGGGCGGCTCGGTCACCCTGGAGTACGCGCTGTCCGACGCGATGCTCGCGCAGCTGGCCCGCGCCCTCGGCCACACCGCCGACGCCGACCGCTACGCGGCCCGCTCCCGCAACTACCGCAACGTCTTCGACCCCGCCACCGGCTTCTTCCGCGCCCGCGACGGGAACGGTGCCTTCACCGGGCCGGCCGACCCGGCCCACAGCGTCGGCTTCCACGAGGGCACCGCCTGGCAGTACCAGTGGCTCGTGCCCCAGGACCCGCCCGGCCTCGTCGCCCTGCTCGGCGGCGCCCGCGCCACCGAGGCCCGGCTCGACGCGTTCTTCGCCTACGACCGGCTGCTCGCCGACCCCGCGCGCACCGCCCGCGAGGTGTGGGTGCACGGCGACCCCTACGCGTACTACGACGCCGCCACCTACAACCCGCAGAACGAACCCGACCTCATCGCCCCCTACACCTATCTGGCGGTCGGCCGGCCCTGGAAGACCACCGACGTGGTGCACGCGGCGCTGACCCTCTTCACCGACGCGCCGACCGGCATGACCGGCAACGACGACCTCGGCACCATGTCCGCCTGGAACGTGCTGACCTCCCTCGGGATCTTCCCCGTCCAGCCCGGACACGGCACCTGGGGCCTGTCCACGCCCGTCTTCGACCGGGTCGACCTCACCCTCGACCGGACCTACTGGCCGAGCGGCGGACTCACCGTCACCGCGCCCGGCACCTCGGACACCGACCGCTACGTCCGGTCGGTGCGCGTGGACGGACGGCCCTACGGCCGCACCTATCTGACGACCGGTGCGCTGCGCTCCCTGCGCTCGCTCGCCTTCACGGTCGGCCCGCGCCCGTCTGAGTGGGGTACGTCACCCGGATCGGCGCCCCCTGCACTGACGTGACCTCAAGTGTTTCCTGAGCCCCACCTCTTTCGGCGGAGGTGGGGTTTCACCGTTTGTTAACTGTGCGTAGCTTGATCGTACTTGACCGTAATCTCTCCGCGGGGGTTGACTGCTGCTCCACCCACCGCCGACGCGAGGCACGCACGTGACTTCAGATCTGCTCGCCCCCCTCGACCTGGCGTTCTGGCACATCGAGTCCGACCGGCACCCGATGCACCTCGGCGCGCTCGGCGTCTTCTCCGCCCACTCGCCCACCGCCGGCGCCCACGCCGCCGACCTGCTCGCCGCCCGCGCCGCCGCCGTGCCCGGACTGCGCATGCGCATCCGCGACGTCTGGCAGCCGGTCGGCTCCCCGCTCGCGCTGCCGCTCGCCTTCGGCGGCGCCACCCGGGAGCCCGACCCGGACTTCGACCCCATGGACCACGTCCGGCTGCACGCCCCCACCGACGACTTCCAGGCCGTCGCCGGAATGCTCATGGAACGCCCCCTGGAACGCGGCCGGCCGCCGTGGGAGGCGCACGTGCTGCCCGGCGAGGACGGGGTCTCCTTCGCCGTCCTGTTCAAGTTCCACCACGCCCTCGCCGACGGGCTGCGGGCCCTCAAGCTGGCCGCCGGCGTCCTCGACCCGGTCGACCTGCCCGAGCGCGGCCCGCGAGCCGTCGAGCCGCCCCGGACGCGCCTGCCCGACGTGCGCAGACTGCCCGGACTGCTGCGGGGCGCGCTCTCCGACGTGGGCCGCGCGCTCGACATCGGCGCGTCCGTCGCCCTGTCCGCCCTCGGTGTGCGCTCCTCCTCGGCGCTCACCTCCGAGCCCAGCGGCACCCGGCGCACCGCCGGGGTGGTCCTGGACATCGACGACGTCCACCGCGTCCGCAAGGCCGCGGGCGGCACCGTCAACGACGTGCTGATCGCCGTCGTCGCGGGCGCCCTGCGCCGCTGGCTCGACGAGCGCGGCGACGGCAGCGAGGGAGTGGCGCCGCGCGCCCTCATCCCCGTCTCCCGGCGCCGGCCGCGCACCGCCCAGCCACCCGGCAACCGGCTCTCCGGGTACCTGATACGGCTTCCCGTCGGCGACCCCGACCCACGGCACCGGCTCGACGTCGTCCGCACGGCGATGGGCCGCAACAAGGACGCCGGTCCCGACCGGGGCGCCGGCGCCGTCGCCCTGCTCGCCGACCACGTGCCCGCGCTCGGGCACCGGCTCGGCGGACCGCTGGTGGGCCAGGCCGCCCGGCTCTGGTTCGACATCCTCGTCACCAGCGTGCCCCTGCCCGGGCTCGGCCTCCGGCTCGGCGGCCACCCGCTCACCGAGGTCTTCCCCTTCGCGCCGCTCGCCCCCGGCCAGTCCCTCGCGGTCGCCGTCTCGACGTACCGCGGCCGTGTGCACTACGGCCTGGTCGCCGACGCCCGCGCGATCCCGGACCTCGACGCCCTCGCCGCCGCGATGACGGCCGAACTGGAGACCCTGATCACAGCCTGCGATCCCTGACGCCCTCACGGACTGCGTCCCGGTCCGCCCGCCACCGGCGTCCCGGCCCCCTTTCGGGCTCCGGGGCGCAGGGGGCCGGGGGAACGAGCGGTTTGGTGTGCGGGCGCCGGGTTCGTAAGATTCGTCGGTCGGTGGTGGGTGCGAGCGGCGTGCCCGCGGGAGCGATCAGGGAAACGGCAGCGCGATGACGGTGACAGAGGACGGCCCGGCGGCCGTCGGCGAGGCGTACGGTCCCGGCATCGACCCCGAGCGCCTCGCCGTGTGCCTCGCCGTGCTCGCCGAGCTGGACACCCTGGACGTGGACCACCCCGACGCGGTCATGGTGCGGCGGGCCACCTCGCACGTCTACCGCACGGTCAAGCAGCGCCGCCGCCAGGAGCGCCGCGCCGCCAAGACCGCGCACGACAAGGCGGTCACCGAGGCCACCGCGACCGGCTCCGCCCAGCGCGTCGACGACGAGACCGAGGGCATCCTGCCGTCCTCGGCGACCGACGAGGGCACGGTCGCGGGCATACTCCGGCGCCCGCGCTCCTGCTACGTCTGCAAGTCGCGCTACGTCGAGGTCGACTACTTCTACCACCAGCTCTGCCCGAGCTGCGCCGCCGAGAACCGCGCCCGCCGCGACGCCCGCGCCGACCTCACCGGCAAGCGCGCCCTGCTCACCGGCGGCCGCGCCAAGATCGGCATGTACATCGCGCTCAGGCTGCTGCGCGACGGCGCCCACACCACGATCACCACCCGGTTCCCGAACGACGCGATCCGCCGCTTCAAGGCCCAGCCCGACAGCGCCGACTGGATCCACCGGCTGAAGATCGTCGGCATCGACCTGCGCGACCCCGCCCAGGTCGTGGCCCTCGCCGACTCGGTCGCCGCCGCGGGCCCCCTGGACATCCTGATCAACAACGCGGCCCAGACCGTACGGCGCTCCCCGCAGGCGTACAGCGAACTGGTCACCGCCGAGTCCGCCCCGCTGCCCGCGGGCGAGCTGCCCGCCGCCGAGGTGATCGGCACCTTCGGCTCGGGCGCGGTCGCGGCCCTGCCCGCGTCCGGCGGCGGCGCGCTGACCGCCGAGGACGTCACCGGCCTCGCGCTGGTCTCCGGCTCGGCGTCCCTGGAGCGCATCGCGGCCGGCACGGCGATCGACGCCGGTGGCCTGGTGCCCGACCTGCACGACACCAACAGCTGGATCCAGTCGGTCGACGAGGTCACGCCCGTCGAGCTGCTGGAGGTCCAGCTCTGCAACTCCACGGCACCGTTCATCCTGATCAGCAGGTTGCGCCCGGCGATGGCCGCGGCGGCGGCCCGGCGGACGTACGTCGTCAACGTCTCCGCCATGGAGGGCGTGTTCAGCCGCGGCTACAAGGGGGCGGGCCACCCGCACACCAACATGGCCAAGGCCGCCCTGAACATGCTCACCCGCACCAGCGCCGAGGAGATGTTCGAGAAGGACCGCATCCTGATGACGGCCGTCGACACCGGCTGGATCACCGACGAGCGCCCGCACCCGGACAAGGTCCGCCTCGCCGAGGCCGGCTTCCACGCCCCCCTCGACCTCGTCGACGGCGCGGCCCGCGTCTACGACCCGATCGTGCGCGGTGAGCAGGGCGAGGACCTGTACGGCGTGTTCCTCAAGGACTACGCGCCGGGCAAGTGGTGACCCGCCCTGTCTGACACCGTGTCAGTCCACGGCCCCCAGGGGGGAGTTGCGGGCCGCCACCAGCTCCAGGACCGTGCGCCAGTCCTCCAGCACACCCGCGTCGAACCGCGCGGAGCGGCCCTCCTCGACCGCGTGCCGCAACCGCGTCACGTCCTCGTCGGCCGGGCCGCCCCGGCGCCGTACCAGACGGTGCACACGCTCGCCCAGCAGCGTGCGCACGGCGTCGGCCGCGCGGTCGGCCCGCGCGGTCTCGTCGTCCGGGCCCAGCAGCTCCCCGATGCCGTGCACCAGCCCCGCGATCTGGAGCTCCTTGTCGGCGGGGCGGGTGCGGCGCAGCAGCGCGGCGGTGCGCAGCGCGTGCTCGTGGCCGCAGGCGTACAGCAGGTCCATCAGCTCCTCGACGCTGCGCAGCTCCATGCGTCAGTCCTCCCGCGAGACAGCCGTTCTCTGCCCCCACCAGATCATGGGGAGCTGACGGCCCGGCCAACGGCACCTGAACTGCGCAGCGCCCATGACCCTGTGTGCGACGCATGGGCCGAACGGGTGACCTGAGACAGGGCATCGGATGACAAGCAGGAGCAAACTGGGCTGACGGAACGCAGAGTGACACGGGAAAGTTACAGCTTGTTTGCACTCCCGATCGAGCGGCACCCCGCTCATTTGGTTAACCTTGGGTATGGCGGACAGCCAGACGGGTTCCACCCACACCCACGGTCCGTCCCGAGGCTCGCCGGTGCACAACGGCGTGCCTCCGACCGAACCACCGGCGCCACCGCGTCCGAACTGGCCTTCTATCAAGACCCGAGCGGGCCTCCAGAACCGGACGTCAGACTGTCCGGTATGCCCCGAGGGTGACCCGACACATAAGGAGTGCGCGGTGACACCGGAGAAGACGAACAGCGAACAGCGCCCCAAGGAACGCACGGAGCGCGTGGGCCGGCGGCCCGGACAGCTCGGCAGCCTGGACGTGTGGGCCCGGTCGGCCCCGATCCGGCTCGCCGGGTACGAGGACGACCTCGCCGAGCCCCACATCCTGCCCAGCGTGGACTGACCCCCGTGACCGGGCCGCGGGTCGGCAGGTGACCGCGCCGGCCCGGTCGGACGTCAGTCCGCCCGGACGGGTCCCGTACTGTCCCGTTCGATCAGACGGGGCACCGGCACCCGTACGGTGCGGGCCGGGCCGCCGTCCAGCAGGGTCAGGAGTTCGCGTGCCGCCGTCGAGCCGAACTCCACGCTGTCCCGGGACAGGGCCGACAGCCACGGCTTGACGATCCGGCACAGCGCCGAGTCCTCCCAGGCCACCACCGACAGCTCGGCCGGCACGGAGAAGCCCAGCTCCGACGCGGCGGCCACACCGGCGACGGCCATCACGTCGTTGTCGTAGACCAGCGCGGTCGGGGGAGTCGGGCCGCTCAGCAGCCGACGGGTCACGGCGGCGGCCTCGCTGTCCGAGTAGTCCGTCGTCACCGACTGCACCTCGGTGAGACCGCGCCGCTCGGCCTCCGCCCGCAGGGTGCGGATACGGCGCTGGGTGTGCGCGAGCCCCGGCAGGCCCGCGACGTGCACGATCCGGCGGTGGCCCAGCGCGGTCAACTCGTCGACCACGGAGGCCATCGCGCCCGCGTCGTCCGCCCACACCGTGGACAGCCCCGGATGACGCTCGTCGGGGGCGCCGCCGATCACCACGGCCGGCAGCCCGAGTCCGTCCAGCAGGTCGGGGCGCGGATCGTCGGCGCGCGGGTCCACGACCAGGACGCCGTCCACCCGGTGCTCCGCCCACCACCGCCGGTACACCGCGCACTCGTCCTCCACGTGCTGGGCGACCTGGAACAACAGGCCCAGATGACGCTCCGCCAGCACCTCCTGGATGCCCGAGACGAGCTGAAGGAAGAACGAGTCCACGCCCAGCGTGTGCGCGGGCCGGGCCAGCACGAAGCCGACCGTGGCCGCGCCCTCCCCGGACAGCGCGCGGGCCGCGGTGCTCGGCCGCCAGCCCAGTTGCTCGGCCACCCGGCGCACCCGGTCCCGCGTCACCTCGGAGACCCCCGGCCTGCCGTTGAGCGCGAAGGACACCGCGCTCTCGGAGACCCCGGCCCGCCGCGCGATGTCCTTCATCGTCGGCCGGCGCGCGGGTGACCGCTTGCCTGACACCCCTGTTCCCCATTCCTTCCCGGCGATCCACTAATGCGCTTGAGTTCGGACACTCTAAAGCGCATTAGTGGCATATGGCAATACCTGTTGAACAACGCCTCTGACCTGCATGTTCGGCCACTAATGAATTTAGCTCGGCCGAATCCATTGACGGCCCCGCGGGACAGGGGCAATCTCTGGGCCCGGCACGTTCGGCCCGTCCCCCCGCAAAAGGAGCCACAGAGTCGTGCGCATCTCCCGCAGAACCTTCGCCGCCACCCTGGCCGCCGCCCTCCTCCTGCCGCTGAGCGCTTGCGGCTCCGGGGACGACGGGGGCGGCTCGACCGACGCCTCGGGCAAGATCGAGGGCGACATCACCTTCCAGACGTGGAACCTGCGCGCCAATTTCAAGCCGTACTTCGACGGCCTGGTCTCGGGCTTCGAGAAGAAGTACCCGGGCACCCACGTCAAGTGGATCGACCAGCCCGCCGAGGGCTACGCCGACAAGATCAGCGCGGACGCGGGCGGCGGCACCCTCCCCGACGTCGTCAACGTCTCGCCCGACCTGGTCGCCCCGCTCGCCAAGGCCGGCCTCGCCCTCGACCTGGACAAGGCCGCCGCCGAGTACCGCTCCGAGTACCTGGACGGCGCCTGGGCCGGCCACCAGGTACCGGGCCTGCAAGGGACGTACGCCTTCCCCTGGTACCTCAACACCGGACCGATGTTCTACAACAAGGCGCTCTTCAGGACGGCCGGACTCGACCCCGAGCAGCCCCCGAGGACGTACGACGAACTCTTCACCGACGCCCTCCAGATGGCGAAGAAGAGCGACGGCGAGGTCGCCACCCTCGCCAACGTGCCCACCGTCGAGGACTTCGGCCGCTACGGCGTCCAGCTGATGAACAAAGAGGGCACCGGCTTCGCCTTCAACGACGCGAAGGGCGTACAACTCCTCACCAAGTACAAGGAGTTGTACGACGCCAAGGCCCTCGACCCGCAGGCGCTGACCGCGACCCCTGAGTCCACCGGCAAGAAGTTCCTCACCGGGGCCGTCGCCATGAACCCGGGCAGCGCCCTCGACCTCGGCAACTTCAAGAAGAACGCGCCCGGCCTGTACAAGAACATCGGCATCACCGACCAGATCACCAGCACCGGCCACGCCAACATGTACGTGATGGGCCTGATGGTCAACTCCCGCACCAAGCACACCCCGGCCGCCGTCGCCTTCGCCCACTACGTGACCGACGCGCAGAACCAGATGGCGTTCGCCAAGCAGGTCGCCATCTTCCCCAGCACCGCCGGCACCCTCGACGACCCCTACTTCACCAAGGAGGACGGCACCGACGAGACCCGGGTGCGGATCGCCGCCGCCAAGTCCCTGAAGACGGCCGTCAACTACACGCCCGTCCTGTTCAGCGAGCAGATGAAGACCGCGCTGCGCAACGAGGTCGCCAAGGCCCTCCAGGGCAAGGAGAGCCCGAAGGCGGCCCTCGACAACGCTGTCAAGGCCTGTGACCAGCTCCTGAAGCAGCAGGGCTGACCCGCATGGCGAATCCCACGGTACGGACCCGGGTGCGGCGCCAGCTCCCCCACAGCCCCTGGCTGTTCGCCGCGCCGGGGCTGCTGGTCACGGGCGCCTTCGTGCTCTGGCCGTTCGTCTCCACGGTGGTCAACTCCTTCACCGACCGGCGGACCCTGATCCCGGGCCGCTTCGTGGGCCTCGCCAACTACCGCGAGCTGCTCCACGACGACATGTTCTGGACCGGCCTGCGCAACAGCACGCTCTACGTCCTCGGCGTCGTCCCCGCGCTGGTCGTGCTGCCCCTGCTGCTCGCCCTGCTCGTCCAGAAGAACATCCCCGGCATCACCTTCTTCCGGTCCGCCTTCTACACCCCCGTCGTCGCCTCCATCGTCGTCGTCGGCCTCATCTGGGTCTGGCTGCTCGACGAACGCGGACTCGTCAACTCCCTGCTGGAGACCGTCGGGATCGGCCGGGTCGGCTTCCTCAGCGACCAGTGGCTGCTCCTGCTCAGCGCCATGGCCGTCACGGTCTGGAAGGGCCTCGGCTACTACATGATCATTTACCTGGCGGCGCTGGGCAACGTCCCCCGCGAACTGCACGAGGCCGCCGCCGTCGACGGCGCGGGCGCGGTGCGCCGCTTCCTCACCGTCACCGTGCCCGCCGTACGCCCCACCATGGTCCTCGTCGCCGCGCTCTCCTCGGTCGCCGCGTTCAAGGTGTTCTCCGAGGTGTACCTGATGGCCGGCCCCAGCGGCGGACCGGCCGGCGAGGACACCACCCTCGTCATGCTGGTCCAGCGCACCGGCACCGGCCTCACCGGCCGCGTCGGCTACGCCTCCGCCCTGTCCGTCGTGGTGTTCGCGGTGACGGTCGCCCTGATGCTGCTGGTCCTGCGGGCCGACCGGAGGGACGAGTCATGACCGTCACCGAACAGGCGCCGCCCGCCACCGCGCCGGCCGCGCCGCACCGGCGGACCCGGGTGCGGGACGAGCACGGCCGCCGTGTGCGGGCGTGGGAACTCCTGCTGCGCTACCTGCTCCTGCTGCTGGTCCTCGCGCTCACCGTCGGACCGTTCCTCTGGCAGCTGTCCACCTCGCTCAAGGGCCCCACCGAGGACATCTTCAGCTCCCCGCCGACGTTCCTGCCCGGCCACCCCACCCTGCACAACTACCAGCGGGTCGCCGTCACCATCCCCGTCTGGGACTACGCCCTCAACTCGCTGAAGGTCGCCACCGCCAACGTCGTGACCAACTGCGTCGGTTCGGCCCTCGCCGGATATGCCCTGGCCCGGCTGCGCTACCGGGGCCGCACCGCGGCCGGCCTGGTCTTCGTGCTCGCGATGCTCGTGCCCGTCGAGGGCATCGTCATCGCCCAGTTCACCACCATGCGCGAACTCGGCCTGAACAACACGCTCGTCGGCGTCCTGCTGCCCGCCTCCATCAGCTCGCTGAACGTCCTGCTGATGCGGAACGCCTTCCGCAACCTGCCCTACGAGATCGAGGAGGCCGCCTTCGTCGACGGCGCCAACGCCTGGCAGCGCTTCCTGCGGATCGCCCTGCCCTCCGTCAGGGGCACCCTCGCCGTCGTCGCGATCTTCGCCTTCATGGGCGCCTGGGACGACTTCCTGTGGCCGCTGATCGTCCTCAGCGACCCGTCCCGGTTCACCCTCACCATCGGACTCAACTACCTGCACGGCACCTTCGCCCAGGACGAACGCCTCGTCGCGGCAGGCACCGTCATCGCCGTGGCCCCCCTGATCGTCCTGTTCGCCTGCCTCCAGCGGTACTTCTTCCGCGGAGTCGGCGAGGGCGCCGTCAAGGGCTGAACTCCCCACGTACGCACTACAGAACCAGGAACTCCATGCCTTCTGCCGTGCGCTTCGGCGTCAACTACACCCCCAGCGAAGGGTGGTTCCACCACTGGCTCGACTTCGACCTGGACTCCGTGCGCGCCGACCTCGACTCCGTCGCCGCGCTGGGCCTCGACCACATCCGGGTCTTCCCGCTGTGGCCCTACTTCCAGCCCAACCGCACCCTGATCAGGCCCCGCGCCGTCG
Organism: Streptomyces sp. NPDC026672; assembly: GCF_040638185.1. Lineage (NCBI taxonomy): Bacteria > Bacillati > Actinomycetota > Actinomycetes > Kitasatosporales > Streptomycetaceae > Streptomyces > Streptomyces sp. NPDC026672. Next base: position 26,421 of record NZ_JBEZXS010000030.1, read on the forward strand.
AGCAGCTCGTCGCCCTCGCCGACGCCGCCGCCGAACGCGGCCTCGACGTCGACGTGGACGGCCTCCAGGGCCACCTCAGCAGCTTCGACTTCCTGCCCGCCTGGACACGCACCTGGCACCGGCGCAACATCTTCACCGACCCCGACGTCGTCGACGGCCAGGCCGCCTATCTGCGCACCCTCGCCGCCGCCCTCGCCGACCGGCCCAACTTCATCGGGATGACCGTCGGCAACGAGGTCAACCAGTTCGCCGCCGGACCCCACCCCGACCCCGACCGCGTCACCCCCGACCGGGCCGCGGCCTGGCTCACCCGGATGCTCGCCGCCTGCGCCGAGGGCGCCCCCGGTCGGCTCCACCTGCACGCCTCCTACGACGCCGCCTGGTACCAGGACGACCAGCCCTTCACCCCGGAGCACTCCGCCCGCCTCGGCGACGTCACCGCCGTGCACTCCTGGGTGTTCAACGGCACCGCCCAGCGCCACGGTCGCGCCTCCGTGCCCAGCGAACAGCACGCCGCCTACCTCGTCGAACTGAGCAAGGCGTGGGCCGACGACCCCCACCGCCCCGTCTGGCTCCAGGAGGTCGGCGCCCCCGCCCCCCTGGTCCCGCCCGAGCACGCCGCCGCCTTCACCGAGGCGACCGTCGCCCACGCCCTGGACTGCCCCGACCTGTGGGGCGTCACCTGGTGGTGCTCCCACGACGTCTCGCGCACCCTCGCCGACTTCCCCGAACTGGAATACGGTCTGGGGCTGTTGACCAACGACCGGCGACCCAAGGAGCTCGCGCGCGTGCTGGCGGAGGCCGCCCGCGCGCCCCGCGGCACCCCCGCACCCCGCGGCACGGCCCTCGTCGTGCCCGCGGACCCCGCCGCCCGCTCCCGCTGCGCCCCCGGCGGACCCGTCTTCGACGCCTACTTCCGGCTGGCCGCCGACGGGGCCCGCCCCACGACCGTCCTGGACACGCGCGCGGACGACAAGGAACACCTCGCCGCGCGCGGCATCACCGAAGTGGTCGCTCCCGACCAGGTACTCCCCACCCCCCAAGGAGGCACCCGCTCGTGAACCACCCCACCAGACGGACGGTCCTGCTCGCCGCCACCGCGGCCGCGCTGACCCCGGCCCTGCCCGCCGTCGCCGCACCCGGCACCGGCACCGCCCGCGCCGCCGCCGAGCCCGGCACCGCCGCCGCGGCCACCCCGCCCTACGCCGCCTACTGGTACCCGGACACCTTCCCCTCCGGCAGCCCCGGCTCCGGCATCACCTGGCACAGCCTGAAGTCCTGGCGCGCGGCCGACGACACCGACCTCGCCCTCAACGCCTCCACCGTGCCGCTCGCCCCGCGTTTCACCCCCACCGCGGCCAACACCACCGCCCGCTCGGACCAGGCCCGCGTCCAGTCGCTCGTGTCCTTCGGACCCACCTCCAGCAACCCCTCCCAGGGCTCGGCCACCGCCGACTACTACGCCCTCACCCACTGGGCGTACATCGACGAACTGGTCTTCTGGGGCGGCTCGGCCGGAGAGGGCCTGATCCTCGCCCCGAACGCGCCGATCGTGGACGCGGCCCACCGGCACGGCGTCCCCGTCCTCGGCAACATCTTCCTGCCGCCCACCGCCTTCGGCGGACAGCTCCAGTGGACCCGCGACCTCGTCCAGAAGGACGCCGCGGGCCACTACCCGCTGGCCGGCCAACTCGTCGAGGTCGCCGCCGCGTACGGCTTCGACGGCTGGTTCGTCAACGCCGAGACCGGCGGCGGCAACAGCGCCCTCGGCGCGGACATGCTGGGCTTCGTGCGCGAGCTGAAATCCCTCTCCGGCGCCCGCGGACAGCGGGTGACCTGGTACGACGCCATGACCGTGAACGGCGCCGTCAGCTGGCAGGGTGCGCTCAACGCCCAGAACCAGGCGTTCTTCGAGACCTCCGACGACATGTTCGTCGACTTCCGCTGGAGCGCGGGCACCCTCGCCTCCTCCGGCACGAGGGCCGACCAGCTCGGCCGCAGCCGCTACCAGCTGTACGCGGGCGTGGACGTGGAGTCCAACGGCTCCAACTCCTTCGTGAACTGGGACGCGTTCGTGCCGACCGGCGCGGCGCACATCACCTCGTTCGGCTTCTACCGGCCCGAGTGGACCCGCAACCACCTGCCCGCGAACCGCACCCCCGGCGACTTCCACGCCGCCGACGACCGCTTCTGGACCGGCCGTTCGCTCGACCCGTCCCGGCCCGACGCAGGCGACAGCTGGCGGGCGCCGGCCGTCACCGTCGCCGACCGCTCCACCGTCACCTCGGTGCCGTTCGCGAGCGTCTTCAACACCGGGCACGGGCTGCGCTGGTACGACTGCGGCGCGGTCACCTCGGACGCGCAGTGGAACCACCTCGGGCTCCAGGACCGGCTGCCCTCCCGGCGCTGGGCCGTGCACACCTCGGGCACCCGGCCCGCCGTCACCTTCGACTTCGCCGACGCCTGGCGCGGCGGCAGCAGCGTCCTGGTGGACGGCGCGCTCGACCAGCCCGCCGTAGTGGACCTGTACGCGACGCGGCTGCCGATCACCGAGGACACGGTGGTCGAGCTGACGCACCGCACCGACGCCGGCACCGTGGACGTCGAACTCGCCGTCGCCACCGCCGAACCGGACGCCGCCGGCGCGACACCGCCGTACACGTATCTGCCGGTGAGCGCGGTCACCACCAGGAAGAGAGTGAAGGTCGTCAACGGGTGGACCACCACGACCGTACGGCTGAAGGGGCTGTCCGGCACCGTCCACGCGCTCGGCGTCCGGCTCACCGCGGCCTCCGGACCCGTGCGCTGGCGGCTGGGCGGCATCGCCGTCCGTGACGCCGCCCGCACCCCCGCCGCGCCCTCGGAGCTCCGGGTCACCGCGGCCACCGGCGGTGACCTGCGCTTCGCCTGGGACGCCGCGCCCGGTGACGTCCGGCACCACGAACTGCACCGGCTGCTGCCCGACGGCACCCGCCGCTTCCTCGGCGGCACCTGCCAGCGGGCCTTCTTCGTCACCGGCCTGAAGCCGGAACAGGGCGAGACGACGGCGCGGTTCGAACTGCGTTCCGTGGGGGAGCTGTACACCTCGTCGGCCCCCGTGACCGTCACGCACACCTGGTAACCACCCGCACCCAGCAACGGAGCACCCCACATGCATGACGACCGCCGTCTGGTCGAAGCCCGCCTCAAGCGCGTCCTCGACGAGAGGGTCCGCCCCGCCGTGTATCCGCGGTCCGTGCCCCTCCGGGTCGAGGTGTGGCACGCGCCGGGCGAACCCGTCCCCGTCGAGGAGGGGCTCGCGGCCGAGCCGGAGCCGATCGAGGTGGGCGCCCGGTGGGGTGCTCCCTGGGGCACGAGCTGGTTCCGGGTGACCGGGACCGTGCCCCGGGAGTGGGCGGGCGAGACCGTCGAGGCCGTCCTCGACCTGGGCTTCGACGAGAACATGCCGGGCTTCCAGTGCGAGGGCCTGGTGCACCGGCCCGACGGCACACCGGTCAAGGGCCTCAACCCGCGCAACCAGTGGGTGCGCGTCGGAGCCCCCGTCGAGGGCGGCGAGGAGGTCGACCTGCGCATCGAGGCCGCCTCCAACCCCGTCATCCTCGACTACCACCCCTTCCGGCCCACGGCGCTCGGCGACAAGGAGACCGCGGGCAGCGAACCCCAGTACACGCTGACCCGCATGGACCTCGCCGTGTTCGACGAGACCGTGTGGCAGCTCGTCCTCGACCTCGAGGTGCTCGGCGAGCTGATGGCCGAACTGCCGGAGGACTCGGCCCGCCGGTGGGACATCCTGCGCGCCCTGGACCGGGCGCTCGACGCCATCGACCTCCAGGACGTCAACGGCACCGCCGCCGAGGCCCGTTCACGGCTCACCGAGGTGCTCGCCGTGCCCGCCGCGCCGTCCGCGCACCGCATCAGCGCCGTCGGGCACGCGCACATCGACTCGGCGTGGCTGTGGCCGCTGCGCGAGACCGTCCGCAAGGTCGCCCGGACCACCTCCAACATGACCGCGCTCATCGAGGACGAGCCCGACTTCGTCTTCGCCATGTCCCAGGCGCAGCAGTGGGCGTGGGTCAAGGAACACCGGCCCGGCGTGTGGGCCCGGGTCAAGAAGGCCGTCGCCGAGGGCCGGTTCGTGCCGGCCGGCGGCATGTGGGTGGAGTCCGACACCAACATGCCCGGATCCGAGGCGATGGCACGGCAGTTCGTGCACGGCAAGCGGTTCTTCCTCGACGAGTTCGGCATCGAGAACGAGGAGGCGTGGCTGCCCGACACCTTCGGGTTCGCCGCCGGACTGCCGCAGATCATCAAGGCGGCCGGGTCCAAGTGGCTGCTGACGCAGAAGATCTCCTGGTCGCAGACGAACACGTTCCCTCACCACACCTTCTGGTGGGAGGGCATCGATGGCACCCGGATCTTCACCCACTTCCCGCCCGTCGACACCTACAACTGCTCCATGCGCGGCAGCGAGATCGCCCACGCCGCGCGCAACTTCAAGGACAAGGGCCGCGCCCGCCACTCCCTCGCCCCCACCGGCTGGGGCGACGGGGGAGGCGGCACCACCCGGGAGATGGTCGGCAAGGCGGCCCGGCTGCGCGACCTGGAGGGTTCGGCCACCGTCGTCTGGGAGACCCCGCGGGCGTTCTTCGAGAAGGCCGAGGCCGAGTACGCCCACCCGCCGGTCTGGGCCGGCGAGCTGTACCTCGAACTGCACCGCGCGACCCTGACCAGCCAGGCGCGGACCAAGCAGGGCAACCGGCGCAGCGAACACCTGCTGCGCGAGGCGGAGCTGTGGGCGGCGACGGCCGCGGTGCGCGCCGGATTCCCCTACCCCTACGAGGAGCTGGACCGGATCTGGAAGACGGTGCTGCTGCACCAGTTCCACGACATCCTGCCCGGCTCCTCGATCGCCTGGGTGCACCGCGAGGCCAGGGCCACCTACGAGCGGGTGGCCGCCGAACTGGAGGGGATCGTCGACGCGGCGCAGCGCGCGCTGGCCGGCGAGGGTTCGGTCCCGCTGGTGTTCAACGCGGCCCCGCACACCCGGGCCGGCGTCCCCGCCGGCGGCGCGGGGACGGCGGTGACGGACGGCGCCACGTCCCTGGACCCCCGGCCCGGTGGCGGACACGTCCTCGACAACGGGCTGCTGCGCGTCCAGGTCGACGCGGCCGGGCTGGTCGTCTCGGTGTACGACGTGGCGGCCGATCGGGAGACGATCGCGCCCGGCACGGCGGCCAACCTGCTCCAACTGCACCCGGACTTCCCGAACATGTGGGACGCCTGGGACGTGGACGCCTTCTACCGCAACACCGTTACCGACCTCACGGACGCCGACGAGGTGAGGGCGGGGGAGGACGGGACGTCGGTGCGGATCGTCCGGTCCTTCGGCGACTCCCGGGTCACCCAGGTGCTGTCCCTCGCGCCGGGGGAGCGGCGGCTGGTGCTGGACACGGAGGTCGACTGGCACGAGACGGAGAAGTTCCTCAAGCTCGCCTTCCCGCTCGACGTGCACGCCGAACGCTACGCGTCCGAGACGCAGTTCGGGCACTTCCACCGGCCCACGCACACCAACACCTCGTGGGAGGCGGCCAAGTTCGAGGCGTGCAACCACCGCTTCGTCCATCTGGAGGAGCCCGGCTGGGGCGTCGCGGTCGTCAACGACTCGACGTACGGGCACGACGTCACCCGCGGTGTCCGCACCGACGGCGACGGGGGTACGACGACCACGGTGCGGGTCTCGCTGCTGCGCGCCCCGCGCTTCCCCGACCCGGAGACCGACCAGGGCGTCCACCGCTTCCGGCACGCCCTCGTCCCCGGCGCGGGCATCGGCGACGCGGTCCGCGAGGGCTGGCGCGTCAACCTGCCCGAGCGGCGGCTGACCGGGGCGGGGGCGGTGGAGCCGCTGGTCACGGTCGATCAGGAGGCGGTGGTCGTCACCGCGGTCAAGCTCGCCGACGACGGCAGCGGCGACGTGGTGGTCCGCTTCCACGAGGCCCACGGCGGCCGTGCGCGGGCGACGCTCACCACGGCCTTCGAGCTCACCGAGGTCACGGCGACCGACCTCCTGGAACGCCCGCTGGAGGGGCCGGCCCCCCGGCACGACGGGCGCCGCGTCGAGGTCCGGCTGCGCCCCTTCGAGCTGGTCACCCTCCGTCTGCGCCGGGCCTGACCCGCACCGCGCCGGACGGGGGCCGGGGTTCCGCACGGAACCCCGGCCCCCGTCGGCCGTTCACAGGCCCCGGGGCGGTTCGACCTCACCGATCTGGGCCCTGAGCCACTCCTCCACCTCGCCGACGTGGGCCGCGGCGGCGGCCCGTGCCGCCTCCGGGTCGTGGGCGGCCAACGCGCGGTGGATGGCGGCGTGTTCGCGGCGGGTGCGGGTGAAGGCGCCCTCCTCCTGGTAGCCGCGCCACACGCGGGCGCGGAAGGTGCGGGAGGACAGGCCCTCCAGGATGGCCGCCATGGTCTCGTTGCCCGCGGCGCCCGCGATCTCGCGGTGGAACGCCAGGTCGTGGGCGAGGATCTCCTCGGGGTCCTCGGTCGCGTTCATCGCCGCGAGGTGCTTCTCCACCTCCGCCAGCTGGTCCGGCGTGATCCGCGCCGCGGCCAGTGCCGTCGCCGTCGACTCCAGGATCCGCCGCACCTCCAGCAGCTCCACCAGCCGCGGCCCGCGCGACAGGTCGGCGACCACCCCGAACGTCTCCAGCAGGTCACCCGCCTCCAGCTGGGTGACGTAGATCCCGGACCCGTGCCGTGCCTCCAGCACGCCGAGCACCGTGAGCGCCCGGATCGCCTCCCGCATCGAGCTGCGGGACATGCCCAGCTGGGCCGCCAGATCACGCTCGGTCGGCAGTCGCTGCCCCGGCTCCAGACGGCCCTCGGCGATCATCGCCTTGATCCGCTCGATGGCGCGCTCGGTCACGGTGCCCTTGTGGGGGGCTGTCTCGTCCACGCCGTTCCTCCTGTCACCGGTGCGCCGCAGTCTAACCACCCATGTGGTCGGACCACTACGTCCAAAGTCCGGGGAAAACCGCGGCACAGGGGTGTTGTGGACGCCAAGTGGTCTGATAAGTATGCGGTCACCTGCTCGAAACACGCTCGATGAGGAGCTGCCAGATGCCCGGCGGAACACTGAGTGCACCGAGGAAGCGGACCCGGTCCCGGAACATCGGCGCGGCGGCCCTGGCCGTCGGCGCCTCGCTCGTGCTCGCCGCGTGCGGCAGCACCAAGGACGACGGCCCGGCCGACGCCGCCGGGGGCGGCGGTGGAACCGGCAAGGTCGGGGTGATCCTGCCCCTGCTGACCTCGCCCTTCTGGCAGTCGTACAACGACTACGTGCCGAAGATGGCGGAGTCCGAGGGCGTCGACGCCCTGAAGACCGTCAACTCCAACAGCGACCCCTCGCAGCAGATCACCGACATCAACAACGAGCTGAACCAGGGCGTCAAGGGCCTCGTCGTCGCCCCGCTCGACAGTGCGGCCATCGAGGCCGGCCTCGACCAGGCGGAACGCAAGGGCGTCCCCGTCGTCGCCGTGGACGTCGCCCCCGACAAGGGCAAGGTCGCCATGGTGGTGCGCGCCAACAACGTCGCCTACGGCGAGAAGGCGTGCGACTTCCTCGGCCAGAAGGTCAGCAGCGGCAAGGTCGTACAGATCATGGGCGACCTCGCCTCGGTCAACGGCCGTGACCGCTCCGAGGCGTTCCGCGCCTGTGTGAAGAAGAAGTACCCGAACCTCAAGGTCCTGGAGATCCCCGCCAAGTGGGAGTCCGACACGGCCGCCTCCAAGCTCGACACCCTGCTCAACGCCAACCCCGACATCAAGGGCATCTACATGCAGGCCGGCGGTGTCTACCTCGCGCCGACCCTGCAGACCCTGAAGTCCAAGAACATGCTGAAGCCGGCGGGCCAGAAGGGCCACATCGCCATCGTCTCCAACGACGGCATCCCGCAGGAGTTCGACGCGATCCGCAAGGGCGAGATCGACGCCACCGTCTCCCAGCCCGCCGACGCCTACGCCAAGTACGGCATGTACTACATCAAGGCCGCGATGGAGGGGAAGACCTTCCAGCCGGGCCCGACCGACCACGACTCCACGATCGTCAAGCTGCCCAGCGGCATCCTGGAGGACCAGCTGCCCGCCCCGCTGGTCACCAAGGACAACGTCGACGACCCGAAGCTGTGGGGCAACACGGTCAAATGACGACACCACTGGTCCGAGCACACGGCATCGTCAAGCGGTACGGTCCCACCGTCGCCCTCGCCGACGGCCGGCTGACCGTGCTGCCCGGCGAGTCCCACGCCCTCGTCGGCCGCAACGGTGCGGGCAAGTCCACCCTGGTCAACGTCCTCACCGGACTCCAGGCGCCGGACGAGGGCACGGTCAGCTTCGACGGCGAGCCCGCACCGGCGCTCGCCGACCGGGACGCCTGGCGGAGCAAGGTCGCCTGCGTGTACCAGAAGCCCACCGTCGTCCCCGAACTGACGGTCGCCGAGAACCTCTTCATCAACCGTCAGCCGCTGCGGCGCGGTCTCATCACCTGGCGCAGGCTCAGGAGCGAGGCCGCCGAACTCCTCGACACCTGGGACGTGCGCGTCGACCCGGAGGCGCGCACCGCCGACCTCAAGGTCGAGGACCGCCAAATGGTGGAGATCGCCCGCTCGTTGAGCTTCGGGGCCCGGTTCATCATCCTCGACGAACCGACCGCCCAGCTCGACAACCGGGAGATCGAGCGGCTGTTCGCCCGGATGCGCTCCCTCCAGGAGTCCGGCGTCACCTTCCTGTTCATCTCGCACCACCTCCAGGAGGTGTACGAGGTCTGCCAGACGGTGACGGTCCTGCGCGACGCCCGCTGGATCACCACCGCCCCCGTGGCCGACCTGCCCAGGGGCGCGCTGGTGGAGGCCATGGCGGGGGAGACCGTCGCCGACCAGGGGGCCGAGCGCCCCTCGGTGGACGCCGGTGCCCCGGTCGTCCTCGACGTCCGGGGCCTGACCGCCGCCGCCTACGAGGACGTCGACCTCACCGTCCGGCGCGGCGAGGTCGTCGGCCTCGCCGGCACCAGCGGAAGCGGCAAGATCGAGCTGGCCGAGACCCTCGCCGGGCTGCACAGCCCGACCGGGGGCACGGCCCGGCTCGACGGCCGCGAACTCCCCTTCGGCGACGTGCGCGCCGCACTGGACGCGGGCGTCGGCTGGGTGCCCCGCGACCGGCACGAACAGGGCATGGTCGCCGGCATGACCATCGGCGACAACGCCACCATGAGCGTGCTGGGCCGGCTCGGCCGCTTCGGCTTCGTCGGCACCGACCGCCGGCGCGAGGTCGCCACCGAGCTGATCGGCCGCCTCGACATCCACACCCAGGGCCCCGACCAGCCCGTCTCCGACCTGTCCGGCGGCAACGCGCAGAAGGTCGTCATGGCCCGCGCCCTCGCCTCCGACCCCCGTCTCCTCGTCCTCATCAACCCCACCGCGGGCGTCGACGTGAAGTCCAAGGAGTCCCTTCTCTCCCGCGTCGACAACGCCCGCGACGACGGCACCGCCGTGCTCGTCGTCTCCGACGAACTGGACGACCTGCGCCGCTGCGACCGCGTCCTCGTCCTCTTCCACGGCCGCGTCGTCGCCGAGCATCCGGCCGGCTGGCGCGACCACGAGCTCATCGCCTCCATCGAAGGAGTGGACCATGGCTGACACCAAGGCGCCGCCGGTGACGCCGGTCAGCGTGACCGGCGCCCGGTCGCCGAGAACCGTGCTGCTGCGCCGGGCCCGGGAACTCGCCCTGGTCCCTGCGTTGTTGCTGCTGCTCATACTCGGATCCCTGCTCAACGACTCCTTCTTCACCGAGGCCACCTTCATCTCGATTCTCGCCTCGTCGGCGGCGCTCGCGATGGTGGTGCTCGCGGAGTCGCTGGTGCTCATCACCGGCAAGTTCGACCTGTCGCTCGAATCGGTGGTCGGTATCGCGCCGGCGGTGGCCGCGCTCCTGGTGCTGCCGGCAGCCACCGCCGGATGGGGTACGGAGCTGCCGCCTGCGCTCGCTCTGCTGGCCATCCCCCTGGTGGGCGCGGCCATCGGCGCCTTCAACGGCCTGCTGGTGGTGAAGGTGAAGCTCAACGCGTTCATCGTCACCCTCGCCATGCTGATCATCCTGCGTGGACTCCTCGTCGGGGCCACGAAGGGCAAGACGCTGTTCGGCATGCCGGATGTCTTCTTCTCGGTCGCCACCACCACGTTCCTGCACATTCCGATGTCGGTCTGGGTCGCCGCCGCTGCCTTCGCCATCACCGGGGCGGTGCTCAAGTACCACCGTGTGGGCAGGTCGTTGTACGCGATCGGCGGCAATCTGGAAGCGGCACGCGCGGCCGGCATCCGTGTCGACCGTGTACGGATGGGCGTCTACATCACCGCCGGTGTCCTCGCCTCGATCGGTGGCCTTATGCAGACCGGCTACGTCGGCGCGATCGGTGCCAATCAGGGCCAGAACATGATCTTCACGGTGTTCGCCGCCGCCGTTATCGGAGGCATCAGCCTCGACGGAGGCCGAGGCACCATGTTCGGTGCCCTCACCGGTGTTCTCCTGCTCGGCGTGGTCAAGACCATGCTCAACATGGCCCAAGTGCAGCCGTTCTGGATCGACGCCATCTACGGCGGAATCATCCTGCTCGCCCTCATGATCGCCCGGGTGACCACGGGCCGCGCCCAGGACTGACGCCGCGGCCCCGCGGCTTCCGCCACCGACCGAAAGGACCTCTGTGTCCCCTGCTCCCGTCCGCATCACCGCCGTCGACACCTACGACGTGCGCTTCCCCACCTCGCGCGAGCTCGACGGCTCCGACGCGATGAACCCGGACCCCGACTACTCCGCCGCCTACGTCGTGCTGCGCACCGACGCGCCGGACGGACCCGAGGGGCACGGCTTCACCTTCACCATCGGGCGGGGCAACGAGGTCCAGGTCGCCGCGATCCACGCCCTGCGGCACCATGTGGTGGGACGGTCCGTCGACGAGCTCTGCGCGGACCCGGGCACGCTGAACCGTGACCTGATCGGCGACAGCCAACTGCGCTGGCTCGGGCCCGAGAAGGGCGTGATGCACATGGCGATCGGCGCACTTGTCAACGCCGTGTGGGACCTCGCCGCCAAGCGCGCCCGCAAACCCCTGTGGCAACTGCTCGCCGACGCCGAACCCGAATGGCTCGTCCGCCAGATCGACTTCCGCTACCTCACCGACGCCCTCACCCCCGCGGAGGCCCTGGACATCCTCGTCCGGGGCCGCGAGGGCGCCGAGGAACGCCGCGCCCTGCTCCTCAAGCGCGGCTACCCCGCCTACACCACCTCGGCCGGCTGGCTCGGCTACGACGACGAGAAGCTCACCCGCCGCGCCACCGAGGCCGTCCAGGCCGGCTTCAAGCAGATCAAGCTCAAGGTCGGCGCCGACCTGGAGGACGACATCCGGCGCTGCCGCGTCGCTCGCGCCGTCGTCGGCCCGGACATCCGCCTCGCCGTGGACGCCAACCAGCGCTGGGACGTCGACGAGGCGATCCGCTGGACCAAGGCCCTCGCCGAGTTCGACCCGTACTGGATCGAGGAGCCCACCAGCCCCGACGACGTCCTCGGCCACGCCGCCGTCCGCCGCGCGGTCGCCCCCGTCAAGGTCGCCACCGGCGAACACGTCCAGAACCGCATCGTGTTCAAGCAGATGCTCCAGGCCGGCGCCCTTGACGTGGTGCAGATCGACGCCGCCCGCGTCGGCGGCGTCAACGAGAACCTCGCCATCCTGCTCCTCGCCGCCAAGTTCGACGTGCCCGTCTGCCCGCACGCCGGCGGCGTCGGACTGTGCGAACTCGTCCAGCACCTCTCGATGTTCGACTACCTCGCCGTCTCCGGCACCACCGACGAGCGTGTCATCGAGTACGTCGACCACCTGCACGAGCACTTCCTCGACCCGGTGGTGATTCACGAGGGCCACTACGCGACACCCACCGCGCCCGGCTTCTCCGCCGCCATGCGGCCCGAGTCCATCGCACGGTACACATTCCCCGGCGGCGCCTTCTGGGCCGCCGACCCCGAGACCCGGAAGGGACAGGCGGCATGAACGACTTCGAGGGGCTGAGGGCCCTGGTGACCGGCGGCGCGTCAGGGATCGGCCGGGCCACCGCCGAACTCCTCGCCGCGCGCGGGGCCCAGGTCGCCGTCCTCGACCTGGACCCCTCCTCCGTCGACAAGCCGCTGCTCGGCTACCGCGCCGACGTCACCGACGACACCTCCGTACGCGAGGCCGTGACCGCCGCCGTCGCCGACCTCGGCGGACTCGACGTCCTCGTCAACAACGCCGGCATCGGCGCCCAGGGCACCGTCGAGGACAACGCCGACGAGGAGTGGCACCGCGTCCTCGACGTCAACGTGGTCGGCATGGTCCGCGTCGCCCGCGCCGCCCTGTCGCACCTGCGCGCCTCCGCGCACGCCGCGGTCGTCAACACCTGCTCCATCGCCGCCACCGCCGGACTTCCCCAGCGCGCGCTCTACAGCGCCACCAAGGGAGCCGTGTACTCGCTGACCCTCGCCATGGCCGCCGACCACGTCCGCGAGGGCATCCGCGTCAACTGCGTCAACCCCGGCACGGTCGACACCCCGTGGGTCGGCCGCCTGCTCGACGCCGCGGGCGACCCGGCCGCCGAACGCACCGCCCTGGAGGCCCGCCAGCCCACCGGCCGGCTCGTCTCCGCCGACGAGGTCGCGGGCGCCGTCGCCTACCTCGCGAGCCCCCTGTCCGGCGCCACCACCGGCACCGCCCTCGCCGTCGACGGCGGCATGCAGGGTCTCAGGCTGCGCCCGGCCGGCCGGTGAGCGCCCTCGTCCACGGCGGTGCCGAGGCCGGGCCCCTCGCCCTCGGCGCCGCCCCGCTCGGCAACCTCTACACCGAGGTCGGCGACGAGCAGGCGCACGAGACCGTACGGGCCGCCTGGCAGTCGGGCGTCCGCTACTTCGACACCGCCCCCCACTACGGCCTCGGCCTGTCCGAACGCCGGCTCGGCGCCGCCCTGCGCGCGTTCCCGCGCGCCGACTACACCGTCTCCACCAAGGTGGGACGGCGGCTCGAACCCGCGGACGGCACCGGCGACGACCTCGACAACGGCTTCGCCGTGCCCGCCGCCCACCGCCGCGTCTGGGACTTCAGCGCCGACGGCATCCGCCGCACCCTCGACGCCAGCCTGGAGCGCCTCGGCCTCGACCGGGTGGACGTCGTCTATCTGCACGACCCCGACGACCACGCCGAACAGGCCTTCCGCGAGGGCTACCCGGCCCTGGAGAAGCTGCGCGCCGAGGGCGTGGTCGGCGCGATCGGCGCGGGCATGAACCAGGCCGGGATGCTCACCCGCTTCGTGCGCGACACCGACGTGGACGTGGTGCTGTGCGCGGGGCGCTTCACCCTGCTCGACCAGAGCGCGGACGCCGAACTGCTGCCCGCCGCCCTCGAACGCGGGGTCCGGGTCGTCGTCGGCGGCGCGTTCAACTCCGGCCTGCTGGCCGACCCGAGACCCGGAGCGACGTACGACTACGCCGCGGCGCCGGCCGGTCTCCTCGACCGCGCCCTGCGCATGAAGGAGACCGCGGACCGCCACGGCATCACCCTGCGCGCCGCCGCCCTCGCCTTCTGCGCCTCCCACCCGGCCGTCGCCTCCGTCCTGGTCGGCGCCCGCTCGGCCGCCGAAGTGCGCGACTGCGCCGAGCAGTTCGCCACCGAGGTGCCCGACGCCTTCTGGCGGGAACTGCGCGACACCGGACTGCTGCCCCCGAGGGAGACGTCATGAGGACGACCCCGCCCCCGCGCCCCGCGCCCGTCGGACGGGAGCTGCCGTGACCGTCGACGCCCACCACCACGTCTGGGACCTCTCCGTCCGCGACCAGGACTGGATCACCGGACCCGAACTGCGGCCCCTGCGGCGCAACTTCACGGTCGCCGACCTCGAACCCGAGGCGCGGGCCGCGGGCGTCGACCGCACGGTCCTCGTCCAGACGGTCACCGTCGCCGAGGAGACCCCCGAGTTCCTGGCCCTGGCCGACACGCACGACCTGATCGCCGGCGTCGTCGGCTGGGTGGACCTCACCCGCCCCGACGTCGCCGACGAACTCGCCCGGCTGCGCGAACTGCCCGGCGGTGCCCACCTCAAGGGCATCCGCCACCAGGTCCAGGGCGAACCCGAGCCGGAGTGGCTGCTGCGCCCCGACGTCCGCCGGGGCCTCGCCGCGGTCGCGGACGCCGGCCTGGTCTACGACCTCGTCGTCCTGCCCCACCAACTGCCCGTCTGCGTCAAGGCGGCCGCCGAGCACGAGGAACTCCTCTTCGTCCTCGACCACTTGGGCAAACCGCCCGTCGTCACGGGGCGGACCGAACCCTGGGCCACCGCCCTGCGCGCCCTCGCCGCCCTCCCGAACACGGTCGCCAAGCTCTCCGGCCTGGTCACCGAGGCCGACCCCGACGCCTGGACGACGGCCGACCTGCGCCCGTACACCGACGCAGCCCTGGGCGCCTTCGGCCCCGACCGGCTGATGGTGGGCTCCGACTGGCCGGTGTGCACCCTGGCCGCCGGCTACGGCCGGGTGCTGGACGCGGCCCGGGAGCTCACGGCGGACCTGAGCGCGTCCGAGCGCGCCCAGCTGTTCGAGGGCACCGCCACCCGCGTCTACCTGTCCGGCTGAACGGGCCGGCTCAGCGCTGCGCCAGGCGCGTCGGGGGCAGGTACTCCCGCACGAACGTCCGCTCCCAGCACGCGCCCGTCTCCCGCAACTCCCGCCACGTCGTGTACCGGTAGCGGAAGAGGCGGGCGCGGACGTGGCGGGGCGGGCGCTCCGGAGGGAACGGGGAGCGCCGCAGCAGCCGCAGGGTGTCCCGGTCGCCCGCGAGCAGCCGCTCCACCAGCGCCCCGAACCAGTCCCCGGCGTACGCGGGCGACAGCGCGGCGAACCACATCAGCCAGTCCAGCCGCAGGTGGTAGGGCGCGAACTGGCGCGGCCAGCGGCGCGGATCACCGGGCTTGCCCCGGAACTCGTACGCCCGCCAGTCGGAGTCCTCCCGCGGCACCTCGTCCGCCGTGCCCTCGATCACCACCTCGTAGCGCACCCGGCCGACGGTGCCGAACGCGCCGTAGGTGTTGACGAGGTGCAGCGGGTCGAAGGACCGGTTCATCACCTGCCGCCGGGAGATCATGTTCACCACCGGGTGCCGGCTCAGGCCCAGCAGCAGCGCGGCCACGGCGAGGACCACGACCTCGTACCAGAGCGGGGCGGCCGGCACCGGCGGCGCGTGCCCCGGCAGCTCCAGCGCCGACAGGGCCAGCACGATCGTGATCCAGTTCAGCCAGGAGAAGTTGCCGGACAGCACCAGCCACAGCTGGGTGACGATCATCAGGGCCGCGGCGGCCGACGCCACCGGTTGCGGGGTGAACAGCAGCACCGGCACCACGAGTTGGGTGACGTGGTTCGCGGCGACCTCCACCCGGTGCAGGGGCCGGGGCAGCCGGTGGAAGAACCAGCTCAGCGGGCCCGGCATCGGCTGGGTCTCGTGGTGGTAGTACAGACAGGTCAGCCGCCGCCAGCAGTCGTCCCCGCGCAGCTTGATCAGACCGGCGCCGAACTCGACCCGGAACAGGATCCAGCGCAGCAGGAACAGCACGAGCACCGGCGGCGCCACCTCGTCGTTGCCCAGGAAGACCGCGAGGAAGCCCACCTCCAGCAGCAGCGACTCCCAGCCGAACGCGTACCAGGTCTGCCCGACGTTGACGACCGACAGGTACAGCGCCCAGGGCACCAGCCACAGCAGCATCCCGCCCCACAGCGGCAGCCACCCGTCCGCGCCCGCGAGCAGCGCCGCCGACACCGCGCAGCCCGCCCAGGCGCACAGCGCGAAGAAGCGGTCCGAGTAGTGGACCTGGAACAGGCTCGGCGCCCGGCGGAACGGCACCCGTGCCACGAACCGGGGCACCGGCAGCATGCCCCGCTCCCCGAGCAGCGCGCGGAACTGGAGGGCCGCCGTCAGGAACGCCACGAGGTACACCCCGGCCAGCGCCCGCTGGAAGACCAGCCGGCTCCACCAGTACTCGGGTGCGGTGAACCAGTCCACGATCGTCGTGCTCCCGTCTCCATTGTGCTGTCACCCGTACGGCCCCCGCAGCGGTCGAAGAATCCGGCGAATGCTGGCAAGGTGGCCCCATGGCTGATCGGGGAGCGACCGCCTTGGCAGTCCCGGACGACTGGCCCGCCCACCCGGACCCGATCCTGGCGCTCAACCGCATGGGCACCTTCGACTGGGACCTGGACGCCGGACTGTTCCACATGGACGCCCGCGCGTACGAGGTGTTCGACCTCCTCCCCGAGGAGTACGACGGCCGCCCCGAGAGCCTCGCGATCCGGGTACCCCCGCTGGAGGGCAGCCGCCTCGACGCCGTCGTCTCCCGGGCCATCAAGGACGGCAGCGAGAACTACGGCGCCTACTTCCGCATCCGCCGCCGCGACGGCAGCCCCCGCTGGACCCACGCCCAGGGCTACATCCGCCGGGACGCGACCGGCCGGCCGCGCCGGATCATCGGCATCCTCCGCGACGCCACCCAGGAGCTCGCCGACAGCGACGCCCGCAGCCTGCGGGCCGCCCAGGACGAGGCGTTCCGCCAGCAGACCAACGTCGTGCAGATCATCACGGCGGCCCTCTCGCACGCCCGCAGTGTCCAGGACGTCATCGACGTCCTCAAGGACACCCACGGCGTGCGCCACCTCGGCGCCGCCAGCCTGGTGATGGGCCTGGTCGAGGCCGGCCGCATCCGGCTGGTCGCCGAGGGGCCCGAGGGCAGCTTCGTGCCCGGCACCCGCGTCACCCGCATCGACGAGCCGTACCCCATGAGCGAGGTCGTGCGCACCCTCAGCCCGCGCTTCATCGAGTCACCGGAGGAGTTCGCCGGGGGCTATCCGATCCTGTGGCCGCACATCACCGGCCTGGACATCACCTCCGCCGCCTATCTGCCGCTCATCGCGCAGGCCCGGCCCATCGGCGCCATGGGCCTGCTCTACAGCGACCGGCGCGGCTTCTCGGCGGAGGAGCGGGCCGTGCTCGTCGCCCTCGGCAGCAGCATCGCGCAGAGCCTCCAGCGCGCCATGCTCTACGAGCAGGAGAAGGACCTCGCCCAGGGGCTCCAGCAGGCGATGCTGCCGCGCACCATCCCCAGCGTGCGCGGCGCCGACGTCGCCGTCCGCTACCGCGCCGGCTCCGCCGCGGGCTCCCTCGGCCGGGACATCGGCGGCGACTGGTACGACCTCATCCCGCTGCCCGGGGGCCGGGTCGGCGCGGTGATCGGCGACGTCCAGGGGCACGACACCCACGCGGCCGCCGTCATGGGCCAGCTGCGCATCGTGCTGCGCGCCTACGCCGCCGAGGGCCACACCCCGGCCACCGTGATGGCCCGCGCCTCCGTCTTCCTGCACGAACTCGACACCGACCGCTTCGCGACCTGCCTGTACGCGGAGGCCGACCTCGCCACCGGAGTGGTGCAGGTGGTCCGGGCCGGACACATCGACCCGATGGTCCGGCACGCCGGCGGGGGCTGCCACCGCGTCCCGGTCGAGGGCGGGCTGCCGCTCGGTCTGTCCGCCGAGTTCGGACGGCTCGAATACCCCGTCGGCACGCTCGAACTCGATCCCGGCCAGACCCTGCTGCTGTGCACCGACGGCCTCGTCGAGCAGCCGGGCGCCGACCTCGACGACGGCATGCGCACCCTGGCCTCGCTCATCGCCGGGGGCCCGGACGACGTCCGTGACCTCGCCGACCGGCTGATCGACGTGGCCGAGGCGCGCGGCGGGGACGACGACGTGGCCCTGCTCCTGCTGCGCCGGCGCGGCCCGGACTCGGTCCGGGCCGGCGGCCGGCTCCAGCAGCACGTGGCGCCCGGCGACCCCGAGGCGCTCACCCTGGCCCGGCACATGGTCCGCGCCACCGTCCGCGCGTGGGGCGCCCGAAGCCGGGCCGACGAGATCGAGCTGGCCGCCGACGAACTGATCACCAACGCGCTGATGCACACGGAGGGCTCCGCCGTCGTCACGCTCCGGGCGCTCGGCGGCGGCGACTCCCGGCTGCGCGTCGAGGTCGAGGACTCCTCCAGCGCCCTGCCGCGCCGCCGCGACGCGGGGGAGTCCGGGGTCTCCGGGCGCGGTCTGCTGCTGGTCGACCGGCTCGCCGACGGCTGGGGCGTGGAGGCGCGCGGCGGCGGCAAGTGCGTCTGGTGCGAGTTCCTCCTCCCGCGGCGGCCCTGACGCCGTCCGCGGTGCCGCGGATCGATACGGCCCCGCGCCCCTCCGGGACGCCGTCCGACCGCGGCGGGTGGCACTCTGGGGACATGCCGGAACTGCCCGAGGTGGCGGCGCTCAGGGACTTCCTGACCGAGAACCTGGTCGGTCACGAGGTCGTCCGGGTGCTGCCCGTGGCGATCAGCGTCCTGAAGACGTACGACCCGCCGGTCACCGCGGTCGAGGGCCACGAGGTCACGGCCGTGCACCGGCACGGCAAGTTCCTGGACCTGGAGACCGGCGGCGGGCCGCACCTCGTCGCCCATCTGGCCCGCGCGGGCTGGCTGCACTGGCGCGACCGGCTCCCGGACGGCCCGCCCCGACCCGGCAAGGGCCCCCTCGCCCTCCGGGTCGCCCTGGAGACCGGCGCGGGCTTCGACCTCACCGAGGCCGGCACGCAGAAACGCCTCGCGGTGTACGTCGTGCACGACCCGCTGGAGGTCCCCGGCGTCGCCCGACTGGGCCCCGACCCGCTCGCCGCCGACTTCGACGCGGACCGCCTGGCCGCCCTGCTGAAGGACGAGCGCCGCCGGCTGAAGGGCGCCCTGCGCGACCAGAGCCTGATCGCCGGGGTGGGCAACGCGTACAGCGACGAGATCCTGCACGCGGCGAAGATGTCCCCGTTCAAGATCGCCGGTTCCCTCGACCCCGAGGAGGTCCGCACCCTCCACCGGGCGCTGCGCGACACGCTCACGGAGGCCGTGGAGCGCTCCCGGGGCGTGGCCGCCGGGCGGCTGAAGGCGGAGAAGAAGGGCGGCCTGCGGGTGCACGGCCGCACCGGAGAGCCCTGCCCGGTGTGCGGGGACACGATCCGCGAGGTGTCCTTCAGCGACTCCTCGCTCCAGTACTGCCCGACCTGCCAGACGGGCGGCAGGCCGCTGGCGGACCGCAGGATGTCCCGGCTGCTGAAGTGACGGCCGCCCGGCGGCGCCGGGTCAGCGGGCGGGGATCGTGACCAGGCGCTCGCCGTCGGAACTGCGCACCTCGTAGCGCGCGATCTCCTCGGGATGCATCGCCGAGCCGCCCGTCATGGTGTTGGTCCCGCCCGCTCCGGTGCGCACGGTCCAGCTGGTGACGACCTGCTCCGACCCGTCCCGTCCGACGGCGACGAGCCGGCACGAGCGGGGACCCGCCGCGTCCTTCACGGTCAGCTCCACATCGGTGCCGTAGTGCTCGTCCTGCGTCCTGACCTGCGCCCACACCCCCGATCCCGGGTCGGTCGCCGCGGTGACCCGCGCCTGCGGGGCGGCGTGCCCGGACGCGGCGTACACGGCGATCCCGGGGCCCGCCACGGCGAACACCACGGAGGCCGCGAGCCCGTACAGCAGCCGGCGTCTGCGTGCCCGGTGGCGGGCGGTCACCTCGCCGAGCAGCCGGTCCAGGAGCCGGGGACCGGGCTGGGGCATGGGGTGGACGGAGCGCGGCGTGGCCCGCCGGTACAGCAGCAACTGCCGTGCCGTGGGGCCGAATTCGGTCACGAGGGCCGAACAGTCGGGGCACTCCATGAGGTGGTCCTCGAAGCGGAACGCCTCCGCCTCGTCCAGCACGCCGAGCGCGTACGCGCCGACGTCGCGATGCCTTTCCTGGGACCTCATGCCGAATCCTCGTGCCGTAGGGTGTGGGTGGGATCACTCCTTGCTCCCACCGGTACGCACGAGGCCGCCGAATCACTCAAGCCACACGCAGAATCGCAACCAGGCGATTCGGAGCGGCCCGCCGGGCGGATTGGTCCCGGCCCGGAAAAGGTGTCAGAAAAGATGGATCGCCAGGTGCCCGAGGGGCAGTCCGAGCCGCCAGGCGGGGGTCCACACCTTCGGCCCGTCGTCCTCGCCGACCACCGCGGCACCGCCCGGCACGGCGTCCAGGTCGGGGGCGAGCAGCTCGGTCTCGCGCAGCCAGCGCCAGGTCCTCGCGGCCAGATCCAGGTCGGGCGAGGGGGCGTCGGCCGGGACGCCCGCGGCGAGTTCGGCCATCCGCTCGCGCACCCAGTCCTGCCAGGGCTGGTCGTACGCCGTCAGCGACAGCCAGGTCTCCAGCTGTGAGACGACCCGGATGCCGGACAGCTCGCCGTCGGTGTCGGAGAGGAAGATGGTGAGGGCCAGCGCGTCCCGGCCGGCCCGGAACTCGAAGGACGTGGGCGGCATCAGGTCGCCGGTCCGCAGCAGTTCGTCGGCGATGTACTCGGCGTAGAGCCAGGCCATGGGGACGGTGAGTTCACCGCCGCCGGTGCCGTCCGTGCTCTCTCGACCTGTGTGCAGCATCCCTTCCTGCCTTCCTCCGGTGCGTGCGCGTCGCCCGTACCCGAGCCGCCGGTGCGGAACACGGATGAAGACAGCTGATGGCCCAACCATGGTCGTCAGCAAGGCGCTTTGCGAAGCCTTGACCCGGCCTTCGGTTTCACCGCAGGTCGGCCGCATAGCCCGGAAGCACCCGGCGCAGCGCACGCAGCGCGTAGTACGCGCGGGACTTCACCGTACCGGGCGGAATCCCCAGCGCCTCGGCGGCCTCCGCCACACTCGCCCCCTGGAAGTACACGAGCACCAGGACTTCGCGGTGCTCCGGAGTGAGAGTCTTCACAGCCTCGCGGACGTCGAGGGTGGCGGCCGAGCGCTCGGCGTGGTCGGCGCAGACCCGGGCGCTCTCCAGGATCGCGTCCCCGACCTCCGGCGGCCGTGCCTGCCGGGCCCGCCGCGCGTCGATGGCGAGCCGCCGGCCCACGGTCATCAGCCAGGGCCGTACGGAGGCGAAGTCGTCGGCGCGCAGCGCCTCGGGGTGCTGCCAGGCGCGTACGAGGGTCTCCTGCACGAGGTCCTCGGCGCGCTGGCGGTCCCCGTCGCACAGGCGCAGCAGCAGCGCGAAGAGGGGGCGTCCGTGCTCGCGCTGGAGTGCGGCGAGCTCGTGCTCGGCGGTCGTCGTCCCGCGGGCGAGGGTGGTTCCGGCCGTCATGGCCGTATGGCATCGCAGGGCGCGCCGGTGGGACAGGGCGCGCACAGGGATCTGCGGCGGACGGTCGATCGCGTCGGCGAACGGTACGACGAACGGTCCGTCAGGTCCCGTCGACGACACCGGACGGGTTAATGAGCGGGCTGTGACTGTTTGCGACGGCGGCCAGATTCGTACCCATGTGGTCATAAAAGTGGCCGTCCGTATATACGACAACTCTGGGGTGAGTTGATGATCGCACGCAGACGACAGGTGGCCCTGGCCCTCACCGCCCTCCTCGCGGCGGCCGCCGCCTGCCAGGCCGACAACCGCGGGGGAACCGCCCCCGCACCCGCCGCCCCCGCGGCCCACGGCTTCACCCTCGTCGCCTCCGGCGACGTCCTGCCCGACACCTCCGTGCTGGAACGCGCGAGGTTCGACGCGGCCGGCGGCGGCTACGACTTCCGCCCCATGCTCGCCGGCGTCGCACCCGTCGTCCGCGCCGCCGACGTGGCCCTGTGCCACATGGAGACCCCGTACGGCACGGACGGCGCCTACAGCGGCTACCCCCTCTACAAGTCCCCACCGCAGATCGCCGCGGCCCTCGCCGCCACCGGCTACGACGGCTGCTCCACCGCCTCCGAGCACACCCTGGACGACGGCGCGAACGGCATCGGACGCACCCTGGACGCCCTGGACCGGGCCGGCGTACGGCACGCGGGCAGCGCCCGCACCGAGCAGGAGGCCGGCACCGTCACCCTCCTCCAGGCCGGCCCCGCGAAGGTCGCGCACCTCGCCTACAGCTACAGCACCGACGGCAACCCGCTGCCGCCCGGACAGCCCTGGGCCGTCAACGCGATCGAGGAGAGCCGCATCGTCGCCGACGCCCGCGCCGCCCGCCGGGCCGGCGCCGACGTCGTCGTGGTCTCCCTGCACTGGGGCACCGCCTGGCAGGACGCCCCCAACCAGGGGCAGCTCACCCTCGCCCAGCGGCTCACCGCCTCCCGCACCGGCGACCGCCCCGACATCGACCTGATCCTCGGCACCCACGCCCACGTCCCGCAGGCGTACGAGAAGGTCAACGGCACCTGGGTCGTCTACGGCATGGGCGACCAGATCGCCGGCCAGATGTTCAGCGCCCCCGGCGTCCAGGACCCGCGCGGCAACCAGTCCACCCTCGGCCGCTTCACCTTCGCCCCGCCCGCCCGGCCCGGCGCCCGCTGGGAGGTCACCCGCGCCGAGTTCGTCCCGCAGCTCTACGACCTCGACGCCGGCCGGGTCGTCGACGTCAACGCGGCGATGGCGAACGGCGCCGAGCTGACCGGGGTCCGCAACCGCATCCGGGACATGGCCCTCAGCCGGGGAGGTGCCAAGGACGGCCTGGTCATGGGCCGCTGACGGGACGGGCACCGACGGGCGCGCAAGGGCGCGGCGGGCGCCGGCCGGGCGCGGACCGTCAGCGCCCGGCCAGCGCCGACCTGCGGTACGAGTAGCCGAAGTAGACGACGCACCCGACCACGAACCACACCGCGAACCGCACCCACGTCTGCCACTGGAGGAACGTGATCAGCCAGATCGAGAAGACGATCCCCAGCGCCGGCACGAACGGCATCCACGGGGTGCGGAAGGCGCGCGGCAGGTCGGGCTGCCGGTAGCGCAGCACGATCACCGCCGCGCACACCACCACGAACGCCAGCAGGATGCCGATGTTGGTCAGCTCGGCCGCTTCGCCGATCGGCAGGAACCCGGCGATGGCGGCCGACGCCACCCCCACGATCCACGTCACCCGGGTCGGCACGTGCCGGGTCGGGTGCGTCTTCGCGAACCAGCGGGGCAGCAGCCCGTCCCGCGACATGGAGAACCACACCCGGGTCACACCCAGCATGAACGTGAACATCACCGTGAGGATGCCGATGATCGCGCCCACCGCGATCACGTCCGCCAGCCCGCTCAGGCCCACCGACTTGAACGCGGTGGAGAAGCCGCTCTCCGGGTCGATGTCCCGGTAGTTCTGCATGCCGGTCAGCACCAGGCAGGCCGCCACGTACAGCACCATCGAGATCGCCAGCGAGTAGATGATCGCCCTCGGCATGTGCCGCTGGGCGTCCCGCGACTCCTCGGCCGCCGTCGACATGGCGTCGTACCCGAAGACCGCGAAGAACACCGTCGCCGCGCCCGTGAACGCCCCGCCGACACCGAACGGGAAGAAGGGGTGGTAGTTCGCCGTGGTGATGTGGAAGACGCCGACCCCGATCACCAGCAGCACCACCAGGACCTTCAGTACGACGACGGTCGTCTCGAAGCGGGCCGCGGTGCGGATGCCCAGGTTGAGCAGCCAGGCGATCAGCAGGCACAGGAGCGCCGCGAACAGGTCCACCCGGTGCCCGCCGCCGGTGCCCGGGGCACCCAGCATCCACGCCGGCAGGTCCGCGCCCGCCTCCTCGACCAGGAAGCCGAAGTACCCGGAGATGCCGATGGCGACCACCGCCACGATCGCCGTGTACTCGAGGAGCAGGTCCCAGCCGATGAACCAGCCCGCGAACTCGCCGAGCACCGCGTAGCCGTAGGTGTAGGCCGAGCCCGCCTTCGGGATGAGGCCCGCGAACTCCGCGTACGACAGGGCGGCCGCCGCGCTCGCGACACCGGCGATCAGGAACGAGACGAGCACCGCCGGCCCCGCCGTCCCGTTGGCGACCGTGCCCGCCAGCGTGAAGATGCCCGCGCCGATGATGCCGCCCACGCCGATCGCCGTCAGCTGCCACAGCCCGAGCGACCGTTCGAGCCGGGGCCCCTCACCGACCTCGGTGTCCTCGATGTGTGCGAGGGGTTTGCGGCGGAGAACACCCTCACCCATACGGAGCCCGGCCATACGCCTCACCTCTTCGCCATCGGCAAACGGCTGACGGCGGATCATGATGGCTCAGCCCCGTGCGGGAGGGAAGACGCCACGCACGGACCGGCGCGGCGCCCCGCTACGGCACCACCGTCACCGGCCAGCGGCCCGCCTTGACCAGGCGGATCGCCACCGAGCCGATGATGCGGTGCCCGGCCTGCTCGGACGCGCCCACCACGACCGCGTCCGCCTTCAGCTCGTCCGCCGCCCGCACCAGCCCGTTGTAGGGGTCGCCGCGGAACGTGTGGAACTCCCAGCGCACGTCGAATATCCCCTTGACCCGCTCGGTCGCCTCCCGGATGTGACCGATCAGCTCCTCGGCGATCTCGTCCGTCGTCTCCGCCACCGGCGCCCCGAGCGCCGCCCCGGCCGCGAGCACCGGCTGCACGTACACGATCGCCAGCAGCGCGTGCTGCCGCCGCGCGAGCCCCCCGGCGTACGACGCGGCCCGCAGCGACGAATCCGAGCCGTCCACCCCCACCAGGACGACCTTGGGGCCGTCCGTGCCCCGCTCGAACCCCTGCGCGTGCTGTCCCTGCTGATCCGTCACGGCGGTGAGGCTATCGGAATCCGTCGTTCCTGCTCCCGCCCGGGAAAGGCCGACCGGGCCGGTCGTGCCCCGCGCTGGGCCGAGTGGGTGCATTCCGGTCGGCGCACCGGTGTCTGAGTGGTGCGCCGGTGCCTCAGGGGGCGACTGATGGGTCATGCAGAAGGATCAGTTGTTCACGCGGCGCCGGGTGCTGTTCGCCGGCGCCGCCGCGGCGGGGGCGGCGAGCACCGCCGGACTTCTCCTGGCGGACACCGAGAAGCGCGCCCCCGCCCGGCCGGCCGTACCGGCCGCGGGAGCGCCGGCGCGGCCCCCGCTCGACGCCAACGCCTACCGGCTGCGGCCCGTGGCCGGTGACGTCCCGGCGCGCGCCCTGCCCGGACGCACGCCCGTACGGCGCGAGCCGATCCTGCGGATGTCCGGCGCCGGCCGCCACATGCTGCTCACCTTCGACGACGGCCCCGACCCGGACTTCACCCCGCACGTCCTGGACACCCTCGCCCGCCACGACGTCCGCGCCACCTTCTTCGTGTGCGGAGAGATGGCCGACTGGAACCGGGACCTGCTCGCCCGGATGGCCGACGAGGGCCACGTCGTCGGCAACCACACCTGGTCCCACCCCCAGCTCAACCTGCTGAAGCGCGGCCGCATCCGCGACGAGATGGAACGCACCAGCGACGTCGTCGAGAAGGCGTACGGCGACCGCCCCCAGTGGTTCCGCGCCCCCTACGGCGCCTGGAACCGCGCGGTCTTCCAGCTCGGCGCGGAGATGGGGATGGAGCCGCTGGCCTGGACGGTCGACAGCCTCGACTGGACCGTGCCCGGCACCCGCACCATCATCGACCGGATCGAGGACGGCGCCGCCCCCGGTGTCGTGGTGCTCTCCCACGACGCCGGGGGCGACCGCTCCCAGACCGTCAGCGCGCTGCGCCGCTATCTGCCCCGGCTCCTCGACGACGGCTACCACCTCACCGTCCCCCGGCGCCGGCTCGCCTGACCGCCGCCCTCCCGGCCGGCCGGGGCACGCTCAGCGGACCCCGGCCAGCCGGGCGAAGACGACGACGTTCCCGTCGTAGCCGTTCTGCTTGGAGAAGCCCCCGCCGCAGGTGATGACCCGCAGCTCGGGCGTGCCCTTGGAGCCGTAGACGCGGTCGCCGGGGAAGTTCTCCTTCGAGAAGACCTCGATGCCGTAGATCTCGAACACGGCGGTCCTCCCGTCCTTGCGCCGGACCTCGACCTTGTTGCCCTTCTTGAGGGAGCCGAGGCCGTAGAACACCGCCGGGCCCGACTGGTTGTCGACGTGTCCGACGACCACCGCCGTGCCCTTCTCACCGGGCGAGACCGCGCCGGTGAACCAGCCCGCCAGGTTCGGGTCCTCCGGCGGCGGCGCGGCGACCCAGCCGTCCGTGTCCAGACCGACGGGCATCACGGGCGCGTCCACCTGGATCGACGGGATCGTGACCCGCTCGGCCGCCGAGAACGGCAGCGACTGCGGCGATCCGGCGAACGTCGAACCCGGTACGGTGCTCTCCGCGGCGGCGGCCTGCGCCGGCTGCGGGGGCCCCATGTCGAACTCCCCGGAACCATTGCGGATGAGCGCGAGACCGGTCAGCAGGACCAGCGCTATCACGCCCCACGGGGCGCGCTTGCGCCGCCGCTCCTCCGCCTCGGCGAGCTCGGGCAGCACGGACGCAACCATTCGCCATCCCTTCTCGACACGGCCGCAGCCGCGTCCTTCGCGCATACGAGAACGCTAAGTCCCCGTCCCGTCCTCGGCGACGGGGGAGGGGGCGAACGGGTGGCCCGCGGCGCTTTTGGTGCGCCATCCGAGTTGCCGCCGAGAGGAATTTTTCTGACGGTCCGTGACCTGCGGCAATATCCGATTGTGCGGTCGTCGCACCGTGTGTCCGCTCACCAGGACGGACCATTCTCGACATGCGGGCGTGTTCCGGGCACCCGAGGGTCGTCCCGGGAGGTGCTTTCTCGCCGATAGACCGGGACCGGACCCGGGGTGCCTCCCGCGGAGGATCACATGGGAAACACACGCGCCCTGGCGGCCGCGGCCCTCGCGGTCACCGCCCTCGGGCTCACCGCACCGGTGGCCGCGGCCGACGGCATGGGCAACGGGGGCGGTCCGAGCAGCACCGATCTGGGCGGCGTCGCCGTCGCCCCGGGGGGCGGTGTCGGTGGTGTCGGCGGTGTCGGGGGCATCGGTGGTGTCGGTGGTGTCGGTGGTGTGGGAGGCATCGGCATCGGTGGCATCGGCGGGTTCAACAACAACGGCTTCAACAACGGGTTCAACAACGGCTTCAACCAGGGCAACAACAACGGCTTCAACAACAACAACGGGTTCGGGAACAACAACAACGGTTTCCACCCGGGCAACAACAACGGGAACGGGAACAACAACGGGAACAACAACGGAAACTTCCCGCGGAACATCTCGGCCGAGCCCGGTGTGCTCGCCGCCGGCGGCCGGCTGACCGTGACCGTGGACGGCTGCCGGGGCGGCGGCACCGCGTCCTCCCGCGCCTTCGAGACCATCTCCCTCACCCCGCTCCGCGACAACGACGACACCGCGCGCGGAGTGGCGATCATCGACAACGACGCCAGGCCCGGCCAGTACGACATCACCGTCAACTGCGACGGCCGCACCCTGACCCGGCCCAACGCCTTCACGGTGCTCGGTGGCGTCCACGGCGGCCTCGGCGGCAGCACGATCTCTGGCGCGACCCCGACCGACGTGGCCATCGGCGGCGGACTCGTCGCCTCCGCGGTGGTCGGCGGCGGTGTGTTCCTGTTGCGCCGCCGCCACGAGAAGCG
Source organism: Streptomyces sp. NPDC026672 (assembly GCF_040638185.1). Classification (NCBI taxonomy): domain Bacteria; kingdom Bacillati; phylum Actinomycetota; class Actinomycetes; order Kitasatosporales; family Streptomycetaceae; genus Streptomyces; species Streptomyces sp. NPDC026672. The sequence continues at coordinate 53,933 of NZ_JBEZXS010000030.1, forward strand.
GATCTGAGCCGACGGCTCCGGCACCGCTCCTTGCGTCCCCGTACCGTCCCCGACCGTCCTTCGCCCCGGCCCCTGAGGGAACGGGGCGAAGGGCTGTCCCACGCCGGTCGCCACGGCTACGCGTCGTCGCCCGCGCGGCGGCGGGCGATGTGGTACGCGACCGCCACCGACCCCGCCACCAGCCCCGTCCCGAGGCCGATCTCCTTCAGGTCGAAGTCCCCGGTGCTGCCGCCGCCCTCGCCGGCCTGCACCGCCCCGGGGACCTGCTGGATCCGCGCGGTCGCCGGGGCGCCGCTCGGCAGGGGGCCGTCGGCGATCCTGAGGTCCGTCGAACCGCTGGCCCCGTCGCAGCTGAACGTCACCCGGTCCGTGGTGCCCGCCCGTACGTCCCCGTCGACGGTCACCGTCGTGGACGTGCCCCCCGGCGGGATGCGGACCGTGTCGAAGACGCCGGAGGTGACCGTCGCACCGCCCGCGCAGCCGCCGTCGCGGTCCAGACGCAGGGTCACCCTGCCGCCCGCGGCCACGGTCGCGGGCTCCACCCGGAAGCCGAACGGGGTCACGTCGTGACCGGCGTCGCTGTCGTCCGCGACGGCGGCGGGCGCGGACAGGACGAGGGCGGTGGCGCCGAGCAGTACGGCCGGGGCGACGCGTATCGCGCGCATGGACTTTCCCTCCGGTCCCCGAGGAGCGGCCGCGGACCTCTTCCGCCAGTGCCGGAATGCACCTCGGTGTTCCGAACGTAGGAAGACACGCCGAGCGGCGCGATCCCTGTAGCGCGAACGGGTCAATCCGCGGGGCCGCCCGGGTGACGCCGCCCCCGCGGTGGTCGGCGGCGGTCAGCCTCCCGCGTGCGGGAAGAGCAGGAGGAACGGCTCAGGCGTGGCCGCGATGCCCCGGCTGTAGGGGGCGTCGAAGTCCCAGATCAGGAACAGCATGAACACGATCGTCGTGGCGAACAGCCCGGCGAGGACCAACTCCCGCCGGGTGCGCCGGATCTGGAGCGCGAACACCATGCCCACGGTGATGACGGCCCCGCCGACCAGCCCGAACCACACCACGGTCGGCATGGTCGCCCCGGTCGAGTCGGCGCGGGCGCTGCGCGCCTGGTCCACCGCGGCCACCTGGTCCACCAGCGGCTGGTACGCCTGCGCCTCGAAGTCCGAGCGGGGCTCGTAGTCGGTGACGTCCTGGCGGAGGCGGCCGAGCAGCCGGGCGCCGGCCGGGGTCAGCCGGTCCTCGCGGGTCATCGTCCGCCACTCCGTGCCCACCACGTGTCCGACGTAGGCGTCGACGTCGGCGCGGATCGTGTCGCGGACGGCCGGCGGATAGACCCGGACCCGCTCCGAGATCTCGTGCAGCGCCTGGGCCTCCGCCTGCACCTGGTCCTGGGCGGCGCTGCGCGCCTCCCACACCCCGGCGATCGCCAGGCCCAGGACGATCGCGTAGACGACGCCGATCCACATCGTCATGTACTCGATGACGTCCGGGGTCTCGCTGGGGTCGTCGTCCTCCGACGCGGAGCGGTGGCGCAGGAAGGCGAGGCCCACCACCATGGCGCAGGTGGCGAGCACCGCGAGGACGAGAACAAGCCAATTCGACAACAGGTACCTCCGTGGGCGAACGGGTCGGTGGAAACGGCGGAAAGCGCCGGAAACGCTGGAAAACGCTGGAAGGGGGGAGAACGGTGGACCGGGGCGGCGTCAGCGTGGGCGCAGTGCGGCCACGGCGACGATCGCGGGTACGGCGACGAGCAGGACGTAGGTCACCGGGGAGGTGCGCTCATGGACCGGGGCGCTGGCCGGTTTCGGCTGGTGACGCGGGTAGTGCACCCGGGTGGGCGTGGGGGTGGGGTCGGCTTCGGGACGGGGCGCGGGGCGTGGCCGTTCGGGTGCCGGTGCGGGTGCCGGCTTCGGGGGCGGGGTGGGTGCAGGGGGTGGCGGAGGCGGTGGGACCGCCTCGCGCGGGGGCGCGGGCCGCGGCGGTGGCGGCGGTGGAGGGGGCGGTTCGGGGGTGGGCCTCGGCGGCGGGGGAGGTGGGGGAGTGGGTGTCGGGGGAGGCGACGGTGGAGGTGGTGGGGGAGGCGGCGGTGGGGGAGTGGGTTTCGGTGTGGGCGTCGGCGTGGGTCTCGGGCAGATCGGCGGGGTCGGCCAGGAGCCGCCGGCGACGGCCACCGCGGTGATGCCGCCGGGTCCCGTCGAGGCGTACGCGCAGGCGTCGGCGGTCGCCGTGCCCACCGGGCAGCCCACCAGGGCCCACGTCAGTGCGGCCAGGGCCAGCACCCGTGTGACCGGCGGGAATCGGGTCGATGCGGGTCCATGCACGACGGAGATCCTGGAGCGCCCGGACGCACGCCACGCCGGACAGGTGCGGGATTGACCCCATGGGGTGACGTCCTGCGCGCGCCGACTTGACCCGCGGTGTGCGGGAAGTGACGGCGGTGAACGGACGTGCCGGGAGTGCCTTGTGGGACGTCGGCGGCACATGGGCCGGAAAAAAACTTCCGGCACCGTTGAACACGCTGCCCCGCCCGGTCGTACCCAGTGTCGTGCGGCGGCGAGCAGGCGGCTGCAACATCCAGGCGATAATGGGGAGTTGACGATGAAGACCTCCTGGCGGACCGCCTCATTGGTGGTGACGGCCGCTTCGGTGCTGGCCCTGACCACCGCATGCGGTCAGGAGAACGCCGCCACCCAGTCGTCGGCGGCCCAGAACGTCGGCGCGCCCGCCGCGGCCGGCGACTACGGTTCGGCGGACGGGTACGGCGGCACCGGCCAGGCGGCGGCGCCGACCGACGCGAGCCCGGCGGGCAAGCTGACCGTGGCCACGAACGCCCAGTTGGGCAAGGTGCTGACCGACGAGGCCGGTCTCACCCTCTACCGCTTCGACGCGGACACCGCCAACCCGCCCAAGTCCAACTGCGACGGCGACTGCAAGACCGCCTGGCCGCCGGTGCCCGCGGACGACGCCTCGGCCGGCGCCGGCATCGACAAGTCCCTGCTGGGCGAGGTCACCCGTTCCGACGGCACCAAGCAGCTGACCGTCGGCGACTGGCCCGTCTACCGGTACGCCAAGGACCTCAACGCCGGTGACGTCAACGGCCAGGGCGTGGGCGGCAAGTGGTTCGCGGCGGCACCCGACGGCAAGAAGGCCCTCAAGGCTGACCTGCCGGGCCTGTCCACCCGCAACGACCCCAAGCTCGGCGAGATCGTCATCGACAAGAACGGCATGACGGTCTACCGCTTCCTCAAGGACAAGGCGTGGCCCGACCCGGTCTCGAACTGCCTCGGGGACTGCCTGGTGAAGTGGCCGGCCGTCGCCCCGGTGGACGCGAACGACACCAAGGGCGTGGAGAAGAAGGGCCTGATGGGCTTCACCCGCCCCGACGGCACCAAGCAGATGACGGTGGACTGCTGGCCGATCTACACCTTCTCCGGCGACTCGGCCCCCGGTGACACCAACGGCCAGGGCGTCGGCGGCACCTGGTACGCCGTGGCCCCCGACGGCAAGCCGGTCGGCGCCCCCAAGAAGTAGGCCCCGGCCCGCGGTTCGACCGCCTGCCTCCCCCCCCCTCATGGGTCCGCCCCCTCCGTAGCGTACGGAGGGGGCGGACCCATGACGTCGTCCGCCCGCAGGGCCGGGGTCGCGACCAGGGGCGATGCCCTTCTGTTCGCCCCACCGCACGGCCGACGGAGACCGGTTGCGACCGGGAACGGACGGTCAATTTCCGTTTCGGGTCGCTCCATTGGCGGACGATCAGTAGCCTCTGCTCGAACACCGGATCGCCTGACGCTGTCGCCTACGGCTTGGAGAGGTACATGGAGCGTCCCGCCTGGGCTCCACGGAGCATCGACATCTCGGTGCCGAGCGTCTCGCGCATCTACGACTTCTACCTGGGCGGTTCGCACAACTTCGAGGTCGACCGCGAAGCGGCCCGCAGGGCCATGGAGTTCATGCCGGGGCTGCCGAGGATCATGCGGGCGAACCGCGCCTTCCTCAGCCGGGCGGTGCGCTTCGCGGTGGCCGAGGGCGTCACGCAGTTCCTCGACATCGGCTCCGGCATCCCGACGTTCGGCAACGTCCACGAGGTCGCGCGGGCCGAACTGCCCGGCACCCGCGTGGTGTACGTCGACCACGACCCGGTGGCGGTCGCCCACGGCCAGGCGGTGCTGGAGGGCGACGAGGACACGGACGTGGTCGCCGCCGACCTCCGCAAGCCGCACGAGATCCTCTCCAGCCCCGAGGTCGCACGTCTCATCGACCTGAATCGGCCAGTGGCGCTGCTTCTCGTTGCCATACTGCACTTCGTGGAAGACGCGGACGACCCGTACGGAGCGGTGGCGGAACTGGGCGAGGCACTCGCGCCCGGCAGCCTGCTGGTCCTCACGCACGCCTCGTACGAGGGGATTCCCGTGCCGCCGGAGCGGGCCGAGGGCGCGGTCGACGTGTACAAGGACATCCGCAACCCGCTGATCATGCGCTCGCGCGAGGAGATCGCGCGGTTCTTCGAGGGGTACGACATGGTGGAACCCGGGCTGGTGCCGATGCCGCACTGGCGGCCGCAGACGGCGCCGGAGGACGAGGACCCGTATGCCTTCTCCGGGTTCGCCGGCGTGGGACGGGCGGCGTGAGCGCGGAAGCGGACGGGCCCCAGGACAGAGTGCGCCGGTTCGCCACGATCTGGAGCCGGGCCGTGTACCCGGTGGCCTCGACGGCGCTGACACGTGCCGAGTTCGAGGAGCGGCTCCTGCCGCTCGCGCAGCGGCTGAACGAGGCCCTGCACCGGCGCGTCCTCGACCCCGACGGGGCGAAGGCGGTCGGCGCGGCCCTGGTCGACGCGCACTGCACCGACCCCGAGGCGCTCAGCCGCACCCTGGACTGCGTGGACGCCTATCTGGTGCTCTACTGCGGAGGGGAGGGCCCGCAGGACGAACTGCGGGTGCGTGCCTCGCGGCTCCAGCACGCCATGGCCGCCGGGTTCGCGCAGTCGCTGCGGGCGCGGACCCTGGTCGAGCAGGAGGCCGTCGCGCAGGCCGCGCTGCGGGCGCAGGGCGTGGTCGCGCAGGCGCTGCACGCGAGCGAGGCCCGCTTCCGCGCGGTGTTCGAGGGCGCGGCGATAGGGATCGGCATCGCCGACCTCGACGGCAACGTGCTCCAGGTCAACGGGGCGCTGCTGCGCATGTTCGGCCTCTCCGAGCAGGCGTTCCGGGGCCGCCGCGTCACGGACTGGCGGCACCCGGACGACTCGCCGCACACCTGGCGGCTCTACGACGAACTGGTGCGCGGCGACCGCGAGCACTACCACGTGGAGAAGGCGTTCAACCGCACCGACGGAACGGTTCTGTGGACCAATCTGACGGTCTCCCTGCTGCGTGACGCGGACGGCGACCCGCAGTACCAGCTGGCGCTGATGGAGGACACCACCGAGCGGCGGCTGCTCAATCTGCGGCTGCGCTACGAGGCCACGCACGACGCGCTCACCGGACTGCCCAACCGCACGCTGTTCTTCGAACGCCTGGAGAAGGTGCTGGCCGCGGGCGAGGGCCAGCGGTTCGGGCTGTGCTACCTCGACCTGGACGGGTTCAAGACCGTCAACGACAGCCTCGGCCACTCGGCCGGCGACCGGCTGCTGGTGGAGGTCGCCGACCGGCTCCAGTCCTGCACGACGGCGCCCGGCGAGATGGTCGCCCGGCTCGGCGGTGACGAGTTCGTGGCGCTGACCACGGGGCCCGGCACCGAGCGCGCGGTCGACGAACTCGCCGAGCGCATCATGAACTCCCTCGTCACGCCCGTCAGCATCGACGGCCGGGAACTCCTGGTTCGCGGCAGCATCGGCATCGTCGAGGGGCCGGCGGGCGAGCGCACCGCGGCCGAGGTGCTGCGCAGCGCCGACATCACGATGTACCGGGCCAAGTCGGCGGGCGGCAACCGCTCGGAGCTGGCCGACCCGGAGGCCGACGCCCGCGCGATCACCCGGCACGGACTGACCACGGCGCTGCCCGCGGCCCTGGACCGGGGGGAGTTCTTCATCGAGTACCAGCCGCTCGTGCACCTCGGCGACGGGAGCGTGCGGGGCGCGGAGGCACTGGTGCGGTGGCTGCATCCGCAGCACGGGGTGCTCGGGCCGGACCGTTTCATCCCGCTGGCCGAACACACCGGTCTCATCGTGCCGTTGGGGCGCTGGGTGCTGGAGCAGTCGGTGCGCCAGGCGCGGGAGTGGCGGGAACGTCACGGCGAGCGGGTGGCCGGCGCTCCGCTGCGCATCAACGTCAATCTGTCGCCGTGCCAGCTCACCCACCCCGGGCTGGTGCAGGACACGGTGGAGATCCTGGAGCGGGCGGGGCTCTCGCCGGACGCGCTGTGCCTGGAGGTCACCGAGTCCGCGCTGATCGGTGCCGACGACGACCTCCTCAAGCCGCTGCGGCGGCTCGCGGAGATGGGTGTCGACATCGCCCTCGACGACTTCGGCACGGGCTACTCCAACCTGGCCAATCTCCGTCGGCTGCCGGTGAGCGTCCTCAAGCTGGACCGTTCCTTCACCCAGAGCATGCAGCGCTTCCCGGCGGACCCGGTCGACCTCAAGATCGTGGAAGGTATCGTTTCTCTTGCCCACAGCCTGGACCTCGCGGTCACGGTCGAGGGCGTCGAGACCGGCGCCCAGGCCGAGCAACTGCGCATCCTGGGCTGCGACACGGCCCAGGGCTGGTACTACGCCCGCCCGGGCCCCCCGGACCGCCTCCACGACCTGGCCCTGATCGACGCCATAGGCTGACCGCCGGTTCAGCCGTCTTCGTCCGCGGGTGCGCTGTGGTCGCTCGCGCAGTTCCCCGCGCCCCTTCGGGGCGCCCCCGAGCCGAACGCCCCCGAAGGGGCGCGGGGAACTGCGCGACAAGCCACGACGAAGCCGCATCCGACGGACGGCATGACGTGGCACGTCGGACGTCGTGGGCCCCCGGCGCAAGGGTCAGCTGGTCAGGAGCATGTGCTGGAGTTCCCTCGCGGCCCTCGGCGGAGCCACATCGCTGCGGTGGGCCAGCGCGATCGTGCGCTCGAGACCCGGGCGGGCCAGCGGAGTGACCCGCAGGCCCCGGCCCGAGCGCGTCGCGACCATGCGCGGCACCACCGCGATGCCGAGCCCCGCCCGCACGAACCCCAGCACCGCGTCCATCTCGCCGCCCTCCACCGCGAACGCCGGCTCGAAGCCCTCCGCCCGGCACGCGGCCACGGTCAGCTCCCGCAGGTCGTAGCCGTGCCGGAACATCACCAGGCGCTCGCCCTCCAGATCGGCGACCCGCACCTCGCGGCCGCCCCGGCCCGGCGGCGGCGCCTCCGGCGACGACACCACCACCAGGTCCTCGCGCAGCAGCTCCACCGTGGTCAGCGCGGGCGCCGGCGTCGGCAGGGGCAGCACGATCAGCGCCAGGTCGAGCGCGCCGCGCGCGAGTTCCCGTACGAGATCGTGCGAGCCGCCCTCCTCGACCAGCAGCCGGATGCCGGGATAGCGGTCGTGGAAGGCGCGCAGCACGTCCGGCAGCAGCCCCGTGCACAGGCTCGGGGTCGCGCCCAGCCGGACCCGCCCGCTGCGCAGCTGCGCCAGCTCCTGCACCTCGTGCCGTGCCGTGTCCGCGTCGGCGAGGATCCGCCGGGCCAGCGGCAGCAGCGCCTCGCCCGCGTCGGTCAGCGTGATGTTGCCCCGGGCGCGCAGGAACAGGTCCGCCCCCAGTTCCCGCTCCAGGGCCTTGATCTGCTGGGACAGCGACGGTTGCGCGACATGGACCAGGTCCGCGGCCCGGGTGAAGTGCCGGGTCTCGGCGACCGCCACGAAGTACTGGAGCTGCTGGAACTGCACCCGGCCAGCATAGCCCCCGCCTATCGAAACCAGGCAGACCATGTCTTGGACCGATAGGGCCGTTCGGCCCTAGCGTGCTGACCCATGGCACTGGCAACGCGGACGGACCGGCGGCCGTCCATGGCGCGCACGATGTGGGACAGCTCCGTCGGCAAGAAGACCGTGATGGCGGTCAGCGGGCTGATCATGCTGGCGTACCTGGTCGTCCACATGATCGGCAATCTGAAGATCTACTTCGGCGCGGGCGAGTTCAACCACTACGCCCACTGGCTGCGCACCATCGGCGAACCGTTCATGCACTACGAGTGGACGCTGTGGATCATCCGCGTCGTCCTGGTCGTCGCCGTGGTCGCCCACGCGACCTCCGCCTACCAGCTCAGCCGCCGCGACCTGCGGGCACGGCCCAGCAAGTACGTGCACCGCAAGGCGCGGGCCACCTACGCCACGCGCACCATGCGCTGGGGCGGGATCATCCTCGGCCTGTTCGTCGTCTGGCACATCCTGGACCTCACCACCGGCACCGTGCACTCCGGCGGCTTCCAGGAGGGCCACCCGTACCAGAACGTCGTGGACACCTTCTCCACCTGGTACGGCAACGTCATCTACATCGTCGCGATGCTGGCCCTCGGCCTGCACGTGCGGCACGGCTTCTGGAGCGCCGCCCAGACGCTCGGCGTCGGCAGCCGCACCCGCGACCGCGCCCTGAAGACCGTCGCCGACGTCCTCGCGCTGCTGCTCACGGCCGGTTTCATCGCCGTACCCGTGGGCGTCATGACCGGAGTGGTGAGCTAGACATGACTTCCTTCACGGACTACCCGACCGGTGCGCCCCTCGCCGACGCCAAGGCGCCCTCCGGACCCGTCGCCGAGCGCTGGGACAAGCGCCGCTTCGAGGCCAGGCTGGTCAACCCCGCCAACCGCCGCAAGCACACGGTGATCATCGTCGGCACCGGCCTCGCGGGCGGCTCCGCGGGTGCCACCCTCGCCGAACAGGGCTACCACGTCGTCCAGTTCTGCTACCAGGACTCCCCGCGCCGCGCCCACTCGATCGCCGCGCAGGGCGGCATCAACGCCGCCAAGAACTACCGCAACGACGGCGACTCCGTGCACCGGCTGTTCTACGACACCGTCAAGGGCGGCGACTTCCGTGCCCGCGAGTCCAACGTGCACCGCCTGGCGCAGATCTCCGTCGAGATCATCGACCAGTGCGTGGCGCAGGGCGTGCCCTTCGCCCGCGAGTACGGCGGCCTGCTCGACACCCGCTCCTTCGGCGGCGTCCAGGTCTCCCGGACCTTCTACGCCCGCGGCCAGACGGGCCAGCAACTGCTGCTCGGCGCCTACCAGGCGCTGTCCCGGCAGATCGCCGCGGGCAACGTGGAGATGCACCCGCGCACCGAGATGCTCGACCTCCTCGTGGTCGACGGCCGGGCCCGCGGCATCGTGGCCCGGGACCTGATCACGGGCAAGATCGACACCTACTTCGCGGACGCGGTCGTCCTCGCCAGCGGCGGCTACGGCAACGTCTTCTACCTGTCGACGAACGCCATGAACTCCAACGCCACCGCGATCTGGCGGGCGCACCGGCGCGGCGCCTACTTCGCCAACCCCTGCTTCACCCAGATCCACCCCACCTGCATCCCGCGCACCGGCGACCACCAGTCCAAGCTGACGCTGATGAGCGAGTCGCTGCGCAACGACGGCCGCATCTGGGTACCGAAGGCCAAGGGCGACACCCGCCCGCCCCACCGCATCCCCGAGGACGAGCGCGACTACTACCTGGAGCGCATCTACCCGTCCTTCGGCAACCTCGTCCCGCGCGACATCGCCTCCCGCGCCGCCAAGAACGTCTGCGACGAGGGCCGCGGAGTGGGCCCCGGCGGCCAGGGCGTCTACCTGGACTTCGCGGACGCCATCGGACGGATGGGCCGGGGGGCCGTGGAGGCCAGGTACGGCAACCTCTTCGACATGTACCAGCGGATCACCGACGAGGATCCGTACGAGGTGCCCATGCGCATCTACCCCGCCGTGCACTACACGATGGGCGGCCTGTGGGTCGACTACGACCTCCAGACCACCGTCCCCGGCCTGTTCGCGATCGGCGAGGCCAACTTCTCGGACCACGGCGCCAACCGCCTCGGTGCCTCCGCCCTCATGCAGGGCCTCGCCGACGGCTACTTCGTGCTCCCGGCCACCGTCAACGACTACCTGGCCCGCAACCCCCACCAGGAGCCGGTCACCGTCGAACACCCCGCCGTCCAGGAGGTGCTGGCCGAGACCGAGGACCGGCTCAGGCTGCTGCTCGCCGTCGACGGCGACCGCACCCCCGACTCGTTCCACCGCGAACTCGGCGAACTCATGTGGGAGTTCTGCGGCATGGCGCGCACCGACGCCGGGCTGCGCAAGGCCCTCGAACGCATCCCGCAGATCCGCGAGGAGTTCTGGCGGCGCATCAAGGTCCCCGGCACCGGCGAGGAGCTCAACCAGTCGCTGGAGAAGGCCAACAGGATCGTCGACTACCTGGAACTGGCCGAACTGATGTGCCTCGACGCGCTGCACCGCGCCGAGTCCTGCGGCGGCCACTTCCGCGAGGAGTCGCAGACCCCCGACGGCGAGGCCGCCCGCGACGACGACGGGTTCACGTACGCGGCCGCCTGGGAGTTCGCGGGCACCGGCGAGGCACCCACCCTGCACAAGGAAGACCTGGTCTTCGAGTACGTCCACCCCACTCAGCGGAGCTACGCATGAAGCTCACCCTGCGCGTCTGGCGGCAGCGCGACGCCGACGCCGAAGGCGCCATGTCCACCTACGAGGTGGACGGCATCTCCTCCGACATGTCCTTCCTGGAGATGCTCGACACGCTCAACGAGGACCTCATCCTCAAGGGCGAGGAACCGGTCGCCTTCGACCACGACTGCCGCGAGGGCATCTGCGGCGCCTGCTCCCTCGTCATCAACGGCGACGCGCACGGCCCCGAGCGCACCACCACCTGCCAGCTGCACATGAGGTCGTTCCGGGACGGCGACACGATCGACGTCGAGCCGTGGCGGGCGGCGGCCTTCCCCGTGGTCAAGGACCTGGTCGTGGACCGGTCCGCGTTCGACCGGATCATCCAGGCCGGCGGCTACATCACCGCGCCGACCGGCTCCGCGCCGGAGGCCCACGCCACACCGGTGCCCAAGCCGGACGCCGACCTCGCGTTCGAGCACGCCGAGTGCATCGGGTGCGGGGCGTGCGTGGCCGCGTGCCCCAACGGGGCGGCGATGCTGTTCACCTCCGCCAAGGTCAACCACCTCAACGTCCTGCCGCAGGGCGCCCCCGAGCGGGAGACCCGGGTGCTCGACATGGTGGCGCAGATGGACGAGGAGGGCTTCGGCGGCTGCACCCTCGCGGGGGAGTGCGCGACCGCCTGCCCCAAGGGCATTCCGCTCATGTCCATCACGAGCATGAACAAGGAGTGGCTGCGGGCCACCCGCAAGGCCGCCAGGAGATAGCGCCGGCCGGCACCACGAGGACGTTCGCCGCGAGGGTGGACGGGCGGGGCCGGGAGGGTGCTCCCCGGCCCCGTCTCCCTCGCCCGGCCGGGCGGGGCGGCGCGGGGGGCGTCGTTCAACATCCCCACATCCGCGCTCCCGGCACAGGTAACGCGCCGGTCAACCGGCGTCGGAAGAACTGGAGCGGCAGACCGGACCGGTGTGCCGACCGTCTCGCCGACCCCGGCCCGTGACCAGGAGAGAGCCATGACCGGCGTATCCACGCTCGACCGTCCGCCACAGCCCGCGGCGCCCGCCCGCTACACCGTCACGCTCGCCCGTGACGAGGCCGACGTGCGCGCCGCGCAGCGCCTGCGGCACGACGTCTTCGCCGGTGAGATGGGCGCCCTGCTGTCCACGCCGCAGCCGGGGCACGACATCGACCCCTTCGACGCGTACTGCGACCACCTGCTGGTCAACGACACCCTCACCGGGCAGGTCGTCGGCACCTACCGGCTGCTTCCGCCGGACCGTGCCGCCGTCGCGGGACGACTCTACTCCGAGGGCGAGTTCGATCTCGGCGCGCTCGACGGAATCCGGCCGGGTCTGGTCGAAGTCGGCCGGTCCTGTGTGCACCCCGACCACCGCGACGGCGCCGTCATCGGACTGATCTGGGCCGGTATCGCCCGCTACATGGTCGACCGCGGCCACGAGTGGCTGGCCGGCTGCTGCTCCGTCCCGCTCGCCGACGGCGGCGCGCTCGCCACCGGCACCTGGGACCGCGTCCGCGACAAGCACCTGGCGCCCGAGGAGTACCGGGTGCGCCCGCTGCTGCCCTGGGTGCCGAACGCCGAGGCACCGGCCGGCCGCACCGAGCTCCCCGCCCTGCTGCGCGGTTATCTGCGGCTCGGCGCCTGGGTGTGCGGCGAGCCCGCCCACGACCCGGACTTCGGGGTCGCCGACCTGTACGTGCTGCTGTCGATGCGCCGGGTCAACCAGCGCTATCTGAAGCACTTCCTCTCGCTCGTGCCCTCGGCCTGATGAGCGTCTGGCTGCCCAGCGCGCCCTGCACCCCGGGGGCGTGCGTCGAAGGGACGGGGCGCGCGGCAGCCCTGCCGCGCGCCGTGCTGCGGCTCACCGCGGTCGTGCTCCTCGTCCTCGCCGGGGTCGTGCTCACCCCGCTCGGCGGGAGGATTCCCGCCGGGCTGGTCGGGCGCTGGAGCCGCGGCGTCGTCCGGGCGGCCGGGGTACGGGTCCGCGTCAGCGGCTCCGCCGCGCTGACCGGGGGACTGCTGCTGGTGGCCAACCACATCTCGTGGCTGGACATCCCGCTGCTCGCCTCGGTGCGGCCCGCGCGGATGCTCGCCAAGACGGAGATCCGGCAGTGGCCCGTCGCCGGCGCGCTGGTCGCCCGCAGCGGTGTCCTGTTCATCGAGCGGGACCGGCTGCGGTCGCTGCCGGAGACGGTCGCCCGGATCGCCGAGGCGCTGCGGGGCGGGGCGGCGGTCGTCGCCTTCCCCGAGGGCAGCACCTGGTGCGGACGGGCGCAGGGCCGCTTCCACCGGGCCGTGTTCCAGGCCGCGCTGGACGCCGGGGCGCCGGTGCAGCCGGTGCGGCTGCACTACCGGGTCGACGGGGGAGCGGCCACGACCGCGCCCGCGTTCGTCGGGGAGGACACGCTGTTCGCGTCGATGTGGCGGGTCGTCACGGCGCGGGGCCTGGTGGCGGAGGTGGAGGTCCTGCCGCAGATCGACCCGGGCGCCCACGCCGACCGCCGGGCCCTCGCCCGCGCGGCGCAGCCGACGACGCCCGATGCGCAGTGGACCCGTTCGGCCCCGGTCACCGACCACCCCCACACCCCCCGCCTGCCGGCCCAGCGCCTCCCCGGCACGAGCCCGGCCCGCCCCTGATCCCGCCCGCCCCTGATCCCGCCCGCCCTTGATCCCGACGCGGTCGCGAAGGCCCGCGATCGGCCTTCCGGCCCCTTGCGCGCGCGTGGGAGCCGCGATGGGCGTCCCGGTCCCGGCCCCGCCGCGGGGACGTCCCTACGCGCCGGGGGCCGGGCGGGGCGGACCCCGTGATCCCGGCCCCCGGCCCCGCCCATGCCCACGGGACCGCCGAACGGGCGGTCACGGATGCGGAGGGGTGTCCCTCTCCTGGCCGCCCAGTTCGTCCTTGAGCCGCTGCTGGGCGGAGTCGACCTGTGAGCCGTACTTGCCCTGGGTCCTGCCGTCGACGTAGTCGCCGCCCTTGTCGATGCCCTTCGAGGCCTGGTCCTCGTGGCCCTTGAGCATGCCCTTGATCTTGTCCATGAAGGACATGGCAACCCTCCTCGTCGATAGGGGCTCCGTCTCCAGGGTCACCGGACCGCGTGCCGTTCGCATCTCGGCGGCGCGCATGCGGGTATGTCGGTCATATGACAGTTTGGTGGTTTGCGAGACCCCTCGCCGACACCCCTGCCGAGACATCCCCGCCGACATCGCATGCCACAGAAGGGCCCGGCCCATGACTACACCCGGTTTCGGATTCGGACGCAGCCCCTTCGAGGACTTCGACGCGCTGATGTCCCGGTTCTTCGGCGGGCCGGGTCAGCCGTCCTCCGCCCGGCGTGTGCAGAGCGTCGACATCGGCAGCCTGCTGTCGGAGCGGGCCCGCGAGCTGGTGGCCCAGGCCCGCGACATCGCCGCCGCCGAGGGCGGCGAGGAACTCGACGCCCGCCATCTGCTGGCCGCCGCCACCGAGCACGACTCCACCCGCCGGCTGCTCACCGAGGCGGGCGCCGACCCCGACCGGCTGCGGGCCCGGCTCGGCGTCGGCGCGGGCGGCGGCCCCCGCAGCGAGCCCGCCACGCTCACCCCGGCCGCCAAGCGCGCCCTCCTGGACGCTTACCAGATCTCCCGCGCCGAGGACGACTCCTACATCGGACCCGAGCACCTGCTGCGCGCGCTGGCCGCCAACCACGAGTCGGCGGCCGGCCGGGCGCTCGCCGAGAACGGCTGGGAGCAGACCCGGATGCCCACGGAGACCGCGGCCGAGCACCGCGGCCCGAGCACCACCCCGACGATCGACGAGTACGGCCGCGACCTCACCGAGGACGCCACGGCCGGCCGGCTCGACCCGGTCATCGGACGGGACGACGAGGTCGAGCAGACCATCGAGGTCCTCTCCCGGCGCAGCAAGAACAACCCCGTCCTGATCGGCGACCCCGGCGTCGGCAAGACCGCCATCGTCGAGGGCATCGCCCAGCGCATCGCCGCCGGGGACGTCCCCCAGACCCTCGCGGGCAAGCGGCTGGTCTCGCTCGACCTCGGCGGGATGGTGGCCGGCACCAAGTACCGCGGCGAGTTCGAGGAACGGCTCAAGACCCTCCTCGACGAGGTCCGGGAACACGCCGACGACCTGGTGCTCTTCCTCGACGAACTGCACACCGTCGTCGGCGCGGGCGGGGGCGGCGACGGCGCCCTGGACGCCGGCAACATGCTCAAGCCGGCGCTGGCCCGCGGCGACCTGCACCTCATCGGCGCCACCACCGTCGACGAGTACCGCCGGCACATCGAGAAGGACGCCGCCCTCGAACGCCGCTTCGCGCCCATCCTCGTCGGCGAGCCGGACGTCGACGACACCGTCGCGATCCTGCGCGGGCTGCGCGACCGCTACGAGGCCCACCACCAGGTCCGCATCACCGACGAGGCGGTCGTCGCCGCGGCCGAGCTGTCCGACCGCTACATCACCTCCCGCTTCCTGCCCGACAAGGCGATCGACCTGATGGACCAGGCCGCCGCCCGCGTCCGGCTGCGCGCCGGGACCCCCGAGGCCGACCTGCGCGAGATCGAGGCGAGGGCCGCCGCGCTCAACCGGGAGAAGGACCAGGCGGTCGCCGACGAGGAGTACGAACGCGCCCGCGACCTGCGCGACCGCATCCGTGAGGCCGAGGCGGAGCTCGCCGGGGCGGGCCGGGCCGGCGAGCAGACCCCGAAGGTCACCGCCGAGGACATCGCCGAGATCGTCGCCCGCACCACCGGCATCCCCGTCGCCCAGCTCACCGAGGAGGAGCGCGAGCGGCTGATCAAGCTGGAGGAGCACCTGCACGAGCGGGTCGTCGGCCAGGACGAGGCGATCACCGCCGTCGCCCGCGCCGTCCGCCGCGCCCGCGCCGGCATGAGCGACCCGAACCGGCCCGTCGGCAGCTTCCTGTTCCTCGGCCCCACCGGCGTCGGCAAGACCGAACTCGCCCGCGCGCTCGCCGCCGCCCTGTTCGGCGACGAGAGCCGCATGATCCGGCTGGACATGAGCGAGTTCCAGGAGCGGCACACCGTCTCCCGCCTCATCGGCGCCCCGCCCGGATACGTCGGCCACGAGGAGGCCGGCCAGCTCACGGAGGCGGTGCGCAGGCAGCCGTACGCCGTCCTGCTCCTCGACGAGGTGGAGAAGGCGCACCCCGACGTCTTCAACACCCTGCTCCAACTCCTGGACGACGGACGGCTGACCGACTCCCAGGGACGCACCGTCGACTTCAAGAACACCGTCGTCATCATGACGTCGAACATCGGCGCCGACCACATCCTGACCGCCGGGGTCGAGGACTACACCACGATCCGCGAGACCGTGCTGCCCGCCCTGAACGCCCACTTCCGGCCCGAGTTCCTCAACCGCATCGACGAGATCATCGTCTTCCGCGGCCTGGACCGCGCCCAACTGCGGCAGATCGTCGACCTGTTGCTGGAGCACACCCGGCGCCGGCTGCACGCCCAGGACGTCGGCCTGGAGGTCACCGACACGGCCGCGGCGGCGATCGCGGAGATCGGTCACCAGCCCGAGTTCGGGGCCCGGCCGCTGCGCCGCACGATCCAGCGCGAGATCGACGACCGGCTCGCCGACCTGCTGCTCTCCGGTGAACTCGCCGCCGGGGACCGGGCGGTGGTGGACGCGCAGGACGGATCGATCACGGTGCGGGCACAGAAGCCGAGCGCGGTCGGCTGAGCCCCCGGCCCGCGAGACGGGCCAGCCGCCGGTAGGAGTCGAGCAGCGCCGCGCGGTCGTGGGTGCTGGTCGTGACGAGCACCTCCTGCGCGCCCGACTCCTCCAGCACCGTCTCCAGCGCGTCGGCCACCTGCTCCTCGGTGCCGGCGAGCTGGCCCGTGAGCCCCGACTCGTAGAGCTCGCGCTCCTTGGCCGTCATGGCCCGCCGCTCGGCGTCCTCGGCGGCGGGCAGCGGCGGGAACGTGCCGTGCGTGCGCGCGTACGCCATGGACCACGCCTCCGGCACCAGCAGACGGCGGGCCTCCTCGGGGGTGCCGGCCACGGCGACCGTCCCGGAGATCACCACGTACGGCTCCGCGGCCCATGGGGAGGGGCGGAAGCGGGCGCGGTAGCGGTCGATGCCGAGCAGCATCCGCTCGCGGTCGCGCAGATCGCCGATGACCATGGGCAGCCCCGCGCGCGCCGCGATCTCGGCGCCCTCGCCCATGGCCAGCACGAACGTCGGGACGCGTTGCCCCTCCGGCGGGCGCGCGTGCACACCGGTCGGCGAAGTACCGGTGAACCAGCCGAGGAGTTCGTCGAGTTGGGCCCCGAAGTCGTCCGCGTCGTCCTTGTCGCGGCCGAGCGCCCTGCGCACGCCGCCGGTGAAGCCCACCGAGCGGCCGAGCCCCATGTCGATCCGGCCCGGGAACAGCGACTCCAGGACCCCGAACTGCTCGGCGACGACCAGCGGCCGGTGGTTGGGCAGCATCACACCGCCGGTGCCCACCCGGATCGTGCGGGTCGCGCCCGCGACCGCCGCCGCGAGCACGGTCGGCGCCGACCCGGCGACCCCGGGCACGCCGTGGTGCTCGGACACCCACACCCGGTGGTAGCCGAGCGCCTCCAACTCCCGGGCCAGCGCGACGGTGTCGCGCAGCGCCTCGGCCGGAGTGTGTCCCTCCCGGGTGCGCGAGCGGTCCAGGACGGAAAACGGAATCTCTTCGATCAGCGGGCTCACAGGGGTTTCAACACCCGTGCGGAGCGGGGATTCCCGTGGTGACGCATCGTAACCGATCGGACACGAAGAGGCGTTTGTTCGAACGTGCCGTCCCGGAGGTGTCGAACCTCCCGGCCGGGGCACGGGCGACGTACGAGGCTGCGTAGTATCCGCGGTGCGCCAGAACAGAAGGAGGTGCCGATGGCCACCTGCCGCGGCATGGACGTGTCCACCTTTCAGGGCACCCAGAACTGGGCCGCACACAAGGCCGACGGTGTCGTGTTCGCCTTCGCCAAGGCGTCCGAGGGCGAGCACAGCAGAGACGCGAAGTTCACCACCCACATCAAGGGCATCATCGACGCCGGAATGGTGCCGGGCGCCTACCACTTCGCCTGGCCCAACCAGGACGTCGCGGCCGAGGCCGCGAACTACGTCGGGGCCGTACGGCCGTACGCCCGGGCGGGGTTCACCCACTGGCTGGACCTGGAGCGCTACAGCGACGGCCGCAACTACGCGGGCCGCAGCGCCGCCCAGATCAAGGCGTGGGCGACCTCCTGGATCGCCGCCGTGCGCAGGGCGTTCCCGGGGCAGCGCGTCGGCGTCTACACCTCGGCCTCGGACATCTCGGCCGGACACCTGCCCTCCGGAGTGCCGCTGTGGTACCCGGCCTATCCCTGGGGTCCCGCCGACTACGGCCGGGCCGAGGGCGCCGCCCGGCCGAATCCCAGCGGAGTGTCCCCGCTGATCTGGCAGTTCACCAGTGAGCCGCTGGACCGATCCATCGCCTACCTGTCCGCCGCCGGGCTCCGCGCCTGGGCCGCGGGCGACACCGAAGAGGACGAGATGCCGCAGTACGTGAACCTCGGGCTGGACAAGCCCTACACCCTCCGGCCCGGTGTGTGGGACTCCATCGAATACACCCAGGAGTGGACGGACGAGACCGGCGACCACGCCAGCGACGGCTCGGTGTTCGCCCGGGGCGCGGCCCGCTTCAGCGGCAGCCTCAGCCTGGCCCTCACCGGACTGCCGGTCGGCTCGGTCGTCCAGGCGCGGATGTCCGAGTACGAGGGCGACACGTTCCACTCCGACCACCCGATCCACGAGATCGTCGGCACCCCCGGCGGCTCCTACGCCGTGGTCCCGCTGACCAAGCGGATCGGCCAGGGGCGGCGCATGCGGGTGCGGCTGCTCAACCAGCACAGCGCACCCGTCACCGTCACCAGCGCCGTCCTGACCGCCCTGGTCTGGAAGGAGAGCTGACCCGTCCGCGTGACACGGGCCGGCCGGGGCGACCGGCCGGCCCGTGGGACCGCGTACGTGTCAGGTCTCGTCCTCGATGCGGAAGCCCACCTTCAGACCCACCTGGTAGTGCTCGATCCGCCCGTCCTCGATCTGGCCCCTGACCTGTGTCACCTCGAACCAGTCGAGGTTGCGCAGCGTCTGCCCGGCACGGGTGATGCCGTTGCGGATGGCCTGGTCGACGCCCTCGTGCGAGGTGCCGACGATCTCCGTGACCCGGTAGGTGTGGTCGGTCATGGGACTGCTCCTTTTCTTCGCGCAGTTCTCCGCGCCCCTTCGGGGCGCTCAGGCCGGGGTGCTCAGGGACAGGGCGAAGCGGGACCGGGAGTCCGTCCACCAGTGGGTCAGCTCCAGCCCCGCGGCCGCCAGTTCCCTCCCCACCCCCTCCTCGCGGAACTTCGCCGACACCTCGGTGCGCAGCTCCTCACCGGGCGCGAAGTGCACGGCGAGGTCGAGCGCGGGCACCTTCACGGTCTGGGCCGTGCGGGAGCGCAGCCGCATCTCGATCCACTCGTTCCCGGCGTCCCACAGCGCCACGTGGTCGAAGGCGCCGGGATCGAAGTCGGCGCCCAGCTCGCGGTTGACGACGGCCAGCACGTTCTTGTTGAACTCGGCCGTCACGCCCGCCGCGTCGTCGTACGCCCGGACCAGGACCCCTTCGTCCTTGACCAGGTCCGTGCCGAGCAGCAGCGTGTCGCCCGGCGACAGCAGTGCCCGCACGGAGGAGAGGAACACGGCGCGCTCCGCCGGCAGCAGATTGCCGATCGTGCCGCCGAGGAACGCCACCAGCCGGGGCCCGGGCGTCGCCGGCAGCGTCAGCCGCGCGGTGAAGTCGGCGATCAGGGCGTGCACCGACAGCCCCGGGCGCTCCTCGATCAGCGCCCGTCCGGCCCCGGTGAGCGCGCTCTCGCTGACGTCGACCGGGACGTAGGTGTCCAGCCCGGTGAGCGCGTCGATCAGAAGGCGCGTCTTCTCGGACGAGCCGGAGCCCAGCTCCACCAGGGTGCGGGCGCCGGACGCGGCGGCGATCCCATCGGCGTGCGCGGCGAGGATCTCCCGCTCGGCCCGGGTCGGGTAGTACTCGGGCAGTTCGGTGATCTTCTCGAACAGCTCGCTGCCGCGCGCGTCGTAGAACCACTTGGGCGGCAGAGTCTTGGGGTTGGCGGTCAGGCCGTCCAGGACGTCCGCGCGCAGCGCGGCCTCCGTGGCGTCCTCGGGGAGGGTGCGGGTGACGTGCAGGGGACTCACGTACATGGCTCCTTCGGTGCGGGTGCCAGGTCCTTCAGCGGTGCCAGCCGTACGCCGGCGCGGTCCGCGGTGAGCAGGGTGCGGTCCGGGACCTCCCGCCAGCGCGGATCGTCGTCGTACGGCTCGGAGGCCACGACGGTGCCGCGGCCGGGGTCCGCCAGGTACCAGAGGGTGTCGCCCCAGGCGGTGGCGGCGACGGTCTCACCGTCGGTGAGCAGCAGGTTCAGCCGGGACGCGGGCGCGGCCTCGGCCACCTCGCGGACCGTCTCGCCGAGCGCCCGCCCCGGGTCCAGGCCGGCGCGCAGCCGGCGCAGGGCGAGCGCCCACACCAGTGCCGAGTCGGTGCGGGCCTCCAGGGACAGCAGGTCGACGGGCGGCAGCGTGGGCACGAGCGGCGCCGCGGACTGCGGCCAGCCCGCCACCGCGCCGTTGTGGCTGAACAGCCAGCGGCCCGCGGCGAACGGCGCCGCCGCGGCCTCGCCGTCCGCGCCCGGCAGCGTCGCGTCGCGCACCGCGGCGAGCAGCGCACGGGTGCGCACCACCCGGGCGAGGTCGGCGAAGGACGGGTCCGCCCAGATGGGCCCGGTCCGCCGGTAGCGGGCGGGCGCCGGGTCGTCCGGGGCGTACCAGCCGACCCCGAAGCCGTCGGCGTTGACCGTGCCGTACCGCTGCCGCCGGGGTGCCCACGACTGGCGGTACAGGCCGTGCGGCGGGTCCACGAGGAGCCGGCCGAGCGGCTCCTCGTGGCCCAGCCAGGCCAGGTGCCGGCACATCAGGCGTCCGCCGACCGCGCGGTGCGGAAGCCGGCGAAGATCTGCCGCCTGACCGGGTAGTCCCAGTTGCGGAACGTGCCCCGGCAGGCCACCTGGTCCACGGCGAACGAACCGCCGCGCAGCACCTTGTGCTCGGAGCCGAAGAACACCTCCGAGTACTCCTTGTACGGGAACGCGGTGAACCCCGGGTACGGCAGGAAGTCGCTCGCCGTCCACTCCCACACGTCCCCGATCAACTGCCGCACGCCCAGCGGGGACGCGCCGGCCGGATAGCTGCCGGCCGGCGCCGGGCGCAGATGCCGCTGGCCGAGGTTGGCCCGGTCGGGCGTCGGATCGGCGTCGCCCCACGGGTAGCGCGTCGAGCGGCCCGCGACGGGATCGTGCCGGGCCGCCTTCTCCCACTCCTCCTCGGTCGGCAGCCGGCGCCCGGCCCAGCGGGCGTAGGCGTCCGCCTCGTACCAGCACACGTGCAGCACCGGCTCGTCGGGCGGGACGACCTCGGTGACGCCGAAGCGCCGCCTGAGCCACTGCCCGCCCTCGCGGTGCCAGAACAGCGGTGCGACGAGGGAGTGCCGCCGGACGTGGTCCCAGCCCTCGGGCGTCCACCAGCGCTCGTCGTCGTAGCCGCCGTCCTCGATGAACGCCTGGTACGCGCGGTTGGCGACCGGGGTGGTGTCGATGTGGAAGGCCGCCACCTCCCGCCGGTGCGCCGGGCGTTCGTTGTCCAGCGCCCAGGGCTCGGTGGAGGTGCCCATGGTGAACGGGCCGCCGGGGACGAGGACCTCGGCCGGGCCGGTGAACGGCGGGGCCGGGGCGGGGTCCGGGGCGGTCAGCGCCCGGGGTCCGGTACGCAGCTGATGGGTGATCAGCATGGTCTCGTCGTGCTGCTGTTCGTGCTGCGCGATCATTCCGAAGGCGAAGCCGGCCTCGGTGAGCCGCTCCCCGTGCAGCGAGTGGCCCTCCAGCAGGTCGAGGACGCGTCCGCGCACCTCCGCCGCGTATCCGCGGGCCTCCTCGGGCGGCAGCAGCGGCAGGGTGGGCCGCTCGGCGCGCGGGTGCTCGAACGCGTCGTACAGGGTGTCGATCTCGGGCCGCATCGCCTCGCGCCCGCCGACCGCCCGCAGGAGCCACAGCTCCTCCTGGTTGCCGATGTGCGCGAGGTCCCACACCAGCGGGGACATCAGCGGCGAGTGCTGCGCGGTGAGGTCGGGGTCCTCGACGCAGCTGGTCAGCAGGGTGGTGCGGGCCCGCGCGGTGAGCAGCGAGGACAGGACCCGCTCGCGGACGGTCTCGACGTCGGTCTCGGGGGCGGTCATGTAGGGATGTCCTTCCCGTGGGCGCGGGCGGTCCCGTCGGCCGGGTGGAGCCGGGGCCGGGCGGGTACCGGGCCGCGCATGCGGTCGAGCAGGTCGTCGGCGGGGCAACGGCCTTGGATGACGTAGCGGTCGAGGAACGCCGCGACGGCGTCCGTGACCTCGGTGGTGGCGCCGATCCGGGGCAGCGCCCGCAGGGCCGCGCCGAAGCACAGGACGGCCGCCTCGCGCAGCTCGGGGTCGCCCAGTCCGGTGCGGGCGGCGTCGAGCCACAGCGGGTTGTGCGGCGCGGGCCGTGCGAGCGCCCGTTCGGCCAGCGGCTTCACGGCGCGGTAGGCCGTCTCGGCGGCCTCCGGGTCGTCGAACAGCGCGGCCGTCACCGCGAGCGGCACGATCCAGCCGTCCTCGCCCGGCTGGGCGTCGATCATGCGCAGTTCGAGGTGGCCGCGCGGCCGGACCGGCGGGAACAGGGTCGTGAGGTGGTAGTCGAGGTCCTCGCGGGTGGGCGGCCGGGGCGCTCCCGAACGGGTCCAGGAGCGGAAGGTGAGCCCGTCGGGCACCTCCCACGGTCCGCCGTCGCGGCGTACGCACATCACGGGGGAGTCCATGACGTGCCGGGCCCAGGCGGCGCGTGGGTCGCCGTCCAGCGCGGGCGCCCCCGCCCGGCCGGGGCCGATCTCCATCCACAGCAGCTGCCGGGTGGACAGCCATCCCGTGGGCCGCCGCGCGACCAGCGGGGAGTTGGCGAACGCGGCGACCAGGACCGGGCCCAGCTGGTGGGCGAGCCACCAGCGGCGGCCGTGCCCCAGCGGGCCGGGCTCCTCGTACCCGGCGTCCAGGCACACCTGGACGGAGGCCGAGGCGCACATCATGTGGCGGCCGGCCGTGCCGGTGCGGTCGAGACAGGCCTCCATGGCGTCGTAGCGCGGCTGGTGCAGGAAGCGCCGCGGCGGATGCCAGGGGTCGTGGCCGATGCCGGCGAGGCCGAGGCCGTCGTCGGCCAGGACGGCGCGGACGGCGTCCAGGTCGGCGGAGACGGTACCGACGCACTCCATCAGGGAGGCGGCGGGCGGCGAGCTGAGCTCCAGCTGACCGCCGGGCTCGACGGTGAGCGCCGACTCCAGGGGGACGGTGCGCAGCGCGGCGTAGGCCGCTTCGAGTCGTTCGGGTGAGACGGGCGCCTCGGGGTGCGCCGTCTCCTGGACGAGCCATTCCACCTCGACGCCCAGTGTGCGGGGCGGTCCGGTCTTGAAGCAGATGCCGCGCACCAGCGCCTCGACCTCTGCTTCGGCGACGGCGGTACGCGGGTTCGTACAGCCGCTTGACGAATCGGACATGTCGGTATCCTCCTGAGATTCCACCATGTCACCGGCCCGGATGTGGGTGGGCCGGGCAGGCACTCGTCCCACCCAAAACCCTCGGGCTGATTCGCACAAGGGTGCGCCAGGGGACGTCCTGGATCCGCAATCTCCGTTTCCGTACGTGTTTCCGGGACGTTCCGGGGCCGGGAAACTCCGTTGCACCGCTCCCTCAGCATCGCTCAGGATGCTGGTATGGGCACGACGGGGGAGAGCGCGCGGCGCGTGCGTACGGCGTCCACGGGGGTGATGCCGTGAGCGCGCGCCTGCGCGGCATCGCGCGGGAGACGGAGCGGATCGTCGCGGCCGGGTCCTATCGCGCACCCGGCGGTCACGAGGTGCCGCTCGCGGCGGCGATCGAGGCCGCGCGGGCCGGCACCCGGATGTACGGCCCGGCGCCGACGGACGTCTCCGCGGCCCTGTCCACGGCTCTGTCCACGACCCCGCCCGCGGACACGTTCGTCGAGGTCACGGGCGAGAGCAGCCTCCAGGCCGCCCGCCGTCTCGCCGGCCCGGCGGATCCGGCCAACCCCGCCGTGCTGAACTTCGCGTCGGCGCGCAACCCGGGCGGCGGCTACCTCAACGGCGCGCAGGCCCAGGAGGAGGCCCTGTGCCGGGGCTCCGCGCTGTACACCTGTCTGCTGCGGGCCCCGGAGTTCTACGACCACCACCGCGCCCACCGCGACCCGTTCTACACCGATCGGGTCGTCCACTCACCGTCCGTGCCCGTCTTCCGCGACGACCACGGCCGGCTCCTCGACGAGCCGTACACGGCCGGATTCCTCACGGCGGCGGCGCCGAACGCGGGCGTCGTGCTGCGCACGGCCCCGGACCGCGCCGCCGCGCTGCCTGGCGCCCTGGCCGTGCGGGCGGAGCGGGTCCTGGAGACCGCCGTGGCACACGGGTACCGGCGGCTGGTCCTCGGCGCCTGGGGCTGCGGGGTCTTCCGCAACGACCCGGACCGGGTCGCGGAGGCGTTCGCGGGCCTGGTCGGCCCCGGCGGCCGGTTCGCGCGGTCCTTCGAGCACGTGGTGTTCGCGATCCTGGACCGCACGCCCGGCGCCGTGGTCCGGGCCTCCTTCACCCGGACGTTCGCTCCGGCTCAGCGCCAGCCGTAACGCTCCCGGAGCCGGTGCACGACCGAGTTGAACCGCATCCGGTCCAGCGCGCACGCCTCGCGCCGCATGCCCTCCTCGTGCAGCCGCAGCACCCGGTCCACGTCCACCCAGGAGTCCCGTCCGGAGCGGTCCCACGGCCCGCTGCCCATGGCCACCCACTCCCGGTCGCCGTCGTGCCGCTTGCTGGACAGCTGCACGGCGAGGAACGTGCCGGCCGCCTCCCGGGCGACGACCAGCACCGGCCGGTCCTTGCCCCGCCCGTCGTTCTCCTCGAAGGGCACCCAGGTCCACACGATCTCCCCGGGGTCCGGGTCGCCGTCGTGCGCGGGGGAGTACTCGGTGCGCACCCGGCCCACCTCGCGCGGGTCGGCCTCGGTGGTGGCGGTGGGGCCGTAACGGCCGGGGACGTCTGCGTCGGTCTCATCGGTGAAGGCAGTCACGAGGGGCACCCTACGGCTCCGTCGGGAACGCCGTGACGGGGGTCCGTACGGTGCCGTCCGTGGCGCCGTCGTGGCCGGTCGCGCCCGCGCGGCGGAGCCGCACAGCGACACAGCCCCGCGCCCCTGCGGGGCGCCGCCGGGGGGCGGGGACGGCCGTGGGCACCGGGGCCGCGCGGCGGTGGCTCCCGGTGCCCCTGCTCCCGGTCGGTCAGCCGGCGTCCGGCTCGACCGGCACCTTCTGCGTCGCGGGCGGCGTGAACCCGTTCAGCGGCGCCGAAGTCCCGCCGTGCTCCTGGCCGTTCTGCTCCATCGAGGAGAGCAGCCGGCGGGCCAGGCCGAGGCCCGTACCGCCCATCGTGAGCGCCTTGGCGAACATGTCGGCCATGCCGTCGGCGCCGTTGAGCACCACCATGTTGTCGACGTTGCCGAACGCGGACGCCCCGGCCTTCACGATCTCCGGCCAGTTCTCGGCGAGTTGCTGCGCGACCACGGCCTCCTGGTTCTGGGCGAGGGCCGCGGCCCGCGCCTTGATGGCCTCCGCCTCGGCGAGACCCTGGGCCCGTGTCGCCTCGGCGCCCGCGAGACCCCTGGCCTGGGCGGCCGCCGCCTCCGCCTCACCGGTGGCGCGGGTCGCCGCCGCCGTGGCAGTGCCCCGGGTCTTCGTCGCCTCCGCCTCGGCGCCCGCGGCCGTCTTGACCCGCGTCGCCTCGGCCGCCGCCGCCAGCTCCGTCTCCTTGGCCTTGGCCTGTGCCGCGGAGATGCGCGCGTCACGCTCGGCCTCGGCCAGCGTCCGCTTCTCGTACGCCTTGGCGTCGGCCGGCTTGCGCACGTCGGCCTGGAGCTGCTGCTCGCGCCGGTGGGCCTCCAACTCGGCGACCCGGGTCTCCTGGACGACGACCTCCTGCCGGGCCGCCGCGTCGGCCAGCGGGCCCGCCTGGCGGGCCGCGGCCCCGGCCTTGTCCCGCTCGGCCTGGTAGCCGGCCTGGAGGATCTCGCTGTCCCGGGTGGCCTCGGCCATCCGCGCGAACGCCTGCTGCTCCGCCTCGGTGGCGAGACGGTTCGCCTCGGCCTGCGCGATGCGCGCGTCCCGCTGGACGGCCGCCGCGTGCGGCATCGCCAGGTTCTGGATGTACCCCGTCGGGTCCTCGATCTCGTGGATCTGCAGCGAGTCGACGATCAGGCCGAGCTTCTCCATCTCCGTACCGCAGGCGGCACGGGTCTGACCGGTGAGCTTGTCGCGGTCGCGGATCATGTCCTCGACCGTCAATCCGCCCACGATGGAGCGCAGATGACCCGCGAACACGTTGTGCACGCGCTCCGACATCATCCGCTGCTGGTCCAGGAACCGGCGGCCCGCGTTGGCGATCGACACGAAGTCGTCGCCCACCTTGAAGATGACCACGCCCCGCACCTTCAGCGGAATGCCCTGGTGGGTCACGCAGTCCACCGACAACTCGGTCTCGTTCAGGTCGAGGGACAGCTTGCGCACCGCCTGCACACCGGGCAGCACCAGCGTGCCCCGCCCGGTGACGATGCGGAAGCCCATGCCCTCCTCCAGGCCCTCCATCCGGTGCTTCGAACCGGAGATGATGAGTGCCTCGTTCGGCTCGGCGACCCGCCACATCAGCTTGAACAGACCGATCAACACGGCGACGGCGACAACCGCCGCACCCGCAACGACGCCGACGACCATCGGCATTCGCCCCCTTTGGATGGTGCCCTCTCGGCACCGAACGAAGGGAGTGTGCTCCCGCGCGGGGCGGGGATGAAGAAGTCGGCGGATCCTTGTTGCAATCTTGACGCGAACGTTCCTCACCTGGGACGAAGCGTGCTCAACTGTCGTACGCGGGCTGTACGTAGACCGTCCTGGGCGGCAGGTACTCCACCACCATCACCACCGTCCCCGGGGTGATCCGGGCGGTGCCGTCGGCCGCGTACGCGAGGAAGTGCTCGGCGCCGCCGCGCACCCGGACGATCACCTCGCCGACCAGCCCCGGTCCGACCGTTCCGGTGACCCGCCCCATGAGCCCCACCATCGACGCATCGTCCATGTCCCCAGCGTACGGGCACGACGGGCGCCGGGGCCGCTACTCGTCCTCGCCGGTCAGCGCTTCGTCGGAAGGGGCGATCCGACGGGCCGTCAGGTCCGGGTCGGGCATGCCGGGGTCGAAGGGGAACATCGGGCGGCGGATGCGGTGATGACCGAGCCGCACCAGGTCCTGGTCGACGCCGCCCGGGGTCAGCGCCATCTTCCAGTCGGCGGCCATCGCGTACAGCTCCGGCTCCAGATAGCCGATCTTGACGAGCACGACGTCCGCCTTGCGCGGTTCCAGCCCGAGCCGCGTGAAGTCGTGTTCGTAGTGGTACGGCTTGCGCAGCCGGGTCAGGACCACGTACACGCCGCCCACCCGCAGCACGACCTCCGTCACCGCGTCCCGGTCGCCCTCCCGCACGGAGTGCACCACGCCCGTCAGGGTCAGCGGTCCCGCGTGCCGGTCGTCCACCTCGGCGCCCGCCGTCACGGTCACCGTCGCGCCGACGCCCGCCGCGACAGCGGTGTCGACGGCGGCCGGACCGGGCACGGACGCATAGATGACCACCGGTCCCGACGGGTCCGCGAACTCCGGCCGGGCCAGCACCTGTTCGAGTCCCCAGGTGACGTCGCCCGCCCCGCCCGCCGTCGGGTTGTCGCCGGTGTCGCTGATGAAGTACGGGCGTGCGGCCGAGGCCAGCGCCTCGTCCAGGCACTCGTCGAGCGTGCCGGTCGGTGCGACGAACCCGAAGTCGTGCCGGGCCTCCCAGAAGCCCCGCGCCAGCCGCTCGGCACCCCGGTCCACCGCGTCGGCGTCCTGGCCGGTGACGACCACCGCGGCCCGGTTGCGCGGCTCGTCCGCCCACGCGTAGCCCACCCAGATCGCGGCGTCGGTGACACCGGGCAGCGCCTCGACCTCCTCGACGGCCGCGTACACGCTCCTCGCGGGCTCGATCCGGGTCGACGTCTGCTCCCCGGCCAGCAGCACCGGCACCGGCACCCACGCCTTGACCGGGCGGGGCGCCCCGCTCGCCAGAAGGTCGACCAGACGGCGCGCGGCGCGCTCCTTGGTCTCCACCACGTCCTCGTGCGGGGCCGTCCGGTAGCAGGTGATGAGATCGCTGCGGTGGACCAGTTCGCGCGAGACGTTGCCGTGCAGGTCCATCGACGTCGACACCCGCGCCCGCGGCCCGACCACCTCCCGGACGCGGGCCAGCAGCACCGCCTCGGCGTCGTCCAGGCCCTCGACCGTCATCGCGCCGTGGATGTCGTACCAGAGACCGTCGACCGGGCCCAGCGCGCGCAGCCGGTCGAGGAGTTCACCGGACAGCTCGGCGAAGGCCGCCGCCGTCACCGTCCCTCCCGGCAGCGCCTTGCCGACCAGCGCGCCGCGCCACTCGGCGGCCTCGCGCAGCGGGGTGCCCGGCGCGAGGAACGCGTACCGGTCGAGGACCTCGTCCCCGCGCAGCGGATGGAACGCCGGCGCCTCGGTGCGGGCCGGGGAGAACGTGGACGACTCGATGCCGAGACCGGCCACGGCGATCACGGGACGGGACATGGACACCTCCGGGGGAAGAGGAACGGTTCTCGCGCGTGCGGGGAGCGTCAGACGGGCCGGCCGGTGAGCGCGTGCAGGGCCCGGCTCAGGGCGCGCTGGAGGGCGAACTGCCCGGCGCCGACCAGCCCCGCGTCGGCGCCCAGGCTGGCGCGTTCGATGACCAGGTGGCCGGTGACCAGCGGATGGCAGTCCTCGTAGAGCTGGCTGCGCACCGCCGCGACGAAGGGTTCGAGCGTGGAGAGGATGCCGCCGAGGTACACGGCGTCCGGATTGAAGAAGTTGACGTTGGCGGCCAGCACCTGGCCCAGGTAGCGGCCCGCCTGTCGGACCGCGCGCGTGGCCTCGGGATCGGCGTCGGTCGCGAGCCGTACGACGTCCTCGGTGGACGCCACGTCGAGCCCGCGCTCGCGCAGGGTGCGCACCAGCGCGGCACCGGAGGCCACCGTCTCCAGACAGCCGGTGTTGCCGCACGAGCAGGGGATGTCGTGGGCCGCCTCCACCCGCACATGGGTGATCTCGCCCGCCGCGCCCGTGCCGCCCCGGTAGAGGCGCCCGTCGGCGATGACGCCCGCCCCGATCGCCGTACCGGTCTTGACCATGATCGACTGCCGGCGCTCCGGCGGCTGCACGGTGTGCTCGCCCACCGCCATGCAGTTGGCGTCGTTCTCGATCGCCGCCGGCACCCCGAACCTGTCCTCCAGCCAGGTCCGCACCGGGAACCGGTTCCAGCCGGGCATCCGCGACGGCAGCGTGACGACACCGGAGGCCGTGTCGACGGGACCGGGCAGGGAGAGGCCCACCCCGCGCAGGAGCGGACGGCCGTGCTGCTCGGCCAGCGCCTCCAGCGTCGCGGCAAGACCGGGCAGCGCGGCCTCGGGGCCCTCGCCGGTCGCGAACGGCACCGTGGAGACGTCCGTGAGACCGCCACCGGGCAGCACGACGCCCACCCGGGCGTGCCGGCCGCCGAGTTCGGCCGCCACCGCGAACCCGTCGCTGCCGCCGAGCCGCAGCACCTTGCGCGGCCGTCCGCCGGCCGAGGACACCGTGCCCTCCTCGGCGACCAGACCGTGCTCCATCAACTGGCTCACCGTGAACGACACGGTCGACGGCGCCGCGCCGAGCAGCCCGGCGATCTCCGTGCGCGTCGCCGCCTGCCCGGAGGCGAGCAGTTCGAGGACCCGCTCGGTCAACGAGGAGAAACCCGCGGTGTTCTTCCGCCGCGGAGGGCTTTTTTCCGTCATGGAGGAAGTTACTTCCGGCTTCGGAGATCGAGGCGTCGAGCGTAAGCCCGCGAAGGGGGCGGATCGCTTTTTCCAGATCGGCAGTAACAGGCTTTTTACAGCGGCACGCCTGTTTCTTCGAACTTTCGGGCCGTTGACTGTCCTTCACCCCGCTCCCGTTACCCCTTTGTGCGAGGAGAGCCCATGTCCCCGAGGAGAACCCTGATCGCCCTGCCCGCGTGCGCGTTGCTGCTCGCCGGCTGCTCCGGGACCAGCGGCAAGGCGTCCGCGTCCCACGACGCGATCAACTACGCGCTGCCCGCGAACTTCACGCCGAACTGGATCCTTCCGGTCGGCACCGCGGCCCACCTCAACACCAACAACATCTCCATCGCCAACACGCTGTGGGAGCCGTTGGTCGCCTACGACGGCTCCACGGGCAGGATCGGCTGGAACAAGGCCGGTTCGGTCGCCACCGCCGCCGACTTCGCCCCCGACGGCAAGAGCGTCCGGGTCACCCTCGGCGACCGGCACTGGAGCGACGGCAAGCCGATCACCACGGCCGACGTCAAGTTCTGGTACGACCTCATCAAGGCGAACAAGGACCAGTGGGCGGGCTACAACCCCGGCAAGGCGCCCGACAACTGGACGTCCTTCAAGGCCGACGACGACCGCCACTTCACGCTCACCTTCGACCGCGCCTACAACCCCCAGTGGATGCTGGCCAACGAACTGAGCCAGATCACCCCCCTGCCGCAGCACACCTGGGACAAGGGCGGCGACCCCAAGGCCGTCTGGAAGTCCCTCAACGACGCCGCGAAGAACATCGCCGGCTACGAGAAGGACCCCCTGTGGAAGACCATCAGCGGCCCCTACGCCGTGAAGTCCTTCTCCACGGCCGGCAAGGTCGTCCTGGCCGCCAACACGAAGTACGACGGCGGTGAGAAGCCCGCCATCCCGACCGTGAACCTGCTGCCCTTCACCACCGCCGACGCCGAGAAGAACGCCCTGCGCTCCGGCACCGTCGACTACGGCTACATCGAGGCCACCGACCTCGACCAGAAGGACCGCTTCACCGCCCAGGGCTACACCGTCAAACCCTGGTCCGGCTGGGCCGTCACCTACATGCCGTACAACTTCAACAACCCGGCGATGGGGGCCGTGTTCAAGCAGCTCTACGCCCGCCAGGCGGTGCAGCGCTCCATCGACCAGGCCGGCCTGACGAAGGTCATCTTCAACGGGACCGCGGTGCCCGGCTACGGCCCGATCCCGCAGGGCCAGTCGTCGTCCTTCCTGTCGCCCGAGCAGAAGGCCGACCCCTACCCCTTCTCCACCTCCGCCGCGCGGGAGTTGCTCACCTCCCACGGCTGGACCGAACAGGGCGGCGTGATGACCTGCACCAGCCCCGGCACCGGCGCGGACCAGTGCGGTCAGGGCGTCGCCGCGGGCACCAGGTTCCAGATGCAGGTGCTCTCCCAGTCCGGCTCGACCGTCACCGACAACATGATGAGCGCGATCCAGTCCTCGCTCGCCAAGACCGGCATCAAGTTCTCCATCCGCACCGCCCCGGTCAACTCCGTGCTGGCGCAGACCCCGCAGTGCACCTCCGGACAGCCGGTCTGCAAGTGGCAGCTGTCCTTCTTCGGCACCGCGGGCAGCTGGTACTTCAACGCCTTCCCGACCGGTGACTCCCTCTTCCAGTCCAAGGGCGGCTCGAACTTCGGCAACTACTCCAACCCGGACGTCGACCGGCTCATCACCGCCTCCACCACGTCCACCTCGGACCAGGCCATCCAGGACTACAGCGCGGCCCTCGCCAAGGACCTGCCGGTGATCTGGCTGCCCGAACCCGTCTACCAGATCTCCGTCATGAAGAACGGACTCGGCGGCTTCTCCCAGGACTCGCTCGCCAACTTCCACCCCGCGCAGTGGAAGTGGACCAGCTGAGGCATGGACACCCTCGCCTATCTCGCCCGGCGCCTGCTCCAGGCCCTGGCCGTGGTGCTCATCGTCACCGTCGTGGTGTTCTGCCTGCTGCACGCCCTGCCCGGGGGTCCCGCGCGCGGGATCCTCGGCCCCCAGGCCACCGCGCAGCAGATCGCCGCGTTCAACCACGACCAGGGCCTGGACCGGCCCCTGCCCGTCCAGTACGTCTACTACCTGCGCACCCTGCTCCAGGGCGACCTCGGCACCTCGTACACCCTGAACGAGGCCGTGTCCCGGCTCATCGAGCAGCGGCTGCCCAAGACCCTGGTGCTCACCCTGCTCTCCGCCCTGGTCGGCCTGGTGCTGGCGGTCCCGCTCGGCATGTGGCAGGCGGTGCGCCGC
Source organism: Streptomyces sp. NPDC026672 (assembly GCF_040638185.1). NCBI lineage: Bacteria > Bacillati > Actinomycetota > Actinomycetes > Kitasatosporales > Streptomycetaceae > Streptomyces > Streptomyces sp. NPDC026672. The sequence continues at coordinate 85,897 of NZ_JBEZXS010000030.1, forward strand.
AACAAGCCGGTGGACTACGCCGTCACCACGCTGAGCTTCGTCGCGTACTCGACCCCGGTGTACTTCCTCGGCCTCGTCCTGGTCCTGGTGTTCACCCAGACCCTCAGCTGGTTCCCCTCCCAGGCACCCCAGGGGGACACCCTGGCCCAGGTGTTCGCCGACCCGGCCGCCCTCGTGCTGCCCGTCGTGACCGGCGCTGCCTCCATGGTCGCCGTGTTCAGCCGCTACATGCGCGCCGCCACCCTGGAGAACCTCGCCGAGGACTACGTCCGCACCGCCCGCGCCGGCGGCTCACGGCAGAGCGCCGTGCTGTGGCGGCACGTGTTCCGCAACTCCCTGACCCCGGTGGTCGCCATGCTCGGCTACTACGTGCCCGTCCTCTTCGGCGGCGCGCTCGTCGTGGAGCAGCTGTTCAACTACCCGGGCATGGGGCTGCTGTTCTGGAGCGCCGCGCAGTCCTCCGACTATCCGGTGCTGCTCGGCTGCGTCCTCGTCATCTCCGTCGCGACCGTCGTGGGCACCCTGCTCGCCGACATCGTCCAGCGGATCGTCGACCCGAGGGTGAAGGCGGACCGGACATGAGCGCAGTCGTCCAGGCGGCCGGCCTGGAACCCGTGCCCGGCTACCGGCTCTCGGTGCGCCGCTTCGCCCGCAACCGGCTGGCGCTGGCCGGACTCGTGGTCGTGGTCCTCTTCCTGCTGTTCTGCTTCGTCGGCCCCCTGCTGTACTCCACCGACCAGACCCACACCGACCTCGGCCAGGTCAACCTCGCGCCGAGCGCGGCCCACTGGCTCGGCACCGACGCCGTCGGCCACGACGAACTCGGGCGGCTCATGTACGGCGGCCGGGTCTCGCTGCTGGTGGGGCTCGCGGCCGGCGTCCTGGCCACCGTCATCGGCACCCTCTGGGGCTCGCTCGCCGGATACACGGGCGGCTGGGTGGACGCGGTGATGATGCGCGTGGTCGACGCGGGCATCGCGATCCCCGCCCTGTTCATCCTGCTCGTCGTCTCCGCGATCGCCACCCCGGGCATCCCCGGCCTGATCCTCATTCTCGGACTGGTGTCCTGGCTGGTGCCCTCCCGTCTGGTGCGGGCCGAGACGCTCACGCTGAAGAACCGCGACTACGTCCTCACCCTGCGCGCCATCGGCGGCACCCACGGCCGGGCGATCCTGCGGCACATCCTGCCCAACTCGGTGTCGACGATCGTGGTCGCGGCGACGTTCCAGGTCGCCGACGCGATCCTGCTCGTCGCCTACGTCTCCTACCTCGGCCTCGGTGTCCAGCCGCCGTCGACCGACTGGGGCGGCATGCTCTCGGCCGGACTCACGGCCGCCTACTCCGGACGCTGGTGGCTGATCGTTCCGCCCGGCCTCGCGATCATCCTCGTCGTGTGCGCGTTCAACGCCGTCGGCGACGGGCTGCGCGACGCCTTCGACGTGAGGGGACGCGCATGAACATCCTGGAGACGGAGGGCCTTTCGGTCACCTTCCCGACCGACACGGGGGACGTCACCGCCGTCCGCGGGGTGTCCCTGGCCGTACGGCCCGGCGAGACCCTGGCGCTCGTCGGCGAGTCCGGCTCCGGCAAGTCCACCGTGGCGCTGGCCGCGTTGGGGCTCCTGCCGGGCAACTCCCGTGTCGGCGGGCGGGTCACGGTCGACGGCACCGACGTCACCGGCACGGGCGAGGCGGAGCTGTCGCGCCTGCGCGGCCGTACGGCGTCGATGGTGTTCCAGGAACCGGCCACCGCCCTCGATCCGCTCACCCGCGTCGGCGCGCAGATCGCCGAGGTCATCCGCAACCACCGCCGCGTCACCCGGCGGGAGGCCGCGGAGGAGGCCGTACGGCTGCTGCGGCGCGTCGGCATCCCCGAACCCGAACGACGTGCCTCCGCCTTCCCGTTCCAGCTCTCCGGCGGACAGCGCCAGCGGGTCGTCATCGCCATGGCGATCGCCAACTCGCCCCGGCTGCTGGTCGCCGACGAACCCACCACCGCGCTCGACGTCACCGTCCAGGCCGAGATCCTCGACCTGCTGCGGGGGCTCGCGGCCGACTCCGACACCGGCGTCCTGCTCGTCACCCACAACATGGGCGTCGTCGCCGACTTCGCCGACCGGGTCGCCGTCATGCTCGACGGCGAGATCGTGGAGACCGGCCCCGTGGAGGACGTCCTGCTCCGCCCCGAACACCCCTACACCCGCCGCCTCCTGGCGGCGGTACCCCGCCTGACGGTCACCACGGGGGAGGGGGAGCCGCCGGAACCTGCGGTGGGCGCCGAGCCTTCGGGGGCGGACCGGGGTGCGGGGACGGTGGGGGCTGCCGGTGGTGCCGCGGCAGAGGCCCGGAGCGTCGGGTCCGCCGGGGCGCCGGGAGAGGCCGGCACCGGGGAGCGTACCGAGGGCACGGAACGGGCTGAGGGTGCCGGAGGCGTCGGGTCCGCCGAGTCGGCGGGAGGTGCCGGCGACGGGGAGAAGGCCCGGAGCGTCGGGTCCGCCGGGGCGGTGGGAGACGCCAGGGCCGTCGAACGGGCCGAGGGTGCGGAGCGGGCCGAGGAGGACGGAGGCGTCGGTTCCGTCGTTCGGCTCGTGGACGTGTCGGTGGCGTTCGGGCGTGTCCAGGCACTGCGAGGTGTCTCGTTCACCGTCCGTCCCGGGGAGACCCTCGGGCTGGTCGGTGAGTCCGGGTCCGGGAAGTCCACCGCCGCCCGCGTCGCCCTGGGGCTCGTCGCCCCCTCCACCGGCACCGTCTCCCTCTTCGGCAGCGATCTGCGCCGCTCCCGCGGCCGGGCCAGACGCCGGCTGCTGGCCGGGATCGGCGTGGTCCTCCAGGACCCCGTCGCCTCCCTGGACGCCCGGATGAGCGTCGCCGAGTGCGTCGCCGAACCGCTGCGCGTCCACCGCCGGGAGATGACCGCGGCCGGGCGCCGCGCCCGCGTCGCCGAGGTCCTCGACCTCGTCCGGCTGCCCGCGAACACGGCGGGCCGCGGACCGCGCGAACTCTCCGGCGGCCAGCGCCAGCGCGTCAGCCTCGCCCGCGCGCTGGTGCTGGAGCCCCGGCTGCTGGTCGCCGACGAACCCACCAGCGCGCTCGACGTGAGCGTGCAGCAGACCGTACTGGAGGTGATCGAGGAATTGCAGCGCGAACTCGGCTTCGCCTGTCTGTTCGTCTCCCACGACCTGGCCGTCGTCCAGCGGTTCGCCCGCCGGGTCGTCGTCCTGCGCGCGGGACGCGTCGAGGAACAGGGACCCACCGCGACGACCCTGCTGCGGCCCGAGACGGCGTACACGCGCGACCTCATCGCCGCCGTGCCGGTACCCGATCCCGTGCTCCAGAGACGCCGCCGCGCCGAGCGCCGTACGTCCGTCACCGTGGGCGGACAGGAGGCCGGCGCGTGACGCACGCACCCGAGGCGCTGGCGGGCATCGACATCGGCGGCACCACCACCCAGGCCCTCCTGTGCACACCGGACCTGGACGTCGTCGACCGCGCGGAGGTGCCGACCCCGGCCGCCGAGGGCGGCGCGGCCATGGTCGCCGCCGCGCTCACCGCCCTGCGGGGCCTGCTGGACCGTACGCCCGCCACCCTGCTCGGCGTCGGAGTCGGCGCGGCCGGTGTGGTGGACGCGCGGGCCGGACGGGTCCTCGTGGCCAGCGACTCCTTCCGCGACTGGGCCGGCTTCCCCGTCACGGCGACCGTCGGGCGGGCCCTGGGCGTCCCGGCGTTCCTCGACAACGACGTGAACGCGTTCCTGCGCGGCGAGGTCGCCCGGGGCGCCGCGGTCGGCGCGGACCACGTCCTCGGCATGACGCTCGGCACCGGTGTGGGCGGTGCCCTCTGGCTCGACGGGAGGCTGTACGACGGGCCGCACGGCGCGGCCGGCGAGATCGGGCACGTGCCCGGCTTCGGCGACCTGCCCTGCACCTGCGGCGGCCGGGGTCATCTGGAGACCCTGGCCTCCGGCCGCGCGCTCACCGCCCGCTACGCCGAGCGCACCGGACGGAGGCTCACCGCCCGTGAGATCGCGGGGTGCGCCGGGCGCGGTGACGCGGACGCGCTGGCCGTGTACGACGCCGCGGGCGCCGCCGTGGCGCGTGCGCTGCTCCTGACGGCCGGTCTGCTCGACGTCACCGACTTCGTGATCGGCGGTGGTGTCAGCGGCGCCTGGGCCCTGCTCGAACCCGCCCTCCACAAGGCCCTGGCCGACGAGCCCCCGGTCAGCGGCCGCCCCCTACGGGCCCTGCCGTCCCGCCTGGGCGGCGACGCGGTGGCCCTGGGCGCAGCGTCCCAGGCCCGGAGGGCGGTGCCCTGACAGCGGGCAGTGCCTCGCGGGCGTTGACGACAGGGGCTGACGGCAGGCGTCGGCGGTCGGCTCGACGGCTGACCTTGGGCGTCGGGCCCGGCCTGGCGGCCCGATCCGACGGTCGGTCCTGGCGACCGGCGTTGACGACCGGCCTGAAGGTCGGCCTCGACTACCGGCGTTGACGCGTGGCCTTGGTCGTCGGGCATGGTCTGCAGGCCAGCCCGTCGGCCGCGGCCGATCGGCGGGGCCCGCTCCCGCGGGGTGGTCGGTGGTGGTCGGTGGTCAGGTTCCGCGGGTCAGTTGGCGCATCGTCAGGGCCAGTTGGAGGCGGAAGCGGCCCTGCGGGGTGCGTACCGACCAGCCCAGCAGATGTTCGGCGTGGGCCAGCCGGTCCTGGAGCGTGGAGTGGTGCACGGTGACCTCCGCGGCCGCGGCCCGCAGACTCGCCGTGCACGCCACGGCGTGCAGCGTGCGCAGCATCCAGGGCGCGTCCGCCGCGGCGGCCTCGACGGCCAGCACGTCGGCGGGCGGCTCGGCGCCGGGCACCACCAGCTCGGCCAGCCGCGCGAGACCGCCCAGTTCGTCGGCGTGGACGACACGCGGCCCCGGGTCCTGCGCCCCGCCGTCGGCCGTGAACCGCAACGCGACCCGGGCGGCGTCCCAGGACCGGGGCAGATCGAGCACGGCGACGGCGGGGCCGACCCCCGTACGACGGGTGTCTGCGCCGATACGACTGTGGGGGTGCCCGTCGGCACCGGCGCGGCCCTCACCCGCCCACCCGGGCGAACGCTCCGCGCGGTTGGCGGTCGCGCCGGGTTGATCAACGGTTCGCCGCGAGGACCGGGGGGCGGGGGAGCGTTCGCCGCCCGGGTGATCTCCGGTGCGTCCCGCGGTCCCGGGGGTGACCGGACGATCTCCGTGCTCGGCGGTGCCGCCGGATCGGTCACCCGGCCGGTCGGCGTGCGTGGAGGCGGCGGCGACGGCCCGGCCGGGGCGGCGCGCGGGGTGGCCGGACGTCGCGGTGCCGTCGTCCGGCACGATGGCCGGTGGGCCCTCGGCCGGGGCGACGGCCCGGAACCGCAGCGTCGTGTCGGTCGTGTCCAGCCCGAGGCGACGGGCCGCGTACAGGCGGGTCGGGGGCGGTGCCGTGGCGTCCAGGAGCGTTTCGATCAGCGCGGGGTCGTCGGAGGACGGCAGCGGGGCGCGGCCCCGGGTGCGATCGAGCACGGCCCGCACCGCCCCGGCGGCCCGCTCCAGAACCATCGCATCAACCACCCCGACCCCGACCCCGGCATCCACCTCGACTCCTGCACCGGCCCCGGCCCCGGCCGCAGAGCCGTTCCCGGCCGCCGACCCGGTCCCGGCTACTGTCCCGACCCCGGTCCCGGACCCGGCTACTGTCCCGGTCCTGGTCCCGGCTCCTGCCTCGGACCCGGCCCCGGTCACAGAGATTGCCTCCGCCGGTGCCCGGGACTCTCCCCCGGCTACTCCGGCCCAGGCCCCGGCGCCTGCCGAGGAACCGGCGGTCCCTGTCCCCGCCCCGGCCACCGCCGCCCCTGTCCGCTCCAGCCACAGTGCGGGCGCGCCGCCAGGGGTCAGTGGGGCCGAGGGCCAGTCGGGGGCGGGGGGACCCGTCACGTCCGTGCGGCTGCCGTCCGGTTCCACTCGCAGCGCGACCCGTCGCTCCGCCTCCACGAGCCGCGCCGGGCACCCGGCCAGCACCGCGGCGGCCCGTACCAGCGCCTCCAGCCCCGCCCGCTCCTCGACGAGCCGGTCGAAGTAGCCGATGACCCGCACCGCGGCCCCGGCATCGGGATCGACTGCCGCCAGACGCCCGGCCAGCTCTCTCATGCGTCCATGATGCGCCATCGCCACCCTCTGCCGAGGGCCCGTGCGCATGCCCGAGCGCCCAGGGCCCCGTACCGAAACGGGTCCTTTCCGGCTTGTCCCGCAGTAGGGGTCCATGGGGGCTACAGTCATCTCCTGCGCGACGCGTCACAGGGTGTGACAAGGCGTGCGCCCGGGGTGCGGACCGAGGAGCCCGCTCCCCGCGCGGAAGACCTGGGGGGGTTCAATGCGCGACATGACAAAGGGGTCCAACGTGACCCTGGCCGACCTGAGCGACCACACCGACTCGGTGATCGTCAGCCTGGGATGGGCGAGCCCGAGCGGCGAGGGCGACGCGGACGTCTCCGTCCTGCTGCTGTCGGAGGACGGCAAGGTCCGCGACGACGGCGACTTCTACTTCTACAACAACCCGGTCGCGGCCGACGGCAGTGTCCAACTGCTCGGCAAGGCGCCGGCGGAGACCGGCGAGGAGGACCGCATCGGCTTCGACCTGACCGCGGTCCCGCCGGACGTGGCGCGGATGGTCGTCGCCGCCAGCCGCTACGGCGGCGCCCGCTTCGGCGAACTGGAGGGTGTGACGGTCACGTTGGCCGACGGGGCGGGGGAGCGCCTCGTACGGTTCGCGATCGACGACGCCGACGCGGTGAGCGCGGTCATCTTCGGCGAGCTGTACCGCCGGGCGGGCGCCTGGAAGTTCCGGGCCGTCGGCCAGGGCTACGACGCCGGACTCGCCGGTCTGGCCACGGACTTCGGCGTCGACATCGACGCCGACGACGCCACCCCGGAGAGCGTCCTCGACGACGCGTCCGCCGACGACCCGGCCGACATCGGCCCGGAGGAGGCCGTCCCCCGGGCGGAGGCCGGCCGGGCAGGGGGAGGCCGGCCGGGCGAAGGGCTCGCGGACGTCGGCGCGGATGCCGGTCCCGACCCGGCCGCCGTCCTCCCGGCCGACCGTCCGTCCCTGGACGCCCTGCCGACCCAGCGCCGACCGGAGGGCGAGGCGGTGCCGGACGGGCCCGCGCCCCGCCCCCGTACGGCGAAGAAGAAGGTCACCCTGCCGAAGGCGCCCCGGAAGTCCCTCGCGGAGAACGACACCTGGCGCACGGCCCGGCTGTTCCCGGTGTCGGCGCTCAAGAGCGACCGCGACCGCGAGACCCGCGCCACCTCGGTCCTGCTGTCGGTGATGGCCCAGGTCCCGGAGTTCGGCAGGGGGCTCACCGCCGGGTTCGGCGCCCCGGCCGGCCGTATGGAGACGTTCGCCGAGGTGTCCCTGCCGCACGGCGAGTCGCCGCGCCGCCCGGACGGAGTGATCCGCGTCGAACGCGCGGGCAAGCTCTGGACGGCCCTCGTCGAGACCAAGACCAACGGCAACGCGCTCCGGCAGGAGCAGGTGCAGGCGTACACGGACATCGCCGCGCGCCGGGGGTACGAGGCGGTGATCACGCTCTCCAACGACGTGGCCCTGGACGGCAGTCCGCTCGTCGAGGTCAAGACGGACGGGCGCCGCAAGCACAAGGTGGCGCTGTGGCACCTGTCGTGGGCGGAGGTCGCCCACCAGGCGCAGATGCTGATTCGCCACGAGGGTGTCGGCAACGCGGCGCACGCCTGGCTGCTCCAGGAGCTCCTGCACTACCTCCAGCACGAGAACTCCGGCTGCCACGGCTTCCAGAACATGGGCCCCGCCTGGGTGCCGGTGCGCAACGGCATCGACGACGAGACCCTGTGCGAGGGCGACCCGCGCGCCCTCGAAGTCGTCGAGAGCTGGGAACGGCTCATCCGGCAGGTGTGCCTGGGCCTTGGCGGCGAACTCGGACAGAAGGTGCTGCCCGTGCAGCGGACCCGGCGCGGCGGCGACCCGCGCGAGCGGCGCGGTCTGCTCGCCGACCGGCTGTGCCGGCAGGGGCGCCTGGAGGCCGGGCTGCGCATCGAGGGGACGCCCGGTGTGCTCTCGGTGGCCGCGGACCTGCGCACCGGCAGGCTCCGTACGTCCGTGGACGTCCCCGCGCCCGAGCAGGGCTACCCGCTGACCTGGGCCAAACGGCTCGTGCGGCGGCTCGCCGAGGCGCCGGCCGACCTCCACATCGAGACCCTGGTGGAGGGGGAGACGGGCGGGCCGCGCGGCACGCTGGAGCGGCTGCGGCCCGAGCCGGGTGACCTGCTGCCGAAGGCGGACGGCGCCCGCATCACCGGTTTCCGGCTCTCCCTGCTCAAGGGCATGGGCAGCGGGCGCGGTAACGCCGAGACGGGGTTCATCCGCAGTGTGGACGACGCCGTGCAGCGCTTCCACACCACGGTCCTGCTCCACCTCGACCGCACCCCGCCCCGCCGCCCCACGCCGAAGGAGCCCGCCAAGGCGTGATCCTCTGCGGCCCCCGGCCCCCGGCCCCCTGCGGCCGGCGGCCGGTCGACCCGGCCGGGAGGCCCCCCGTTCGGCTCACTCCGTCAGCAGGCGCTTCAGCCAGTTCACTCGGGACGACCTCGCGGCGCGGGCGAGCGGGGTCTGGGGGGCCACGTTGTCGAAGCCGTGGAAGCCGCCGGGCCAGACGTGGAGTTCGGCCACGCCGCCCGCCTGCCAGATGCGGGCGGCGTAGGCGAGGATCTCGTCGCGGAAGGTCTCCGCGGAGCCGCAGTCCAGGAACGCCGGGGGCAGGCCGGACAGGTCGCTCGCGCGGGCCGGCGAGGCGTACGGGGACACGTCGGGCCCGCCCCGGTGCTCGCCGAGCAGCGCGGTCCAGCCGGTCTCGTTGGCCGTGCGGTCCCACACGCCGAGGCCCGTCATCTGGTGCGCCGACGGGGTGTCGTTGCGGTCGTCGAGCATCGGGCACATCAGGAGCTGCCCGATCACCCGGGGCCCCGCCTGGTCCCGCAGCCGCAGCGCCAGCGCCGCGGTCAGCCCCGCGCCCGCGCTCCCGCCGGCGATGACGACGCGCTCGGGGTCGCCGCCGATCTCCGCCGCGTGCTCCGCCGTCCACAGCAGACCCGCGTACACGTCGTCGATCGGCGCCGGGTGGGGGTGCTCCGGCGCGAGCCGGTACTCCACCGACACCACCACCGCGCCCACCTCCCGGGCCCACTCCAGCGCGACGTCCACCCCGGCGCGGCGGTCGCCCATGACCATGCCGCCGCCGTGCACGTGGTAGATCACGGGCAGGGCGGAGTCCGCCGCGCGGGAGACCGGGCGGCAGATCAGGAGCGTGATGTCGGGGGCTCCCCAGAGTCCCGGGACCGTGCGGTCCTCGGCCTCGAACGTCCCGCCCAGGGTCGTGTCCACGTTCCCCATGACCTCGGTGCCCACGCCCCGCCGGAACGCCTCGATCTCGTCCATGGCCATGCCCGGCTTGACCACGTCCTTGAACAGGTCCAGGGCGGCGGCCAGTTCGGGGTCGAACGGCGGCGGGGTCGACGTCATCGTGTCTCCTCGTGAGGCTCTGCTGCGGCTCGGGCGGTTCGGGTGGCCAGGCGGTGGCCCGGTCGGGTGGAAAGGTGCCCGCGTGTCGTGCGGTCGTACGTCCCACGCCGTCCCCCGGCCCGTACGGACATCGTCGGTGCCCGGCCCCCTCCCGGGCCGCCGCCGTACGGCGGAAGCTGCCCGCCGTACGGCGGGTGGCCCGGCGCCGCACCTCACCCGGGTGACCCGCACCCGGGGCCCCGGCCCGTCCTTGACTTCAAGAGCGCTCCAAGAACTAGCGTCACCGCGACGGACGAGGACCCGGGCGGAACGGAGACGGCCATGCGCGTCGGCGTGCACATCAACCGGTTCAACCATTCGGAGGGCGCTCCCGCCCTCGGCGCGGAGCTCGCCGCCGCGGGCGCCGCGGCCGAGGCGGCGGGCGTCAGCTGGCTCTCGGTGATGGACCACTACTTCCAGATGGAGGGGAACGGCGGCGCCGAGGACGCCATGCTGGAGGCGTACACCACCCTCGGCTACCTGGCCGGCCACACCTCCACCGTCCGGCTCGGCGCGCTGGTGACCGGAGTGACGTACCGCCATCCGGGACTGCTCGCCAAGATCGCCACCACGCTCGACGTGGTCTCCGGCGGCCGTGCCACCCTGGGCATCGGCGCGGCCTGGTACGAGCGCGAGCACCACGGCCTCGGCGTCCCCTACCCGCCGCTGGCCGAGCGGTTCGAGCGGCTGGAGGAAGCCCTTCGGATCTGCCTCCAGATGTGGGACCCGGACGACGACGGCCCCTTCGAGGGCCGGCACTTCCGGCTCGCCGAGACCCTGTGCGCACCCCGCCCGGTGAGCACCCCGCACCCCGAGATCATGATCGGCGGCGGGGGCGAGAAGAAGACGCTGCGCCTGGTCGCGCAGTACGCCGACGCCTGCAACCTGATCCCGTCCTCCCGCGACGAACTGCGCCACAAGCTCGACGTGCTGCGCGGGCACTGCGACACCGTGGGCCGTGACTACGACACGATCCGCAGGACCATCGCCTACGGCGGCGACGCGGCGACCCGGGGCGACCTCGACACCTTCCTCCGGGACGTCGAGGGCTACGCCGGGCTCGGCGTCGACACCGTGATCATCAGCCCGCGCCTGGGCGAGACGTCCGGCTGGATCGAGAGCTTCGCCGCCCCGGCCGTGGAGCGCCTCGCCGGGCTGGAGTGAACCGGGCCCGCGCACGCCGAAGGGGCCGGAGCCCGGTGGGGCTCCGGCCCCTTCGGGGTCCGGCGGGTGCGGGGCCGGACCCCCGGTCGGGACCTGTCGGTACCCGGAGGGTCAGGCGGCCTGGCCGACGTTGCCGTGCACGAGCGCCACGACCTCGGTCAGCTGCGCGGCGACCTCGGCGTCGTCGGACGGGTGCGTGTCGGCGAAGCGGGTCACGGAGCCGGGGATCGACAGCTTGACGTCCTCCAGCACCTTGCCGCCCGCGATGCCGACGGCCTTGCGGGTCTCGTCCTGCGCCCACACGCCGCCGAACTGGCCGAAGGCGGTGCCGACGACGGCGACCGGCTTGCCGCCGAAGGCGCCGTCGCCGTAGGGGCGGGACAGCCAGTCGATGGCGTTCTTGAGGACGGCCGGGATGGTGCCGTTGTACTCGGGGGAGAAGAACAGGAACGCGTCGGAGGCCTTGGCGGCGGCACGCAGCTTGGCGGCGGCCTCGGGCACGTTGCCCTCGACGTCGATGTCCTCGTTGTAGAACGGGATGTCGGCCAGGCCCTCGAAGAGCTCGACCTCGGCGCCCTCGGGAGCGAGCTTGACGGCCGCCTCCGCGAGCTGGCGGTTGTGCGAGCCGGCGCGCAGGCTGCCGACGAGCGCCAGGATACGAACAGACATGTGGACTCCCAAAGTGCTGAAACATAGCCGTTACGATCCGGACCAAGGTCCGTTTAATGTTCTACCAGCCTAACCGGACCACGGTCCAGTTTTGTTCCCGATGCTTTACGCTGTCTTCATGCCCAGCGTCCTGCCGCCCTTCCCGAAGCCTCAGGAGCCCGCGGACGCGCCCGAGTTGCTCGAAGTGGGCGCCGCCGAGGACGAGCCCTGCCTGCGCGCCGACGCCGCGCGCAACCGCGCCCGGCTGCTGGAGGCCGCGGCCCGCCTGGTCCGGGAGCACGGGGCCGCGCAGCTGACGATGGAGGCCGTCGCCGCCGCGGCCTCCGTCGGCAAGGGCACCGTCTTCCGCCGCTTCGGCGACCGCAACGGCCTGCTGATGGCGCTGCTCGACCACGCCGAGCGCAACTTCCAGGCCGCGTTCATGACCGGCCCCCCGCCGCTCGGGCCCGGCGCCCCGCCCGTGGACCGGCTCCGCGCGTTCGGCGTCGCGATCCTGCGCCGCCTCGTGGACGAACTGGACCTCCAGCTGGCCGCCGAGCCCGAGGCCAGTCGCCGCTTCTCGTCCCCGCCCCGCCGCGTCATGCACAGCCATGTGGCGCTGCTGCTGCGGGAGGCGGTGCCCGGCGCCGACGACGAACTGCTGGCCCAGACGCTGATGGGCTACCTCAGCCCGGTCCTCGTCCACCATCTGACCCGGCAGTGCGGGATGTCCCTGGAGCGCCTGGAGTCCGGCTGGCTCGACCTGGTCACCCGCGTGACCCGCCCGGACCCCCTCATCTGACGGCCGGGACCCTTCGCCCGTCGGCCGGGCTCGCCCGATCGACCGCCGGGACCGCCCGGCCCTCGCCCGCGACCCCTCCCACCAGGGCCGGATTCGTCCGATCCTGAACCGGGATCCCCCGGTCGTCCCGTCGCTCTCGGCTTCTGCCAAGATGCGGTACGTCATGGTGCAGATACCGAACACGACCCCGTCCGCGTCGCCCGCACCGCGCTCCGTGCCCACGAGCGCCGATGTGGCCCGGCTGGCCGGCGTCTCGCGCGCGACCGTCTCGTACGTCCTGAACAACACCAGCGCGGTACGGATCAGCGAGCCCACGCGCCGCCGTGTCCACGAAGCCGCCAGGGAACTCGGGTACGTCCCCCACGCCGCCGCGCGCAGCCTGCGCGCCGGCCACAGCCGCATGGTCCTCATGCCCGCGCCCGCCGTCCCGGTGGGCCCCCTCTACAGCCGGTTCGTCAACGAACTCCAATGGGCGCTCGGCCGCCTCGACTACACGGTGGTGCAGTACGGCAGCGTCGCCCTGCGCGGCGACGAGGCCGCCCGCGCCTGGGCCGAGCTGCGCCCCGTCGCCGTCCTCGTCCCCGGTGACGGACTCGGCCCCCAGGGTGTCACCGTCCTCCGGCGCGCCGGAGCCCGCGCCGTCGTCACCCTCGGTCCCGGACGCGTCGAGGGCGCCCACGCCCTGCTGATGGACCACGAGAGCGTCGGCCACTGCGCGGGCACCCACCTGCTCGCCCGTGGCCGCCGCCGCATCGGCGTCGTCGTGCCGCGCGAGCCGGGTCTGGAGGCGTACTCCCGCCCCCGCCTCGACGGTGTGCGCCGGGCCGTGCACGGCACCGACGCCGCGGTGACCGAACTGCCCCTCGCCTACGAGGAAGGGGACGCCGCGCGACTCGCCGCCCGCTGGCGCGCGTCGGGCCTCGACGCGGTGTTCGCGTACAACGACGAGTACGCCATGCTCCTGATGCGTGCCCTCCAGGACGAGGGACTGCGCGTCCCCGAGGACACCGCCGTCGTCGGCGCCGACAACCTGATGCTCGGCAGGCTGCTGCGCCCGCGCCTCAGCACCGTCCACGTCGAACTGCCCTCCGGCCGCGAACTCGCCGAACTGGTCGACCACGCCGTCCGCGACCCGGAGGCCCCGCCGGAGGTCCGCAAGGTCCTCGGCGCGTCCATGGTGAGCCGCGACTCCGGCTGACCCGCCCGTGCCGGCCCGCCCGCGTGGGAGACGGTCACCGTACGCACAGGGGCCGGTCCGCCGCCCCGGCGCCGCCCCCCGAGGGGACGCCAGGAACGGTGGACCGGCCCCGAGCACCGCGCCGGCCGGCTGTGCCGCGGCCGGCCGCCGCTCCTCTACTCCTCGCCCGCGCCGTCGCCCTGCGCCTGCTGCGCGGCGACCGCCTTGCGGACCTCGTCCATGTCCAGCTTGCGGGCCTGGCCGATCACATCGCTGAGCGCCGCCTCCGGCAGCGCGCCCGGCTGCGCGAACACGGCCACCTGGTCACGGACGATCATGAGCGTCGGGATCGACTGGATGCCGAAGGCCGCCGCGAGCTCCGGCTGCGCCTCCGTGTCCACCTTGCCGAACACCAGATCCGGGTTGTCCTGCGCGGCCTTCTCATACACCGGCGCGAAACTCCGGCACGGCCCGCACCAGGACGCCCAGAAGTCGATCAGGACGAACCCGTTCTCGGTGACCGTCTGGTCGAAGTTCTCCTTGGTGAGCTCCACGGTGCTGCTCATGGGTGAATCCCTCTTCCTGGGGTGGGGAGCGAAGCCGTGGGCACAACACGGTCGCCCGGGCGGGTATTCCGCGCACGTACCCGTGTGGCCACCCGGCACACCACCCACCAGACTGATCCCATGACGGAAACGGAATCCATCGCGTACGACGTCGTGGTGCTCGGGGCCGGGCCCGTGGGGGAGAACGTCGCCGACCGCACCCGCGCGGCCGGCCTCTCCACCGCGATCGTGGAGAGCGAACTGGTCGGCGGCGAGTGTTCCTACTGGGCGTGCATGCCCAGCAAGGCACTGCTGCGCCCGGTCATCGCCCGCGCCGACGCCCGCCGGCTGCCCGGTCTCGACCGGGCCGTTCAGGGCCCCCTCGACGTCGCCGCGGTGCTCGCCCGCAGGAACGACTACACCTCGCACTGGAAGGACGACGGCCAGGTCCGGTGGCTCGACGGCGTCGGCGCCGACCTGTACCGCGGCCAGGGCCGCCTCGCCGGCCCCCGCACGGTCACCGTGACCGGCACCGACGGCGCGGTCACCACCCTCACCGCCCGGCGCGCCGTCGCCGTGGCCACCGGCACCTCCGCCCAACTCCCCGACCTGCCCGGCCTCGCCGAGGTGAAGCCCTGGACCAGCCGGGAGGCCACCAGCGCCCAGAGCGCACCCGGACGGCTCGTCGTGGTCGGCGGCGGTGTGGTCGCCACCGAGATGGCCACCGCCTGGCAGGCCCTGGGCTCCCGGGTCACCCTGCTGGTCCGCGGCAAGGGCCTGCTGTCGCGGATGGAGCCCTTCGCCGGCGAACTGGTCGCCGACTCCCTCACCGAGGCCGGCGTCGACGTCCGCCTCGGCACCTCCGTGCGCTCGGTGACCCGGGAGGACGGCACCGTCGTGGTCACCACGGACGCCGGGGACCGCGTCGAGGCCGACGAGATCCTCTTCGCCACCGGCCGCGTCCCGCGCACCGAGGACATCGGCCTGGAGACCGTCGGCCTGGAGCCGGGCTCCTGGCTGACCGTCGACGACAGCCTGCGGGTCACCGGCAGCGAATGGCTCTACGCCGTCGGCGACGTCAACCACCGCGCCCTGCTCACCCACCAGGGCAAGTACCAGGCGCGCATCGCGGGCGCCGCCATCGCCGCCCGTGCCTCCGGCGTCCCCCTCCTGGAGACGGACCCCTGGGGCGCGCACGCCGCCACCGCCGACCACCACGCCGTGCCCCAGGTCGTCTTCACCGACCCGGAGGCGGGCGCCGTCGGCCTCTCCCTGGCCGAGGCCGAACAGGCCGGCCACCGGGTGCGCGCCGTCGACGTCGAGTTCGCGTCCGTCGCGGGCGCGGGGCTCTACGCCGAGGGCTACAAGGGCCGTGCCCGCATGGTCGTCGACGTGGAGGAGGAGATCCTGCGCGGGGTCACCTTCGTCGGACCGGGCGTCGGGGAGCTGATCCACTCCGCGACCGTCGCCGTGGCCGGGCAGGTCCCGATCAGCCGGCTGTGGCACGCGGTGCCGTCGTACCCGACGATCAGCGAGATCTGGCTGCGGCTGCTGGAGGCCTACCGGGACCGGTGATCCCGGCCCGCCGCCGTTCCCCGCACACGACCCGAGGGCGCGCGGGGAACGGCCCCGGCCGGGCCCGCGCCCGCGGCGGCTACGGCAGCTCGAAGTCCAGTGCCGCCGCGGCCCGTTCGGGCGTCGGCTGGGCCCAGCGCTCCGCCACGGCCGCGTTCGAGGACAGCGAGCGCAGCTCCGCGCGGTCCAGGTAGAGCAGGCCGTCGAGATGGTCCGTCTCGTGCTGCACGATCCGCGCGGGCCAGCCCTCGAACACGTCGTCCACCGGCCGCCCGTGCTCGTCCTCGGCCCGCACCCGCACCCGGGCGTGCCGGGCCACCACGGCCTGCCAGCCCGGCACGCTCAGACAGCCCTCGAAGAACGCGGCCCGCTCCTCGCCGACCGCCGCGTACGACGGATTGACCAGCACCCGGAACGGCTGCGGCACCCGGCCCCGCGCCACCCGTACCTCCTCCGGCACCGGCGCCGGGTCCTCGATCACCGCGACCCGCAGCTCCACCCCGACCTGCGGCGCGGCGAGCCCCACACCGGGCGCCGCGTGCATCGTGCGGCGCAGCGCCTCGACGAACCGGGCGAACAGGTCCGGGTCCAACTGGCCCTCGTACGGCACGCCCGAGCGGCGCAGGACCGGGTCGCCGGCCGCGACGACGGTCAACGGGCCCGGGACGGCGAGGAGTTCCTCGACCCGCTCGGCCAGGGGGGCGCGATCACTGGGGGAGTTCATCGCGCCAGCATGCCACGCGGCCCGCCGTCCGCCGCCGGTACGCCCCGGGCGCCGGTACGCCCCGAGGCGCGCCGCGGGCCGTCGTGTGAAGTAGCGTGTTCCGACACGCCGACGCCGGAAGGGAGCACGGGACATGGCGCAGGAACCCGGCAGGGCCCGCCGGCGCGGCCAGGGCGAGCTGGAGGGGCAGGTGCTGGGCGCGCTCCGCGAGGCCGAGGGACCGGTCACCGCCGCCTGGGTGCAGGAGCGGCTCGGCGGCGACCTCGCCTACACCACCGTCGTCACCATCCTGACCCGGCTGCTCGCCAAGGACGTCGTCTCCCGCGAACGCCGGGGCCGCTCCTTCGTGTGGACGCCCACCGCCGACGTGGCACGGCTCGCGGCCCTGCGCATGCGCCGGCTGCTGGACGGCGAACACGACCGCGAGGCCGTCCTGGCCAGCTTCGTCACCGCCCTGCCGCCCGGCGACGAACAGGTGCTGAGGGACCTGCTGGAGACGGCCGGCGGGACGCGGCCGGGCCGTACGAACGGCCGGGGCGCCGCACACGACGAGCCCGGCGGTACGGAAGACTGACGTCCCATGGGCGTCTTCGTCTTCCTGCCGCTGGTGCTGCCGCTGTCCGCCTGGCCGGTGGCCCGGCTCGCCGAGGTGCACCTCCATCCGCGCACGGCCACCCGGCTGCTGACCGCGGTCGCCGTGGTCATGGCCGTGTGCAGCACGCTCTGCCTCGGCCTGCTCATGGTCGTCGGCACGGCCCAACTGCCCGGCAACCCGCTCCCGGACGGCTGGTCCGACCCGGAGGTACGCGCGGCCGTCCCGCACGACGAGGTGGCGGGCCGCGCCGCCATCCCCGCCCTCGCCCTGGTCGCCGCCGCCTGCGCGCGCACCCTGGCGCGGCACCGGCGCGTCACGAACGGAGCGCACCGCGCGCTGACCGGGCTGCCCGGTTCCACCGTGGCCGTCCTGCCCGACACCGCGCCCTACGCCTACGCCCTGCCCGGCACCCCCGGCCGGGTCGTCGTCACCACCGGGCTGCTCGCCGGGCTGGAGCCGGCCGAGCGCCGCGCCCTGTTCGCCCACGAGCGCGCCCATCTCGCCGCCCGGCACCACCGCCATCTGCTCGCCGTGCACCTGGCGGCCCGCGCCAACCCGTTCCTGCGGCCGCTGCGCACCGCCGTCCTCTACACGGCCGAGCGCTGGGCGGACGAGGAGGCGGCGCGGGCGGTGGGCGACCGGCGCACGGTCGCCCGCGCGATCGGCCGGGCGGCCCTGCTGTCCGCCGCCACCCCGGTACCGACCCTGGCCGCGCTCGCCGCGGCCGGTCCGGTGCCGCGCCGGGTCGCCGCGCTGCTCCGGCCCGCGCCGGCCGCCCGGAGCTGGCCGTCCACGTTCACGGCGGTCGGCCTCGCCGTGTGGGGTGCCGCCGCCGGCACGCTGATGTCGGCGATGTCCTCGGCGAACTCGGCGATCACCCTGGTCCTGATCCTGCACGCGGCGACACCGCTGTGACCGCACGGCGAGGGCCCGGTCCTTCCGGAACCGGGCCCCGCGCACCGCACCGCCGTCCTGTCCGCCGCCGTGTCAGTCCTCCGGGAACTCCCCGGCGAGCGCCGAGGCGATCCTCAGATGGGACTCGGCCTCCTCGTGCCGCGACTGCCGCTGGAGGGTGCGGCCCAGCATCAGCCGGGCATAGTGCTCCACCGGGTCGCGCTCGACGACCACCCGCAACTCGGCCTCGGCGCGGCGCAGTTGGGCGGAGTGGTAGTAGGCGCGGGCGAGCAGCAGCCGGGGGCCGGTCAGCTCCGGCACCTCCTCGACCAGGCTCACCAGGACGCGTGCCGCGCCCGTGTAGTCCTTGGCGTCGAAGAACTGCCGCGCCCGCTCCCAGCGCTCCGCCGCGGTTCCGTGCTCGTAGTACGTCGTGTCCACACCGACCTCCTTCGACCGCCACAACGGAGCACGCTGGTTGAATATTCCACTACCTGGCCGGGTGGCGGGCCGGGGTCGGCGGGCCGGGCGACCTCCCCGGTCAGCGGGTTCGGCCGCGGGGCTTCAGGGGGGTCGCCGGGAGGTCCGGGGCCGGGAGCGGGGCGCCGGCGTAACCGTGGACCTCGCCGAAGCGGGTGCCCTTCGTCCAGTCCTCCCGGGCCTGCTCGATCTCTGCCCGGGTGCGTCCGACGAAGTTCCACCACATGATCAGCTCCTCCTCGAAGGGCTCGCCGCCGAGGAGCATCAGGCCCGCGTCCGACTCGGCCCGCAGGGGAAGTTCGGTCCGGCCGCAGCCGAGGTAGAGGAGGGAACCCGGCAGCACCGGCACACCGTCGACGTGCACCTCGCCGGACATCGACAGCACCCCGTACTCGAAGTCCGGTTCGAGCGGCAGCCGTACGTCCGCCCCGCCCTCCAGCGCCAGGTCCGCGCCCACGATCGGGGTGTACGCCGTGCCGGGCGAGGTCGCGCCGTCCAGGGTGCCCAGGACCAGGGTCGCCCGCAGTCCGGGCGCGGTGACCAGCGGCAGCTCGGCGTGGTGCTCGAACCTCGGCTCGGTGTGCCGGTGCGCGTCGGGGAGGGCGACCCACAGCTGCGCCCCGTGCAGGAGGCGGGCGTGCGGGCGCGGGCTCTCCTCGGAGTGGCTGATCGCCCGGCCCGAGGTCATCAGCCCGAGCTCCCGGGGGCGGATGGTCCGGAGGCTGCCGGTCGAGTCGCGGTGCAGCACCTCGCCCTCGTGCAGCCAGCTGACCGTCTGGAGCCCCATGTGCGGATGCGGCGGGACCTGCATGCCGGGCTCGTCGGCGATGTCGTCGGGCCCGTAGTGGTCGACGAACGCCCACGCGCCGATCATGCGGCGTCCGAGATTCGGCAGCAGCCGGCGCACCTCGGTCGAGCCGCCGAGTCTCACGTGGCGGGGGCTCAGCAGCTCGCGGACGGGTTCGGCGACGACGAATCCGCGGCCGCCGCACACGCTCGGTACGGGAGCCCGGTCAAGGTTGCTCATGCGGCCCAACTTAGCGGTCACCGGCGCCGACCCGCCCAGAACACCGGAGGGGCACCCCAACTGCCCCCGCCCCGTGGGCGGATGGGGTCGCGCATGTGCGTGTCCTTCACCCCGTGGCCATGGAATCCGACGCTCCTTGCTTAAGTCAATCAACTGACTTACATTCGGGGGATCGCCGATCCGAGCGCCCCCCCACGGAGGCTGGACCATGTCCCACGCACACCCCCGGACCGCGCAACCCGGGGAGTCGGTCGCACCGCGCGCCCACCTCGTCGTCGCGGTGCTGGCCTTCGGCGGGATCGTGGTCTCGCTGATGCAGACCCTGATCATCCCGATCGTGCCCGAACTGCCCCGGCTGCTGGACGCGTCGGCCTCGGACGCGGCGTGGGCCGTCACCGCCACGCTCCTCGCGGCGGCCGTCGCCACACCCGTCATGGGACGGCTCGGCGACATGTACGGCAAGCGGCTGATGCTGCTGACCAGCCTCGTCATGCTGGTCGCGGGCTCGGTCACGGCGGCCCTCAGCGACACGCTCGTCCCGATGATCACCGGCCGGGCGCTCCAGGGGCTCGCCGCCGGGGTGATCCCGCTCGGCATCAGCATCATGCGCGACGAACTGCCCGCCGAGCGGCTCGGCTCCGCCACCGCCCTGATGAGCGCCTCCCTCGGCGTCGGCGGTGCCCTCGGCCTGCCCGCCGCCGCGCTTATCGCCGACCACTTCGACTGGCACATGCTGTTCTGGACCTCGGCCGGGCTGGGCGCGGTCGCCGCCGTGCTCGTCCGCGGGTGCGTGCCGGAGTCGAAGGTGCGCGCCGGCGGGCGCTTCGACCTGGTGGGCGCGCTCGGCATGGCGGCCGGGCTGGTCTGTCTGCTGCTCGGGATCTCCAAGGGCGCCGACTGGGGCTGGGACAGCGGCACCACGCTCGGCCTGTTCGGGGCGGCCGTCGTCGTCCTCGTGGCCTGGGGCCGCTACGAACTGCGCACCCGGCAGCCGCTGGTGGACCTGCGCACGACCGCCCGCCGCCAGGTCCTGGTCACCAACCTCGCCTCGGTCGCCTTCGGGTTCTCGATGTTCGCGATGTCCCTGGTGCTTCCGCAGCTCCTCCAGTTGCCCAGGGCGACCGGCTACGGTCTGGGGCAGTCGCTGCTGAACGCCGGTCTGGTCATGGCGCCCACCGGACTGGTGATGATGGCGACGGCGCCCGTCTCCGCCTTCGTCTCCCGGACCCGGGGGCCGAAGGTGACCCTGATGTGCGGCGCGGTGATCGTGGCCGTCGGCTACGGGCTCGGCATCCCGTTCATGCACGCCGTGTGGCAGCTCGTCGTGGTGTCCTGCGTGATCGGCGCGGGCATCGGGTTCGCCTACGGTGCGATGCCCGCGCTCATCATGGGCGCGGTCGACGCGCACGAGACGGCCGCGGCGAACAGCCTCAACACCCTGATGCGGTCCATCGGCACGTCCACCGCGAGCGCGGTCGCCGGGGTGATCCTGGCCCAGCTGACGACCCCGTTCGCGGGGGTCGCGCTGCCCTCGGAGAACGGCTTCAAGGTGGTTCTGGGGGTGGGTTCGGGAGCGGCCGTGCTGGCGCTGCTGGTCGCCGCGTTCATTCCGCGACGGCGGCCGGCCGAGGCCGGGGAGCCGGAGTCGGCCGCGCGGGAGCCGGTTCCGGCCGGCGCGGCGGAGCGGGCCGTCGGCGTCGAGCAGGCCCCGGCCCCGTCGGTGCCGGAGGCCGTGGCCGGGGGCGCGGCCCGTGGTGGTGTCCCCGTCAGCGGTCTGGTGCGCGGTGCCGACGGGGCGCCCGCGCCGGGGGCCGCGGTGACCCTGATCACCGTGGAGGGGCGGCCGTCGGGCCGTTCGCTCGCCCGGCCCGACGGGTCGTACACCGTCGAGGCGCCGGGGGAGGGGACGTACGTCCTCATCGCCTCCGCCGACGGCTGCCGGCCGCAGGCGACCACGCTCCTGGTCGGGGCCGCGCCGGTGACGTACGACCTGCTGCTCGGCGGCGGCAGCGGGCTCGTCGGCACGGTGCGCTCCGCCGACAGCGGGGCGCCGGTCGCCGGGGCCGTGGTCGTCGTGGCGGACGTGCGCGGGGACGTGCTCGCCGGCGGGCGCACCGACACGCTCGGGGAGTTCCGGATCGACGACCTGGTGCCGGGCCCCGTGACCCTCGCCGTCAACTCGCCCAAGCACCGCCCCGTCGCGCTGCCCGTGGAGATGGGCGCGGCCGGGACCACCCGCGTGGAGGTCGAACTGCGGCCGGGGGCCCAGGTGCGCGGCACCGTACGGGGGTCCGGCGAGCCGCTCGCGGACGCGCGGGTGACCCTGGTGGACGCCGCGGGCAACGTCGTCGCCACGACGACCACCGGCGCGGACGGGGCGTACGCCTTCACCGACCTGGACTCCGGCCCGTACACGGTGATCGCCGCCGGCTACCCTCCGCAGGCCACCGCGCTGACCGTCACCGGCGGCGGCACGGACGACCACGACATCCAACTCGCCCACCCCGAGGCGTAGTCCGGGCCCTTCGCCCGCCACCGACCGCGACCGTTCACCCGAATGGCGGTACCGGAGTGGCGGGCGGACGATGGATTGGTGGGGTCGGTTGTCGTCGGAGCGTCGGGGCCGGCGGTGGTCACCGGGTGGCGGGAGCCGGTCCCCGGCCGTGGTGAGCGGCCGGAAGGGAGGACTCCGTGATGCTGGAAGTGAAGACGGTCGACAAGCCGGACGAGCGGCGCGACTTCCCCCGCGGCCACCTCGAAGCCGTGCACATGACCGGGCTCGACTTCGCCGTGGCCACCTTCGAACCCGGCTGGCGCTGGACCGAGTCCGTGGCACCGATCGCGGGCACCGAGACCTGCATGATCCACCACAACGGCTTCGTGGTCCAGGGACGGCTGCACCTGAGCATGGACGACGGCGGCGAGGGCGAGGTGGGCCCCGGCGACGTCTTCGTGTGCCCGCCCGGGCACGACGCCTGGGTCGTGGGCGACGAACAGGTCGTGCTCTACGACTTCGCGGGCGCGATGGCGCAGGACTACGCGAAGGCGCAGGACACGTAGCGAGAGCCGGTCCGAGGAGTGCCCCGCGGCGTGCGCGTCGCCGTGGGGCACTCGCCCGCCGGGCCCGGTTCACATCGTGACGACCACCTTGCCGCGGGCGTGTTCGACCTCCAGGTGGCGGATGGCCTCCGCCGCCTCCGCCAGGGCGAACGTCCGGTCGATCACCGGTACCAGGCGCCCCGACTCGGCCAGCTCCCGCACCCGCGCCAGCACCTCCCGGCTCGGTGCCGGACCCATCAGGGGACGCACCCGCTGTCGTA
This sequence comes from Streptomyces sp. NPDC026672, assembly GCF_040638185.1. Lineage (NCBI taxonomy): Bacteria > Bacillati > Actinomycetota > Actinomycetes > Kitasatosporales > Streptomycetaceae > Streptomyces > Streptomyces sp. NPDC026672. The sequence goes on from NZ_JBEZXS010000030.1 coordinate 108,446, forward strand.
CGAACGGGGCGACGAGCGTCCCCCTGAGCGTCAGTCCGGCCGCCCCGAGGACCCGGCCGGGGCGGCCCCCGCCCGCCAGGACCAGCGTCCCGTCCGGGGTCACCGCCCGCCGCAGCGCGCCGATCCCGCGCTCGCCCACCAGGTCGAGCACCACGTCGTGGCGGCGCCCCGACCGGGTGAAGTCCTCCCGGGTGTAGTCGACGACGTGGTCCGCGCCCAGCGAGCGGACCATGCCCGCGTTGCGCGCGCCGCACACGGCCGTCACCTCGGCGCCCAGCACCTTGGCGATCTGCACGGCGAACGTGCCCACCCCGCCCGAGGCCCCGTTGACCAGCACCCGCTGCCCCGGCCGCACACCCGCCGTGTCCCGCAGCGCGCGCAGGGCCGTGTTCCCGGCCAGTGGCAGGGTCGCCGCCTGTACGAAGGACAGATTGGCCGGCTTGCGCTCCACCCAGCCCTCCGGCACCGAGACGTACTGCGCGAACGTGCCGTCGACCTCGCCGAACACCTCGTCGCCCGGCCGCAGGTCCGAACCGCCCGCGCCGACGGCCACCACCTCTCCCGCGAAGTCCCGGCCCCTGATCCGCTGCCGCGGCCGGCGCGGGCCGAGGGCCAGCCGGGCCACATAGGGGTCGCCGCGCATCAGATGCCAGTCGTAGGCGTTGACCCCGGCCGCCCGCACCCGCACGAGCACCCGCCCGTCGGCCTCCGCGGGCCGCTCCACCTCGTCGACCCTCAGCGTCTCCGGCCCGCCGTACCGGTCCTGGACGACTGCCTTCATCGGGCCCTCCCCCCCCCGTGGCGTACTCGCAGGGTAGGGCGCGGCACGGCGGAGCGGCATCGGGGAGAGGACGTAGTCCCGGGGGAGGAGCGGCGGCCCGGTGCCGACCGGTCGGACGCCGTCAGGCGCCGTAGACGCCGGTGCCCTCCTCGGCGTACGCCACGGCCTCCGGGTGTCCGAACAGGCCCGGCAGACCGCCCGTGTGCACGAACACGGTCCGCTCGCCCGGCCGTACGTCGCCGTCCCGGACGGCCGCGGCCAGCCCGGCCAGCGCCCGGCCCGTGTAGGTGGGGTCGAGGATCAGGCCCTCGGTGCGCGCGGCAAGGCGCAGCGCCTCGCGGACCGGGCCGGTGAGCGCCGCGTACCCCGCGCCGACCTGGTCGTGGCGCACCCGCAGCCGGCCCGCGTCGAGCGCCCCGTCCGTCAGCGGCGCCGCGAACCCGGCCGCGGCCGCCGCCGGTTCGGCCAGCGCGCCCACGTCCACACCCAGCACCGCGGCCGGGCCGAGCGACGCGACGAGCCCCGCCATCGTCCCGCCGGAACCCAGCGCGACGACCGCCGTCCGCAGCCCCGGCACCTGCGCGCGCAGCTCCTCGCCGCACCGCACGTACCCGCGTGCCCCGAGCGTGCTGGACCCGCCGAAGGGGATGAGCGCGGGACACGCGCCGTCCGCGCGCAACGCCGCGCACACCCCGGCCGCCGCCGCGTCGAGACCCGCCCGGTCCACGTCGCCCGCCCAGACGAGCCGCGCCCCGAGCAGTCCGTCCAGGGCGAGGTTCCCGGAGCGCGACGAGCCCGGGGTGCCGCGCAGCACCAGGACGGCGGCCAGCCCGGCGCGGGCCGCCGCGGCGGCCGTCAGCCGGGCGTGGTTGCTCTGCGGCGCTCCCGTGGTGACCAGCGTGTCCGCGCCCTCGGCCAGCGCCGCGCCGACCGTCCACTCCAGCTTGCGGATCTTGTTGCCGCCGCCGGCGAGCCCCGTCAGGTCGTCGCGCTTGACCCACAGGTCGTCCGGCCCGAGCCCGAGCGCCGCGGCCAGCCGGGGCGCCGGTTCCACGGGGGTCGGGAAGGTGCCGAGGTCCACGGTCGGCTCGCTCATGTCGTACGTCCTCCTGTGCGCGCGGATGGACGGCCAGTCGACCACGGGGACGCCCCGCGGGTCACACCGGCAGCAGTCGTCCCACCAGTGCGCCCAGCTGCCGGGCCGTCCGGCACTCGTGCATCTCGACCAGCTCCGCGTAGGCGGGCGCCACCGAGTCGCCCGTGCCCCACAGCGACCGCTGCTCGGGGTTGAGCCAGTACAGCCGGCGGGAGCGGCGGGCGAGTTCGCGCACCGCCGAAAGATTGGGGTCGCTCTGGTTGGTCCGGGCGTCCCCGAGCACGAACACCGTCGTGCGCGGGCCGACCGCCGCGCCGTACCGCTCCGCGAACTCGCCCAGTGCCACGCCGTAGTCGCTGCTGCCGTGCCAGCCCGTCAGCGTGGCCCCGGAGCGGATGCGGGCGCTCAGCCCCTCCGGGTCGGCACGGCCGTGGCCGATCAGGCCGGTCACCTCGTCGATCCGGTTGACGAAGGCGAACACCCGCACCTTGCCGAACTGGTCGTGCAGCGCCTGCACCAGCAGCATCGTGAAGTCCGAGAAGCCGGACACCGACCCCGACACGTCGCACAGCAGCACCAGCTCGGGCCGCACCGGACGGCGTCTGCGCAGCACCGGCCGCATCGGCACCCCGCCCGTGGACAGCGAGCCGCGCAGGGTGCGGCGCAGGTCGATCGTGCCGCGTGCGGCCCGTCTGCGGCGCGCGGCGAGCCGGGTCGCCAGCTTGCGGGCGAGCGGCTGGACCGTCCGGCGCAGCTCGGCCAGCTGCGTCCGGCTCGCGGAGAGGAAGTCCACCCGGTCGGGCGTCGGGGCGACCGCCCGCCGCGCGATCTCGTCGCGCCCGCGCCGCTCGGCGACCCGTCGCCGCGCGTCGGCCGCCACCAGCGCGCGGAACGCCTCGATGCGCCGCCGGATCTCGTCGTCGAGCAGCCGGTCCGCGAACCCGGTGGCGCCGTCCCGCTCGCGGACCGTCGTACGCACCCGGGCCAGCAGCGTCTGCGGGCGCAGCCGGTCCAGGGCCTGGTACGACGACCAGCCCTGCGACCCCGGTGAACTCCCGTACCCGCCGAGGCCGTCGACGGCCTCGGCCGCCAGCGCCGCCAGCGCGGGGCCGTCGTCGTCGGCCAGCGCCGCCGCGAGCCGGTCGCGCAGTTCCTCCCGTCCGGCCGTCCGGCCGCCGGGTCCGCCGACACCGCGCGGGAAGTACAGGTCGAAGACCGGGTCGAACACGGCCCGCTGCGCGGCGGCGCGCAGCAGTGTCGCGGCCAGCCCCTCGCGCAGCAGCTCCCGGTCCGCGAGGCCGAGCGCCTCCATCGCGCGGGCCGCGTCGACGCTCTCGCCGGTGCCGATCCGCACACCGTGCGCGCGCAGGGCGCCGACCAGGCCGGTCAGCCGCCCGTCGACACCCGGCGGGGAACTCACAGGGCGTCCAGGTCGAGCTTGGCCGCCGCCTTCTGGACGTCGTCCTGGTGCTTGAGGATCACGCCCAGGCTGTCGCGCACGACCGTCTCGTCCAGGGTGTCGGCGCCGAGCTCCAGCAGGGTGTGCGCCCAGTCGACCGTCTCCGCGACGGAGGGCACCTTGCGCAGGTCCATCGCGCGCAGCGCGCCGATCACCCGGACCACCGACTCGGCCAGCGCCTCGGGCAGTCCGGGCACCTTGAGCCGGACGATCCGCCGCTCCAGCTCCTCGTCGGGGAAGCCGATGTGCAGGAACAGGCAGCGGCGGCGCAGCGCCTCGGAGAGCTCGCGGCCGGCGTTGGAGGTGAGCACGACGAAGGGCCGGCGGGTGGCGGTGATCGTGCCCAGCTCGGGCACCGTCACCTGGAAGTCGCTGAGCACCTCCAGGAGCAGGCCCTCCATCTCGACGTCGGCCTTGTCGGTCTCGTCGATCAGCAGCACCTTGGGGTCGTCGCCCCGGATGGCGGTCAGCAGCGGGCGGGGCAGCAGGAACTCCTCGCCGAAGACGTCGGTGCGCGTCTCGTCCCAGCTCTCGTCGCGGCCCGCGCTGATGCGCAGCAGCTGCTTGGCGTGGTTCCACTCGTACAGGGCGCGGGACTCGTCGACGCCCTCGTAGCACTGGAGCCGGATCAGCCGGGCGCCGGTGACCTCGGCGACGGCCTTGGCCAGTTCGGTCTTGCCGACGCCCGCGGGGCCCTCCACCAGCAGCGGCTTGCCGAGGCGCGCGGCGAGGAAGACGGTGGTGGCGACCGCGCGCGAGGCGAGGTAGCCGGTCGCGGCGAGGCGCGCGGAGACGTCGTCGACGGACGTGAACAACGGGACCTCCGGCTGGGTCGGGAACGGCGTCCAGAGGTCTATCTAAGCGCTTGGTCAGCGCTGCTGTCACCCTCGTTCCACCGGCCCGCGGCCGTGCACAACGGTCGGTTTCCTCCCGATCGGGCCGCGGTACCCTCGGGGGTATGGCCACCACTGACAAGGCGTCCCCCAGGGACCGGCTGCTCGACGCGGCCGCCCAGCTGTTCTACCGCGAAGGCGTCTTCGTCGGCGTCGAGGCGCTGTGCAGGGCGGCGGGGGTGTCCAAGCGCTCGATGTACCAGCAGTTCGAGAGCAAGGACGAGGTGCTGGCCGAGAGCCTGCTCCGGCAGGCGCCGTCGATCACCGCGGAGTTCGAGCCGGCCGACCCGGAGTCGCTGACGCCGCGCGAGCGGATCATGTACGTCTTCGAGCGGCTGGAGAAGCTGTCCGTGGAGCCGCGGTACCACGGCTGCCCGTACCTCTCGGTGCTGGTCGAGATCAAGGACCCCGGCCATCCGGCCGGCGTGGTCGCCCGCGAGCTGAAGGCACGGATGGGGACGATGTTCCGTGCCGAGGCCGAGCGGGGCGGTGTCCGTGAGCCCGAGCTCCTCGCCCGCCGGCTGATGATCCTCTACGACGGCGCGAGCGCTCGTGCCGGCTCCGGCGTCGAACGCCTGGACGACGGCCTGCTGACCTCGACGGCCGCCGTCTTCCTGGACGCGGCCGGCCTGGTCTAGCACCGGGAACGGGGCGGCGCCCCGGCCGGGTGGGCCGGGGCGCCGCGATGTGCCTGTGCCGTCGTCCGCCTGCGCGAGCGGGTGGTGGGCCCGCCCCCCGGGCCGGGGGCCCACCCCCACCCTCCGCGGCCGGCGGGGGCGCCGGTCGGAGGCGGGCAGGTGCAAGACAGATCGGGAGGGGGGGGGGGTGGGGGAGAGTGGTGGTGT